>MVQO01000044.1 GCA_002067585.1 Syntrophorhabdus sp. PtaB.Bin027
CTGCGGCTTCTTTTCGCTCGTATCGGTCATGTTTATTGCTATGGTTGCGGCAAAGAAATAACCAGCCAGCATGCCCCGCAGATAGTTGATACAATTCTGGCTGCAGGTACTGGCGCCAAACTTTCGATCCTTGCACCCATCATACGGGGAAGAAAAGGAGAGTACCGAAAGGAGATTGATGACCTCAGGAAGCAGGGTTTTACAAAAATCAAGCTGAACGGCACCATAGTCGATCTGGCCGAGGAGATCGTCCTCGATAAGAACAAGAAGCACGAAATTGATGTTGTCATTGACAGGATAACCATCAGAGATGGGATTGAGCGCAGGCTTTTTGAGGCGGTGGAACTGGCTCTTCAAAAGGCAAATGGCATCGTCAAGGTGGAATCAGAAAAGGAAACCATGGTGTTTAGCGAAATGTTTGCTTGCCCTGACTGCGGAATCAGCTATCCGGAAATCACCCCAAGAATGTTTTCTTTCAATAATCCTTACGGAGCATGTCCCGCATGTTATGGCCTCGGCGTAAAGGAATATTTTGATCCTGTGTTGATCATTCCCAATCAGGACCTATCCCTTCGAGAGGGTGCTGTTCTCCCGTGGAGCGAGAAAAGCCCAGTTCATTTCATGCCCTTTCTTGAGGCTATTGTAAATCATTACAATATTGATATCCGAAAACCTTTCAAAGATCTCCCCAAGTATGTTCAAGATGCTATTCTTCACGGGTCCAATGGAGAAGAAATTACCTTTCACTACAACAGAGGCTCCAGGAGGGACTTCGTCAAGAAAAGCTTTCCCGGAGTAATCAGAGAACTCCAAGAAGACTGGGAAAATGCTCCTCCATGGGAAAAAGAGAAATTTGAACGCTTTATCAACCTTATTCCGTGTCCCACATGCAATGGCACCAGGCTCAAGAAAGAGATGCTCTGGGTAAAAATCAACAACCTCAATATTGACCAGGTCGCCCAGATGACCCTCTCTCGTTGTCTTCAGTACTTCAAAGATCTCATGCTTACTGATAAAGAGAAAGAGATTGCCAGAACAATACTGAAGGAGATCGGCGTTCGTTTGCAATTTCTCATCGACGTTGGCCTCGACTATATCACCCTTGCACGGAATTCGGCCACTCTCTCATCTGGTGAATCACAGAGGATAAGGCTTGCGACACAGATTGGTTCCGGTCTCACCGGAGTTCTCTATGTTCTCGACGAACCGACCATAGGTCTCCACCAGAGGGACAACCAACGGCTTCTTGCCACGCTCCAGCGCTTAAGAGACCTTGACAACACTGTCATTGTCGTGGAGCACGACCATGATGCCATTGTTTCTTCGGACTATGTGATCGACCTGGGGCCCGGTGCCGGGGAAAACGGTGGTAGGCTCGTCTTTCAGGGTACCCCTGAGGAGTTATGCAAGCATGATGAATCAGTGACCGGCATGTATATCTCGGATCGTCTCAGAATAGAGATGCCGAAAGTACGTCGGAAACCGAAAGGATTTATTAAGATCAAAGGGGCACGCGCCAACAACCTCAAGGGCATAAACGTAGAAATTCCACTCGGCGTTTTAACTTGTATTACAGGGGTTTCCGGTTCTGGAAAAAGCACCCTCATTGTGGATACCCTGTATCCACTCCTCAAACAAAAACTGTACAAATCCAAAGATCGTGCCGGTGAAAATGATGGCATAACTGGGTTCGAGGCAGTGGATAGGGTAATCGACATAGACCAGTCGCCCATCGGGAGAACACCCCGGTCAAATCCCGCAACCTATACAGGTGTCTTTACTTACATCCGTGAGCTCTTCACAAAACTCCCCGAGTCACGTGTACGAGGATATAAGGAGGGAAGATTCAGTTTTAATGTGAAGGGCGGCCGGTGTGAATCATGTTCAGGCGAAGGCTTCGTAAAAATAGAGATGCAATTTTTGCCGGATATCTATATTGTGTGCGATGTTTGTAAAGGAAGAAGGTATAACAGGGACACCCTGGAAGTTAAATACAAGGGTAAAAGCATAGCGGACGTCCTTGAAATGACAGTAACTCAGGCGATGGAATTTTTTGATGCCTTCCCCCTCATTAAGAATAAATTGAAGGTTCTCTCCGAGGTTGGCCTGGGGTATATCCGACTTGGCCAGGCAGCCACTACCCTGTCCGGAGGAGAAGCTCAAAGAATAAAACTCTCCAGGGAACTCTCTAAAAGGGATACAGGTAAAACCCTTTATATCCTTGATGAACCTACAACAGGCCTTCATTTTGCCGATATCGACAAACTCCTTCATGTGCTCTTTGAGCTGGTAAACAAAGGGAATACCGTTGTAATCATAGAGCACAATATGGATGTGATAAAATGCGCTGACTATATTGTGGATCTTGGCCCAGAAGGCGGAGAAAAAGGCGGAATGGTGATTGCAAAAGGCAAACCTGAAGATCTTTGCCGGGTTTCAAAAAGCCATACTGGATCGTTCCTGAAACAATACCTGAACGGGCGGACATCATGAAAAGAATTATTGTTATACCGGCCCGCTACGCTTCTACCCGGTTACCGGGAAAACCGCTCATTAATGTCGGTGGCAAGCCTCTTCTCCAATGGGTGTATGAGGGAGCACAAAGGTCGAAGCTTGCACAAAGTATACTCATTGCCACTGATAACGAAAAAGTCAGGAATACTGCCCTTGCCTTTGGGGCTGAGACGATCATGACCGACCCTGCCCTTCCGAGTGGAACAGACAGGGTCTGTGCAGCGATGAAAGGTAGAGATGCGGACATTGTGATAAACCTTCAGGGCGATGAACCATTCGTTGAGGCCTCTATCATAGACCAACTCTTCTCAACCATGGAGCAGGGGAATACAGAGATGGCAACCCTGTGTTGCCCCCTAACAGATGAACGTGATTACAAGGACCCAAATACAGTTAAAGTTGTCCTAGACCGCTTTAACTTTGCCCTCTACTTCTCCCGTTCCTCCATCCCATTCGTAAAAACTCCAGACTCCGGGCTCCGGACTCCAGGCTTATCCTATAAGCACATTGGCATCTACGCATTCACCCGGCAGTTTCTTGATTTATTTGTGACCATGCCAAAAAGCCCACTCGAAGAAACAGAATCCCTTGAACAACTCCGGGCCCTGGAAAACGGGCACAAAATTAAAGTAATTGTTACTCAATACAAAGGTTTCGGGATTGATACCCCAAGTGATCTGGAACGGGCACGGGCATTACTCGCAACAAAATAAATCGACAGGCTGAATTGATGACTTGTTTCTTGTTTTCCTTCTCTTCTCTTTCCTGATCTATGGGTTTGCAAAAAACGTGAGAGGCCTTTATTAGGGGTTTCACTTAAACCCATACCATATCCACGAGGCTGCTGGGCCATTGACATGCCCTTTCAGATGTGCCATGGCAACGGCGATGACTCTTTTGATGCTGTTGGAGGAGGACCTTCTTCGCAGCAC
>MVQO01000045.1 GCA_002067585.1 Syntrophorhabdus sp. PtaB.Bin027
GCAAGATTGTCAGGAGTATCAATCCCTGATCGTTTTTAGCAGTGGAGGCTCCATAAATGGGTTATTCAGAATTTTTAAGCCGGGCTTGGCGTTGCCGTTTTATCCTGTACAGGAAGGCGAGGGCAACTCCAATTATGACGCCACTCAAAACGCAAAGAAAGATAACAATGGCGAGAGATGCCTGAAATTGCCATACAAGAAAGGTAATGGCGACCGGGGCAGAATTTTGCACAGAAAATATAGAAACGATCAAAATAATGAGAATAGTGATTATGATGTTAACCATGGGTAAAATCCTTCCTGTTTTATGCTGTCAGAGCATTGACAAGGCTGTATGTTAGCATGATTATACATCAAAACAAGAAACAGGTCATCCTGTAAGATTGTTAGAGGACTGAAGAGGCGGGACTGCTAAATGTAACGGACGCTTTTCACTGCTGCAGTAACTGCAAATATGCGGATGTTATTGCTTTCAGGATCCACGGGAAAAAGGAAAAAACCAAGCCTGTTTGGGTCATATCCAAGAGTGGAGCCTACGAGCCTTTCCCCATCAACAAAAACTACTTCAACTTTACGGCCTTGAACTTTATCTCCATTGTTGTATTCCTTTCTTTCAGTATAAGCCTGATTGCCAATAAAGTCCTTTACAAAGAAGATCGCTTTTAGCTCACGAACAGGTATTTCAACAGGCTCCTCCGGGTTGGTTGTGTCAGAGCGGAGATGAAAGCGATCTTTGTTTGGAAAAAAATCCTGGGTCATGCCCTTTAACAGCTTGCCGTCAGCATAGCGTACAACAACTTTTATCGGTTCCATCATTGCCCCCTGTATCATTTAAAGGAGGATTCGTTATTGAATCAGCCTTTACATGTTATCGTCAGTAAAAATAAAATACTAAAGGTCTGTGGAGGATGATGCGGGCAGCCAGGAATAACAGTCACGGGCAGTGATCGAATCAGTACTTGTTTGGATAGGGTAGGTGCGATCAGTTTATGGTAAGCTAACCAAGGGAGGATTAATATGGATGATCGGTCTGTGTATAAAAGCATAGGAAGAGAGGAAGACCTAAAAGGCATATCACGGAGAGTATCGCAAATCTCCGTATCCGCTATCAAGCAGATGCCAGTTCTTGCCCGGGAAGTTGCCGGCGCTGTTTCACTTGGTCAGGGAATTCCTTCTTTTGGAACCCCTGCGTTCATCACGAAGGTTATAAGTGAAGCATTGACAAAGGATGAATGGATTGGAAAATATTCTTTGCAGCCGGGACTTCCAGAACTCAAACATGAGATTGCCAGGTACCTCCGGTGGAAAAAAGGTATTTCTGTGGATGCAGAAACAGAACTCTTCGTAAGTTGTGGTGCCATGGAAGCACTGGCAGCGGGCATTGCAACGGTGGTGGATCGTGGAGATGAAGTTCTCATTCCAACACCAAACTATGCTTCCCATATTGAACAGGTGCTTTTTGCAGAAGGCATACCTGTTTTTGTGCCCCTCCTTGAAGAGCAGGGATGGAGGCTTGATGTTGAAGGCTTCAGAAAGGCCATTACAAAAAAGACCAGGGCCATAATTATCTGTAACCCCATGAACCCCACTGGAGCGGTTTTTTCAAAAGAAGACCTATTGGCGGTTGCCCAGCTTGCACTGGAGAAAGATCTTTTTGTCATCGCAGATGAAGCCTATGACTTTCTCATCTATGATAATCATGAATACTTGAGTTGTGCCTCTATACCGGAGTTGAAAGACAGGCTCATAGGAGCTTTTAGCTTCTCCAAGATGTACTGTATGACAGGATGGAGAGTAGGTTTCATGTATGCCTCCTCAAAGATTATAAACCAGGCCCTGAAAGTGCATGATGCCTTTGCCATCTGTGCGCCCACGGTCTCCCAATGCGCAGCACTTGCAGCTTTACGGGCTACCAACGGGAAAGACGGGCCAGGGGACAACTTCATCAAAAATCTCGTTCATGCCCTGGGTCAAAGGAGAGAGCTGACGTGCGCACGCCTGGACAGGCTAAAATCTCTTTTTTCCTATCAGATACCCAGGGGGGCTTACTATGTTTTTCCAAAGATCGTTGGATCCAAGATCAATTCCATGGAGTTGGCAATCCGGCTTCTCTATGAGGCACGTGTGATAAGCATTCCCGGAAACGGTTTTGGCCCCTCAGGAGAGGGGCACATACGATTCTCTTTTGGCGGTACAGAAGACGAAATCAACACCGCTTTTGACCGAATCGAGGAATGGGCACAGATCAACCTCTGAAATCCCGTGGAATAGGGGCGAATTCCTGGCCACCCGGCCACAACCTGTTTCTTGGGCCACACTGAATAATTCCTTTTCTGCAAAGCTCAGATCTCCATTCGTATTTCATGACAATCCTGTCAATAGCGGTTCTTTCCGGTTCAAAATTCACAGAACGTGTTGGAGAATATGTTGTTTCACCAAATCCAGTACCTGCCTGCTCTCTTTTGCCTTTTTCTGCTAACTCAGCAGAATGTGCTCCTCTGGAGGTTCCTGGTGCGGCCTCTTCAGTGGGAGCTTCTTTCATGACTGAAGACGGGCCCTGTAAATGGACTATGTCCCGGGTTTTTTCCCTGAATACAGCAATAGCAATGGTACCCATAGCCGAGGCGTCTGCGAACACCTTTTCCGCGTACGAGTCAGATTGCTCGGTGAAATAGAAGCGGTTCGTCCTATCCACAGCTGTTCTCCAACCCTCGAAGGTATTCGTTCCATAGGGGCCAATGATATACATGCGTTCGTTACGCCTGAGGTCGGATTTCTTACCATCAATTATGTTTCTTCCGTCTACAGCGATAACGACCCCTATACGTCTACCCAATGTGTTTGTAACCTGGATTGAGTACCGTTCACCCTTTGATGCCTGAACATAAAAATACCTGCCATCCTCCTGGCATTGCGGATAAGCCCGGAATTTGACAAATTCACGGCCTCCATCAGAAATGATACGGACATCAACAGTTCCCTCTAATCCCACATGTGCAAAAGCCATATTCGGAAGCATAAAGATAATCACCAATGCTGCCCAAAAAAGCCTGCTTATCATAACCTTACCTCCATCTTTGTATTTGCTGTTGGTTTGTTAGACAATAGGTAAGGCAAAAAAGTTCCCGGGAAGGCAAAAGACTGCTTTGTCAGGACAAAGGGATGGCATCTTTGCAAGGGAAGGGTTTTTGTGTCAGGAGCAAACGATCTTTACCACAAATGTAAACACCCACAAGGCGCAGGCCCCTCTATCAGGCCTTCCCTCCTGAAGGTGCTGAAAAGGCCTGCTACCGGCTTTGCATGGTGCTGCCTTCATGGACGAAATATGCCTTGAGCTAAATCTTTGCCTATGAGGTAATGCTGTGCCTGTCGGTTGCCTTCTCTACTCGTGGTTAACGTTCCATCTCAAGAGCAGGCATGAAGAACTATCAATATAACGGTTGCCAGTACATACCAGC
>MVQO01000046.1 GCA_002067585.1 Syntrophorhabdus sp. PtaB.Bin027
ACTGAATATCTTCTGCTATGCACCAGGCGAGATTCTCGGGGTCACTCTGACAACACATTACCACTTCCTGGATTATCTTAAAAAATGGGGTTTCAGGGTTAACCCTCTGACAAAACTCTGCCGCAACCTAGATGAATTAATATCACATTACAATTATATTCAGAACATGCGAGACAGAATCCCTTACGAGATCGATGGAACCGTTATTAAAGTAAATCGCTTTGACTATCAGGTTCTTCTCGGTAACGTCTCCCGTTCTCCCAGGTGGGCAATCGCTTTTAAATTTCAAGCTCATGAAGAAACCACGATCATAGAAGATATCATTGTAGGCGTGGGACGAACAGGTGCCCTCACACCTGTGGCAGTGCTGAAACCGGTGATGGTAAGCGGGGTTGAAGTAAAAAGAGCTACCCTGCACAATGAAGATGAAATTGTAAGAAAGGATATCCTGATTGGAGATACAGTAATAGTCTCACGAGCTGGCGATGTTATTCCTGAAGTAGTCAAAGTCATAAAAGAAAAAAGAACAGGCCAAGAAAGGCCATTCACAATGCCTGAAGAATGCCCTGTTTGCGGAGAGAAGGTGGTAAGGCAGCCGGGAGAAGCAATCCGTAGATGTGTGAATATTAACTGCCCTGCCCAAATCAAGGGAAGCATCGAGCATTTTGCATCAAAACGGGCAATGGACATTGATGGCCTTGGAGAAAAACTTGTTGAACAGCTCGTGGACAAAAAAGCGATAAACGACGTTTCTGACCTCTACTATCTCGAGAAAAATGATTTGTTGCAGCTTGAACGAATGGCTGACAAATCCGCTCAAAATTTGCTTGATGCGATCAGTACATCAAAAAAACCTTCTTTTCAGAGATTTATCTATGCCCTCGGCATACGCAATGTGGGGGAGCACATTTCTGGGCTTCTTGCTGACAAATTTAATAGTATTGAGGATTTGTATACTCTTGATGAAGATACACTGATGGCTATTCCAGAGATTGGCCCCGAGGTCGCAAATAGCATTACATCATTCTTCCAAGACGACAAAAACAGAAAGACAATTTCAAGGATGCTCGATGCTGGGGTTGTCATTGAATATAAAAAAGAGGGCAGAAAACCCCTCCTTGGTCTGACATTTGTTTTTACTGGAGCCCTCAAAAATATGGGTCGCGAAGAAGCACGAAAAAAGGTTGAAAGCCTCGGTGGAAAAACTGTATCCTCAGTGAGTAAAAAAATTGATTATGTAGTACTCGGTGAAGAAGCCGGGTCCAAGGTTGACAAGGCCCGCAGTCTCGATCTAAAGATAATTAGCGAGGAAGAGTTCCTGAGCTTAATACAAAAATCTTGACTCTTGAAAGGCACGAATAGTAAATAGATTGTTAGGAAACCTTGATGTCATTCAATATCCATATTGAAGAATAGTCTATGATTGTATCACATTCAATACTCATCACCCATTACGCGTCACGGATTTTATTTTGATCGGTTTCATCGGCGGAACTTCTCTCACTAACTCAACTATCTTCAAGGGCTGGCATCAAAATAGTATTGAGACACCCTATGGAACTGTCATTCTAAAAAAACGACAAAGCTCTGTCTTTCTTCAAAGACATGGCAGCCCTTATCTTCCGCCTCACCGGATCAATCATCACGCAAACATTTGGGCCATGAAACACATCGGCGTTGAAGAAATTATCGCTATTAACTCAGTGGGAAGCCTGAAACATGCCATCAAACCAGGAACATTCTTAATCCCTGATGATTTTATTTCTATCTGGTACATTCCAACCTTTTTCAATGATAAAATGCAGTTTACAGTTCCCCGCATGGACACTGAGTCAGCCGATCGCCTTTACAGGCAATGTGAGCCATTAAAAATACCTGTAAAAAAAGGTGGGATTTATATCCAGACCCAGGGACCCCGGCTTGAGACGAAAGCAGAAATCGGTATGCTTAAAAGATTTGGCGACATTGTGGGAATGACTATGGCATCAGAGGTTACTTTGTGTCTTGAGTGCGGCATTCCATATGCGAGCATATGTTCAGTAGACAATTACTGCAACGGAATCACAAAAATACCACTCACCATGGATGAAATTCAGAAGAATGTACGGAATAATCTGCAGAACATTGAAAGATTGATCGACTCGATTCACCAGGGGAGATTATAATGACTATTCTGATTAAAAGCGTGATGGTGAATGGAAAAATTCAAGATATTTTCCTGGAAGACGGAGTGGTTTGCGAAATCTCGGATGAGTGCATAAAAATAGCAGACCGTGTTATATATGGACAAAACAAAGCTGCCCTCCCCTCTTTTATCAACGGGCACACTCATGCTGCAATGGCTCTTTTCAGAGGCTACGCCGATGACATGCCTCTGAAAAGCTGGCTTGAGGAAAAGATATGGCCCCTTGAAAAAAAACTGACCGAAGAAGATGTCTATTGGGGTACAAAGCTCGCATGCCTCGAAATGATAAAAAACGGAATAACCGTATTCAATGACATGTACTGGCAATGGAAAGCAACGGCAATGGCTGTCAAAGAGATGGGAATCAGGGGGTTTCTCAGTGCGGTCTTCATTGACATGTTTGACCAAAACAAAAGTGCTGAAGAGATTGATCTTAATGTAAGACTCTTTGAAGTGTCGAAACAATTCCAACCAGCGGTTACATTTACCTTTGGCCCACATGCGCTCTACACAGTGTCCAGGGAAAGCCTTGAATGGATACGTGACTTCTCCCATGCGGAAAACATCCTCATCCATATGCACCTTTCAGAAACAGAGGATGAAATTCATTTTGTAAAAGAAAAATATGGCTTATCACCTACCGAATTTCTCCATTCAATAGGGATTCTATCTGACCGTTTCATTGGTTGTCATGGCTGCTTTCTTGATAAAAATGACTGCAGCATTCTCAAAAGAAACGGGGCAAAGTTGGTCCATGTGCCTGTTTCAAACCTCAAACTGGCAGTAGGACGAATTTTTCCCTACGCTCTCGCGAAAGAATACGGGATACCATTCTGTTTTGGGACTGACGGATGTGCGTCCAATAATGATCTTGACCTGATTGAAACCGTGAAGTTTGCTGCCCTACTTGCCAAGTTTTCCACCCATAATCCAACCATGATGCCGGCAAAGGAAGCTTTTAACCATGCTACTAAAACTGCAGCCGCTATTTTTGGCATGGGTGAGTGGGAAATAAAAGTTGGAGCGAGCCCTGATATCATTCTCGTCAATCTTAACTGTCCAGAGATGACACCAGACTTTGACCTTTATTCCAATCTGGTTTATGCATCGAAGGGCTCAATTGTTGATACGGTAATATGTATGGGTAAGGTCATTATGGAAAATCGCACGGTACCCGGAGAGGAAGAAATTCTCAGAACTACCTCAAAAATCGCAAAATCATTGGCCAACAGATGAAATTCATTTGCGATGCCATGCTCGGAAAACTCGCCAAGTATTTAAGAATCCTTGGTTTTGATGCTGAGTACACGAAAGATTCGAAAATTCTTGAACATTACAAAGGAAAGACTGATGCTCCGTATTTTTTGACACGCA
>MVQO01000047.1 GCA_002067585.1 Syntrophorhabdus sp. PtaB.Bin027
TACCTTGGCCCTCTCACTGGGGAATTACCTTGGCCTTTTTGGTCATATAGTGGGGATATACCATGGTCCTCGACACCTTCCGTTCATGGTCGGACGAAGGAAAATTTTGACAACCGCATATGGACTGTCTTTGAAAGATTAATAACTGTTCTCTTATTTACTCAATGTTTTTATAAGACTGAAATCCTTTCTTAGAAGACAATCAATTTTGATATCGTAGAAATGAAAGAATCAAGCACATCGCTTTATCGTTTACCCAAGAACTCTCTTATGGTAAAGTTCTCTGTACTCGTTGCCCTCTGGATCGTGAGTTTCATACCGGTTTTTCCGCGTCTTGTATATACCTGGTTAAATCATGCAGATAACTCCCATGGAATCTTAGTTCCGTTAATCTCGTTATTCTTCGTTTGGCAGAAGAGGGGCGACCTCAAGGCGGCTAAGATTTCCAGTTCAAATTGGGGTGCCTTTATTTTATCTGCCAGTATGTTCTTGTATCTGCTTGGTCTTGCAAGCGGGACAGAAATCATATCACGTACCATGGTTGTTTTTTCTCTCATCGGGTTGCTGCTTTTTAATCTGGGAAAAGAAGTGGTGAAGATTTTGTTCTTTCCCCTTCTGTTTTTGCTGTTTATGATCCCGGTGCCTATAGCATTGCAAAGCGCAGTTGCTTTCCCGCTGCAACTGTTTGCTACAAAAATTTCCTTTTTTTTTATCCAGGCTCTTTCTATCCCCGTTTACCAGGAAGGGAACATGCTGTATTTTGCCCATGCTCAGTTGGAAGTAGCTGAGGCTTGTAGTGGTATACGTTCTATTTCTGCATTTACCGTTTTGAGTGTTGTTTTTGCCTACTTGCTGGACAAAGGATGGAGTCGAAGAATTGTGCTTTTGGCTTCAGCTATTCCCCTGGCGATGTTCACAAATATTATTCGTATCACCGGCACAGGGATTCTTGCTCATTTCTACGGATCAAGAATTGCGGACAGTTTCTTGCACGAATTCTCAGGCATTGTTGTTTTTGCGTTTGGGTTTATCTTGTTTCTATTTGAATTTAGTTTGCTGAATAGGGTGAGGTCCAGGAAGAGCAACTGATGATGAGCCAGCAGTGTCCAGTCAACAGTTAAGAGGAGCAATAGTTTAGCAAACATATGAGTAAAAAATCGTTTACTATCTCTCTTGTTGTTTTACTGGCAACAATCGGGCTGGTTGCGTTGATTGCAAAACGAGGTTCGCCTGTTGTTGTGCAAACCAACCTTGAAAAAATTCCAATGAACATAGCAGGTTATTCTGCTACGGAGGATGCCTTCCCTGACTATGTTTATGAAGCATTGAATGCCGATCAGCATATTTATCGCCATTATAAGGGTGTCGATGGAAGGGAAATTGATCTATACATTGGCTACTATGGAACTGCGAAGGGTGGGAGGACTGGGCACAATCCACATGGATGTCTACCTGGGGCAGGTTGGGTTATTCTTAAAACCCATAAGATACGTGTTATACCAAGTTACTATCCTGACGGCGTTGACCTTAATTATATCCTGACCCGCAAAGGGGACGCGTTTATATGTTTAATACATTGGTATCAATCAGCTGGAAAGAAAGTCTTATCGACAGGTTTTGAGCAAAATATTGAGAGGTTTAAAGGGAGAATTTTGCATAATCGAAATGATGGCGCGTTTATAGAGGTCTATACTTTAACGACAAAAAATGAAATAGAAGAAGCAAAATTGTTGGTAAGGAATTTCTCGGAGAAGCTGTTAGATTTGTTACCTGATTACTGGCCTGTTGAAGAATAAGGGAAGATGTATGTAGGTGCTGAATACACAAGCTTACACAAAAGAGAAATAAATATGGATCAAATCGATTTAATAGGTTGAGTATCAGGAAATAAGCAACTATAATGATACAGTGAGAATTTGCCGATAATATATAGTACGTCACAGAATAAGGACAATATTTAATGGAGGTTCGTTATGAAGAAGTTGCTGTTAAGAGGTTTTATTATTGGGGCGTCAATGATTGTACTTTCGGGGCTAATATCATCTGTTGACGCGATGGGTTCGTTACCTGGAGGAGGAGGCCATGGGGGTGGCCATTATGGTGGCGGTGGTGGTAGACCGACTCCAGCACCAGAGCCATCAACCCTTGCGCTCTTAGGAGCAGGTGCTGCGGGAGCAGGCGCATACTTCATTGCGAAGATAAGGAAGAAGAAATGAAAAATATAGTCTGTCGAGTCATTGAGTCTATTGGGTCATAGAGTCCATAGGGTCTGTTGGGTCATAGGGTCGGTAAATCAGCTCAAAGCTCAAAGCTGATAGCAAAGAGTTCATAGGGACAAGGTAAAAGGTGGGAGGTAGGAGGCAAAAGGGAAAGAGAGGCAGCTCATAGCTGTAAGCTCATAGCAAAGAGAAAGGCGAAGAGCTCATAGCTTATAGCTGTAAGCTGAAAGCAAAGAATAAAAAAGGCGGAAGGAAAAAGGTGGGAGGTAAGAGGTAGGAGGCAGGGGGGAAGAAAAAGGTAATAGCTGTAAGCTGTAAGCTCATAGCGAAGAGAAAGGCAAAAAGCTGATAGCAGAGAATAAAAAAGGTGAAAGGGAAGAGGTAGGAAGGTAGGAGGGAAAGAAAAAGCTCATAGCTCTAAGCTTATAGCGAAGAGCTCATAAAGACAAGGCAAAAGGTAAGAGGGAAGTCTGATTGGGAATAATAGTTCCTATCCTCGATGCCAGTTCTCCCATTTCAGTCCAGCAAAAACTATATAATCATTGAAGTTTCTGGTGATCAGCGTTAAGCTATTGGTTACAGTTATGGCTGCGATTTGGCCGTCTACAAAAGAGGGGGTCCGTCCCTCACGGGTCAAACGAGCTCGCTCCATAGCATGCCACCGGGCTGCATGTTCGTCGTAAGGAAGTATGAGCAGATTGGTGTGAACGACCTCTTCGAGAAAGATCTCTATTAATTCCCGTTTTCTGGAATGGGGCATTCGATAGCATCCAAATTGTAATTCATGCCAGATTGGAGCCCCGATGACCAACTCGCTCTGATGCTGCTTGCACAGTTCCATCACTCTTGGGTCCGGGTTTGGTTTCACTAACTCAGAAACCACATTGGTATCCAGGAGGTATTTCATTCGTTCCAAACGAAGTCCCTGCCAAGCGACACATCACGTAAATTCTCAAAATCGGTCTCATCGATAGCAGCCCCTTCGGACGACATAAGGTTCCTTACTCTTTCAAGGCTTGCCCAGAACCCGTGTTCTCTCTCCACCATTTGTCTGTACTTCTTTTCGGGTAGTACTATTGCTACCGCTTTGCCGTATCTGGTAATCTCTACAACAGAACCTCCCTCTACCTCGCGAACAATGGATGGGAGTTTGTTCTTTGCCTCCGCCACCGAAACTCTTTTTCTCATAGCTCACCTAGCTTTGTGCGACACTCCAATATTATAGCTATAATGATGGCCATGTCAAGTTCATTTTCAAATGATTCAATAGTAAGGCGGAAGAAAAAAGCTCATAGGGGGAAGGGAAAAGGTAGGAGGTAAGAGGTAGGAAGGTAGGAGGGAAAGAAAAAGCTCATAGCACGTTGCTGATAGGGACAAAGTAATCGCAAAAGCTGTACATTATTACTGGTTCCCATTTTACGACATC
>MVQO01000048.1 GCA_002067585.1 Syntrophorhabdus sp. PtaB.Bin027
TTTTCGTCAGATGCCATATCCCGTCTTGGACGTCCAGCAATACCATATGTTCGACCTGGGTGCCATAATGGTCTATGGGTGACAGATCATATACACCCTGCATGCCTTCAAACTGCTTTATAGCTTCCACTGCATCCCGCAGAATCCTTCCATCAGGCCGGCCTGAAGATCGCAGACCTTCAGCGAGCAGGTCAATGGCATCGGCGGACTCCGCTGAACAGTAGTTGGCTGGCTCACCAAACCGCCGGGTATGCCTTTCGCCGAAGTCTGTCATTTTATTTCTGCATGGATCCTCCTCAGGTATGGAATCAAGAATCATGGTCCTCCCTGAGGGCACGATTATGGGTATAGGAGCACGGGAAACCAATTTCAGAAATGCAGGGTTGGCGTTACCATGAGATACGAGCAAGGAAATATTCATTCCAAGCTGAGCCATTTTGGTTACCAGGCGAGCGGCGGGTTCCCCGGTCACAAAGGAGAAAAGCGCCAGAGGCTTCAGGCTTTTCAATCGCTCCAATTGAGATGTCATTTCCGGTACGCTGACGTCGAACCTTTCCTCTCCGACTATTTTAATGCCTAATTCCCTGCCCACCTGCCGACCCAGCCAGCTACCCAGGTCACCTAACGGACCTCTTGGCATCAGAAGAGCAATTCTGTTAATCCCTTTTTCGACAAAATGCCCAAAAGAGCCTGCGACTGCAAATTCGGTTTTATGGGAGGTATTGAAAACGAACAGATCGCTCAGCGGATCTATTGTATAACCGGAATTGAGAAACGTTGGGACTTTATACTTGTTTGCAACACGGGCAACAGCGCCTGAGATCGGCAGAGAGCCTGTGCCGACCATGGCAATAACTCTGTGTTTGAGAACCAGCATTTCAGCGATTTTTGCTGCCAGTTCAGGCGAAGACCGGTCATTATAGGCGACAAGTTTAAGGCGATTTCCATTAATGCCACCAGCCTCATTGATCATCTCAATTTTCAGCTCTGCGCCTTTTTTCTTGTAATCTCCACTCCAGGACAGGTACCCTGTCAAGGAAAAAATCCCCCCGACAAGAAGTTCATTACCATCCTGTCTTTTTGCTATGAGTTGCATATCCTTGAGATAAACCCCCAGAGCCTTGCAATATATTGTACTATTCTACAATGTTCCATATAGAAGTCAAATGGTATTTTGATTTCAGACATATGAGAAACATGGCCAATGATTATACAGTAAGCCAGTGAGGTTTAAACAAATGCTTATTTGCTTGAATATCGCCTTTTTAAATAATCAAGTATCTGCGGGAGAGTATCAAAAAGAGGGTGTCCGCGGCCATCATTCCAAACGTTCCTGAGTCCGGTCCGGACTATTCCTGCATGCGCAGCTTTATCCAGGGTCCATATGCTATCGTCAACGATTGCCCAGACATCATTGAATAAAACGGTCTTATCATTACTTAAATGCAACTCATCATACATTAGCTCATACTTTTTGAGCCACCTCTCTGTTGCATCCCGTGCCTCCTCATCTCTGATGCTTGCGATGATAACATATAATCCCATCTCCTTCAGTGCCGCAAGAAATTGCTGTGCTTCGGGATATGGCTCGAATTGATCCTGTCTCATGTGGATTTCTTTCAAGATCCCATACAGATCCTCTCTGGGAATGTATCCTTTTAGCCCGGTCTCACCACGTTTCAACTCTTCGATTGGTATTTCGGGATTGTATCTTCTGAGGTATTCAAAGAATACTGGTGCCAGATTCCAGAGGGTATTGTCTATATCAACAATGATTTTGTTCATAACCAGCGCCTATGGTACCAGTGTGCTTCTCTGTTGTCAATAGAATATGCTTTGGGAACGTACAATCGAAAGAA
>MVQO01000049.1 GCA_002067585.1 Syntrophorhabdus sp. PtaB.Bin027
TGCAAAAATAAAATGTTCTTTAGGCTCCATACTACCTCCTGTATTGATTTGACAAACTATAGACCATTCATTAATCTTCTGCTGTGGAAAAAGAAAGGAAATCTGACATTCTGCTTCTTTGTGTAGCTGCCATCTGGGGGATAAATTTTGTAGCCATGAAATTTCTTCTCGTCCACATCTCTCCGGTAAACCTTGTGCTTGTCAGGTTTTTCATCGGGAGCATTCTCTTATTTTTTTTACTCCTTTTTTCAGGAGATGTAAAGGTGCCTCTCAGGGATTTTATTTACCTGTGTTTTCTTGGCGTTATTGGTATCACCATGTACCAGTTCTTCTTCACCTATGCACTGAAATACGCCTCAGTTACGAATGTGAGCATTATTATCAATTCAGCACCCCTCTACGGGGGGATTCTCAGCAGCTTCTTCGGTTTTGAAAAGTTTAACAAAAAAAAGATTCTCTGTATCCTTCCCGGATTTTTTGGAGTTTTTATCATAGTTACAAAGGGAACCTTCTCCCTCGAGTCAGGCAATGCTACGGGAAACATCCTTGCTGTGGTGTCCAGCATCCTCTGGGCTCTCTATACAATCCTGTCCAAGCCATTTCTTGACCGGCACTCACCCCTTAAAGTCACCACGTATAGTATGATAACAGGATCTGTTCTCCTCATTCCATTCGCTCCATTCTGTCTTGATCTGAATGAGCTTATGATTCTCTCCGCAGCAGGATGGGCAATAATGTCCTTTACCGTTGTATTTTCTATTGTCATCGCATTCTATCTCTGGTACAGAGGGGTAAAAAAGATCGGACCCTCACAAACCATAATTTATCAATATTCTATTCCAGTATTTGCTGCATTTTTTGCGTACCTTCTCATCCACGAGCAGCTTTATTTTTCCCAACTGATGGGGGCATCCATCGTTTTCTTAAGCCTCTGGCTGGCACGAAGAAGCTGACCGAATGAGGGAGTAGTGGCGCGTAATGTACGACATATGATCGGCAAAACAGCCAGTTGCGAGACAACGATAAACCATTTCTTAATAGTCAATCCCCTTGATGGCCTTTACCCCCTGCTGATAGATATGCTTTATTTCCTTCATTTCTGTTACCACATCAGCAAGCCTGATTATCTCTTCGGGCGCGTCACGGCCTGTTATAATAACATGAAGATCCTTTGGTTTTTTCGCGAGGAACTCTGTAACCCTTTCCATGGTGAGGAGCCCGAGGTTCATCACAACAGAGAGTTCATCGAGAATCAAGATATGGTGGTTCCCCACCCGGAGGGCATCCTCCATGAGGAACCAGGCTTCTTCGGCCATGGCGATATGGGGCCTGAGATCATCCCCTCTGAAGACGAATCCCATGCCAAAGGGTTGAATATCGATATTTTCATTGAGGGAAGGACACACATTGTGCTCGCCAGATTTCCCCTTCTCCTTTATGAACTGTATCATGAGGGTTTTCATGCCATAACCGCTGGCACGAAGCGCAATGCCAAGAGCCGCTGTGGTCTTGCCTTTGCCGTTCCCGGTAAATACAATGATGATTCCTTTTTTCTCCATGCACACCCCCCCTTAAATACCGTGATCCGTGATCAATGACGCGTGATGGGATAAAAAAACGGATCACCGATCACGCGTAACGCGTTACGGTTTTCTCATCCTTTTATCGACCCTAAAGGAACAATTTTTGCGACAAGACGTGATATGCCGGCATTGTGCACCACGTTGACGACCTTCGACACATCCTTGTATGCCTCGGGTGCTTCTTCTGCCAGTGTCTCCTTGCTTGCACCCCTGACAAAGACTCCCCTGGCTTCCATTTCCCTGTAAATCGAACGACCTTTTGCTGCTTTGATCGCCTGAGATCTGCTCATAACCCTTCCTGCGCCATGACAGGTGCTGCCGAAGGTTTCCTCCATTGCTTTTTCGGTTCCGCAGAGCACATAAGAGGCCCTGCCCATATCGCCGGGAATAAGGACTGGCTGGCCAACTGATTTATACCGTGATGGCACTGCCGGATTGCCGGGTGCAAACGACCTGGTAGCGCCTTTTCGGTGAACGCAGACTTCGGCTGTCTTCTTGTTCACTGTATGTTTTTCGATCTTTGCAATGTTATGGCATACGTCGTAGACGAGGGAGAGCCCGAGTTTGCCCTGGCTTTGTCTGAAGACGCCTTCAAAGGTTTCCCGAACCCAATGGGTTATCATTTGCCTGTTTGCAAAGGCATAATTTGCAGCGCCTGCCATGGCGGAAAGATATTTTTGACCCTCATCAGACTGAATGGGCGCGCAGCACAATTGCCTGTCCGGGAGAAAAATGCCGTACTTTCCTGATGCTTTAATCATTTCCCGGATACTGTCGTCACAGATCTGATACCCAAGGCCCCTGGAGCCGGTATGGATCATAATGGTGACCTGCCCCTCAAACAAACCGAAATTTTCTGCAGCATGGGCATCGTATATTTCCTGGATGAAGCCTACTTCCACGAAATGATTGCCGCTTCCCAAGGTTCCAAGCTGGTCCTTCCCCCTCTCATACGCCCTGTCAGATACATTATCGGGGTCTGCATTGTCAAGGCAGCCCCCATCTTCCATGAACAGGAGGTCTTCCTGTGATCCATACCCATTCTCAACAGCCCATCTTGCACCTTTCTTCAGAACCTTTTTTAACTCATCTCTTGTGAGCTTTAAATCTTTTCTATGTGATCCGAGCCCACTCGGAATGTTTATGTAAAGGCTATCGATGATTTCCTCTATCTGGTTTTTTGCTTCATTCACGCTCAACACGGAGCGTATCAATCGAACCCCTCAGTTTATATCGTAGCCCACCCCCCCGGGTGAAACCACTCCTTCGTTGAGATCAAAAGCAGCGACCCCTCCTATAGGGAAACCATAGCCCCAGTGAATGTCAGGCATGGCCAGGGAGGCATGAACAATCCCGGGGAGTGTGGCAACATTCTCAACCTGCTTCATACTCTCATCTGTGCCGAGTATCTTCAGGAGATCCTCATCAATATAGACAATCCCGGGCACTCTCATGGCATCGTGTTTTTCAATCATGAACCGAAAATCGTCCATTTTTCTGAGATGTATACTTTTTTGATCCTTCATAACAACCTCTTCCTATATAGTATACATTATTTTGAGAATCCACATAGCCCTATATATCCAGAAAAATGGTGGCTTTCAGCAGATCCCCCTGTTGTTGTATGGAGAATTTGTGGTATGTGGCAGCTTTTACCTCTTTTTTAACCGGATGCCTGCCAGGGTCAAAGATTTCACCTGTGGCATGAACAACAAGCCTTCCTCTTTCTTTTGAAACGGAGAATCTGCCCGGGAGAAATTTTTCAGCATCCCACAGGTAGAGCAGTTCGTTCAGAAAGACTACAAGCGACTCCTCCTCGATGTCCAAAGTAATTTCCTTTGTAACGTGCAGCTCAATCGTAGCAGGATCTGTAATGAGGGAAAAAAGGGCTGTGCTTCCATGGTTGTAAAGCTCGAAAAGATTTCTTCCATATATTTCGAGGCCTGTATCAGCCTCATGTTCGACTATCCTGAAGCCAGTTCCATAAACGCTGGCCATTTTATCATCATTGTGAATAACTACCATATTATATAGTATAGAATACTTTTTTTAAAATGTGCGCGATCTCAGACTGTAACGCTCAGATTAAAAAAATTAAAATTTTTTAATTTTTTTCTTGACAGACCGATATTCTATTGATATAAGAATTAAAAAATTTTAATAAAAGGAGGTGGTATGGGCTTTTTGACACACAAAAATAATGA
>MVQO01000050.1 GCA_002067585.1 Syntrophorhabdus sp. PtaB.Bin027
TTGGGCCCACCTGGCCTCGAACCAGGGGCCTACCGGTTATGAGCCGGTGGCTCTACCAACTGAGCTATGGGCCCTGCATCAATAAAATAACCGATAAAAAGTATGGTTGTCAAGTAGGCTAATTTTCAAAAATGATTTCTAACTTACGCAGAGAGACCAAGGAATTGATCAAACAGAATATCTGATTGTGGCTTATAGATTCATCATGTCATATGTGTGGTATAATAATTGCTATGGATTGGCATGTAAGTAGGGATAGAATAATGAAAAACGGACCGAGAGTAGAATTTAACGCGATTATATCAATACTCGACTCATTACCCATGGGCGTTTTTGTGCTCGACCAGAAGCGAAAAATACAATGGATGAATAAGTGGGTCCTTCATCATGTTCAAGGAGATACTGCACACCACTCTATTGAGAAATACTGTTATACAAAAATCTTTAATCTCAAAAGTCCATGCAAAAATTGCCCGTCTTTAAGGACACTTACAACCGGTCGTACAGAGCATGCTGAGATAAAAAGTGAATACAAGGGAGAGACAAAGTGTTATCTTGTCACTGCAACGCCTCTTCAAAAAGAATATCGAGATGAGCAAATCCTTATTATTGAGACAATCCAGGATATTACGTATCAGAAGAAAGCAGAGGAAGACCTGAGACACCTGAATGATTTTAACGCAGCGATCATAGAAAATGCTCCTGTGGCAATTTTTACCATTGATAGGAACGGAAAGTTTATCAGCGTTAATCCGGCATTGGCAACTCTGTCAGGCCTGGGAGCCGAAGCTGAAGAAAAGCTTGTGGGGTTTAACTGGCTTGAAAATCCTTATACGGTTAGATGCGGTCTTGCTGAGTACATCAAAAAGGGCCTTGAGGGGGAACCCTTTGAGCTTCAGGATTTTCCTTTTACTACCTATAGGGGAGACCAGGGCCAGTATATTCATTTCCGTGGGGTTCCATTACGAGGAAAGAACGGCAATGTTGAAGGGCTTCTCTGTATTATAGAGGACAACACAGAAAAAGTGAGAGCAAAAATTCAACTAATTCAGGATGCTAAAATGTCAGTAATTGGAAGACTCATGACAGGCGTTGCCCATGAACTGAATAACCCTTTAGCAACTATTGCTGCCAACTCAGAGCTTGCATGTGATCTCTTTCAGGGCCTCGCCAATGAGGAGTGCAAAGATGGAGCCCTCGATGAGCTCCGTGAACATCTCGACGTCATACAGGAACAGGCCTTCCGCTGTAAGAATATCATAAAAGATATGATTGATTTAACAAGAAAGAAGGGATTTGAGGTTAAGGAGATTGATTTGAGCCTGTGCCTGGAAGAAGTTTTCAAAGTTATTAACTTTAAGAAGTTGAATATTCGTCTTGTGAAAGAGATTGAATCCAACTTGCCCCATATCAGGGGTGATTACAATGCAATGAAACAGTGTTTTATGAACATTCTGCAGAATGCCATAGACGCCATTGAAATAAGAGCAGGCGGTGTTATAAAGGTAAGGGCGCTCCCCTTTCATGATTCAGTCTATATCGAATTTGAAGATAACGGCGAGGGGATAGATGAAGGCCTGAAAGACAAAATTTTTGAACCCTTTTTTTCAACAAAAAAAACCGGTAAGGGCGTTGGACTGGGCCTTACCTTGTGTTATGAATTTATAAATAAAATGGGAGGCAGTATCGAGGTAGATAGTACACTGGGGAGAGGAACTACTTTTAAAGTCACAATGCCGGTATATAGAGATGACCTGCAGAGCATGGGATAATATATTGATATGATACGCGTTCTCATTGTTGATGATGAATACCAGCTCCTTGAGGCGTTCAAAAAAAAATTAACAAGGGAGGGTATGGAGGTTTTTACTGCTTCAAATGGTAAGGAAGCGCTCTCCATTGTTAGACAGGAAACGTTTGACATTGGCCTTTTTGACATTAGACTTCCTGACATAGATGGTGTCCAGCTTTTAAAGGAGCTGAAGGAGCTTCAGCCTACTGCAGAAGTAATCATGCTAACTGGTTATGCATCAATTGATACTGCAATTCGATCTATGAAACTTGGTGCATACGATTATCTTACGAAACCTGTTAAGCTGTCAGAGCTTCATGCTGTTATTCTGAAGGCCTTTGAGAAGAAAGAGTTAAAAGAAAAAGCTATCGTACTCGAAGAACAGCTCCAACGGATAGAGGCCCATGACCGATTTATTGGTGAGAGCAAAGAGATTAATGCGGTAAAGAAGGCCATTGCCCTTGTTGGGAAATCGAATATACCGGTCTTGATTCTTGGAGAGACAGGAACAGGAAAAGAACTGGTGGCAAGAGCGATTCATGGCCTTTCAACACGGTCGCACAATCCCTTTGTCATCATTAATGCGAGCAATCTACAGGAGAGTATTCTTGAGAGTGAGCTTTTCGGCTATAAAAAAGGTGCTTTTACTGGAGCACACATAG
The DNA here is from genome assembly GCA_002067585.1 of Syntrophorhabdus sp. PtaB.Bin027. Taxonomy (GTDB): domain Bacteria; phylum Desulfobacterota; class Syntrophorhabdia; order Syntrophorhabdales; family Syntrophorhabdaceae; genus Syntrophorhabdus. The sequence goes on from MVQO01000050.1 coordinate 2,455, forward strand.
ATAAAATGGGGCTATTGCAAATTGCCAATACAGGCACATTTCTCGTTGATGAAGTGGCTGATATGGGGACATCAATACAGTCAAAACTTCTCAGGGTCCTTGAAACTGGTGTTTTTAGAAAACTCGGTGATACGAAAGAGATTACCGTAGATGTTCGCTTTATATTTGCTACGAACAAAAGTATTGAAGAAGAAATAAAGGCAAACAGGTTCCGAAAAGATCTCTTTTATAGACTCAACACCTTTGTAATTCAAGTGCCACCACTTAGAGAAAGAAAAGATGACATCCCTATCTTAACTGAGTATTTTCTGGAGAAACATGCAAGAAAAGGCATTAAGAAGGTAGTTTCTAAGCGGGCGATGAATCTCCTTATGGACTATCATTGGCCGGGTAACGTAAGGGAGCTTGCAAATATAATTGAAAGGGCAGTACTTATTTCAACTGACCGGTACGAAATAGTGCATGAAGATCTGCCGCAAACAATTTTTACACCTTCCTTTGTTGAAGTTGATAAAAAAAGCTCCCTGAGCGAGGACGCTTTGCGATTGGATATCATGGAAAAGGAACACATAAAAAAGGTTCTCGAGATTTCAGGGGGAAATAAAAGCAAGGCTGCCCGCCTCCTTGGTATTAGCAGAAAAAAACTTTATCAAAAAATAGACAATCACTAAAGCTTAATCAGTATTCTTTGTTCAAGAGGATTTTTTTATCCTGGTATCAATGTGTCTCCGAATGACACACATGTTCCATTATGAAACATTATAGTGCAAAGGGAAAACTATTCGTCACGGTTAGTGCCAGTGTTTTTGAGCCAGGAAGGGCAGGTTTCTTGTTGGCATTCAACTTGCATTTTTGTGCGACCAGAAAAGCATCGCAAATAAAATAATTAACTTTTAATTATATGAAAAAGAGACAATAATATTTTAAAACGCCATAGCAAGATATTATAGAACGATTGTGATTACTGATTGGGCAGCATAGAAAACCAAAAAAACATTAAGGAGGGTTTATGAAAAGGTTGTCAGTGGCAAAGATTCTTTTATTGGCATTATTTCTTTCTGCATTGGTTATTCCTATCCAGGTTCAGGCGCAGGATAAGGTAATAACACTGAAGGTGGCCAACTGGTTCCCCATAGGACACAAACAGACCCCACTCCTGGAAAGCTGGTGTAAGGAAGTTGAGCAAAAAACCAAGGGCAGGGTGAAGGTCAATTATTACCCTGGTGGTACTCTGGTTCCTGCAGTCCAGGCTTATGATGCTACAACCAAGGGCATTTCAGACGTAGGAAACCACGTTCTCGGTTATACCGTTGGGAGGTTTCCCCTCACGTCAGTATTAGATCTTCCTCTCGGTTATCCGAACAACACTGTTCCTACTAAGCTGGCAAATGCATTCTACGCCAAGTTTAAGCCAAAAGAATTTAATGATGTGAAGATCCTCTGGTTTCATGCCCAGAGTCCTGGTATTATCCACACAAAGTCAAAGCCTATTAACAAGATTGAGGACCTGAAAGGCATGAAGATGAGAACATATGGGCCTAATGCAAGACTCATGTCGTTGCTTGGTGGTACACCGGTGGCAATGCCCATGACCGACGTATATGATGCGCTTTCAAGAGGGGTTGCAGATGGTTTGATGTGTGCTTATGAGGCCACCGAAGGTTTTAGATTCGGAGATCAGCTTAAGTATTCTACTGAGAATTTTGGCACTTCCTATTCTGCTGTATTTGTCATAGTGATGAATAAGGATAAGTGGAACTCCCTGCCTCCTGATATTCAGAAGGTAATTGATGATTTAAGCCCGCAGTATATTGAAAAATACGCAGCCATGTGGGATGACATAGAAAAAAGTGGAAAGGCTTATCTTGTAAAAAGAGGGAACAAAATCATCACCCTGTCGAAAGAAGAAGAGGCAAAATGGGTTGCAAAGGCGCAGCCGATTTTTGATGAATATGTGAAGAGCATGAAAGAAAAAGGTTTGCCTGGCGAAGAAGCACTGAAATTTGCCATGGATTATCTGAAACCGTATAGAAAATAGGCCGCAATATTTATTGCCGGGGGTGAAAAATGGAGGGATTGCACGCTGTAATTTTAAGGATTAGTAAAGTGATGGATGTCGTTGGAGGGGTGGTGCTAAGCCTGATGATGCTTATCACCGTGACAGACGTCATCTTACGGTTTTTCGGTAAGCCAATAACAGGTACCTACGAGCTCGTTTTTCTTGGAGGAGCCATTGTAATAGGGTGTGCAATCCCCCAAACTTCCTGGCAGGGTGGCCATGTGAACGTTGATCTCGTCCTTGATAACCTTCCGGGGATGTTAAAGAAAATCTTTATGGTTTTCACGCGATTGTTAGGAATAATCTTCTTCGCTTTTCTGAGTTGGAATTTGTTGAAATATGGCGCCATGCTTTTTGACAAGGGAGAAGTTTCCCTCACACTGCATGTCCCCTATTACCCGGTTGCCTACATTCTGAGTTTATGCGCATTTGTGGAGTGCCTTGTGTTGTTGTCTGGTCTGATAAAGACGATATGCGAGGTGAATCATGAGTGAAATCGGAATAGGTGTTATTTTCCTGATATTATTGTTATGCCTCTTTCTAACTGGTCTTGAACTCGCGTTTGCCATGGGCATTATAGGTGTTTTAGGTTTTGCGTGGATTGTCAATTGGAAAGCGGCCATGGGGCTCATGGCGAACGATGTCTTTGACGCTCTTGCAAACTATGGGCTTACCGTTATACCGCTCTTTGTGCTTATGGGCCAGATTGCATTTAATGCTGGTATAGCCAAACGTCTTTTTGATTGTGCACACAAGTTCCTTGGCCATATACCCGGAGGTCTCGCAATCGCAACTGTTGCCGGTGCCACAGCATTTAAGGCGATATGCGGATCGGTTGCTGCAACGTCTGCAACGTTTGCGAGTGTTGCTGTGCCTGAGATGACAAAGTTTGGATATGCTAAAAAACTGTCAACGGGTATCGTGGCCACTGTTGGAACGCTTGGTGTATTGATACCACCAAGCGTGGTGTTAATCGTCTTTGGTATTGTAACCCAGTTATCTATTGGCAAGTTATTTCTGGCTGGAATCATACCCGGACTCCTGATTGCATTTTTCTTTGTTGTGGTCATATTTGGCTGGTGCAAGATAAATCCTGGGTTAGGACCAAAGAGTGACAGATTTACCTGGGGGGAGCGGGTCAAAACCTTGCCTGATGTGATATGGCCAATTGTAATCTTTTTTATCATCATCATCGGTCTTATGAAAGGGATTTTTACTCCCACAGAAGCTGGCAGTATAGGTGCATTTACAGTGCTCCTGTTGTGTCTCTTTAAGCGGAATCTCAATTTTATGGGTTATGTGAAATCTGTTCAGGAAGCCCTGAGAACGGCATGCATGGTTCTTTTACTTGTTGCAACGTCCAATATTCTGGGCCACTTTATCGCAGTGACAAATATCCCGAATCATCTGGGTGCATGGGTGTTGGGTATTCAGATGCCAGCAATCTTTGTGCTCATCCTGGTTTTTTTCGTCTATCTCATCGGAGGTTCATTTATTGATGATCTGGCCTTTATGATCCTGGCAACACCTATTTTCTATCCTATTATGGAAAAACTAGGCTACGATCCTTTGCTGATTGGAATATTGGTGGCTCTTACTGTATGCATAGGGTCTGTAATACCTCCGGTAGCTATCTGTGTTTTTGTGGTGAAAAATATCACCAAGGTACCAATGGGCACAATATACGCTGGGGTATATCCATTCCTGATTTCACTTGTT
>MVQO01000051.1 GCA_002067585.1 Syntrophorhabdus sp. PtaB.Bin027
GAGAGCTTACATTTTCGAAGCCCTTGCTTCGCACATCACCCCGCTTGTACGGGATCAGGCACCGCAGCGTCTCCTCGCTCGGTTGCCGCATCCTTTTCGGATGGCTCCTGATGCTAAGATTAGTTTACCATTTCTGGAGATTTAATACAAGATCGGAACTGGCTAATTCCTTAACTTTCCTCAAACTTCTGTCAGCTCATCATTCAGCTCACTTTATTGCGGGTTCACCATTTGTTGAAATGCTCTATTCTGATGAAATTCCTACACTCATTCACCGGCCTCTTTTAGTATTTGTTGAACTATGGTATCGCCTATCCAATATCCTCCGGCACGCATTTCATCCAATAAATCCTTCACTGTCTGAATCAGTCCTCTTTTTTTCGCTTCTACCAGAATCCGGGCTGTACCGACAACCTTCAATCCATACATCGATCTTGCTATTTTTCGCGCTTTACGCTCATCAATCAGGACAAAATCGGGCTTTATATCTGAAGCAAGCTGGATGACGGAAGCTTCGCCTATATCCAGCATACCTTTTAAAGCAGGATTCAGTGAGGTCTGGAGATCTTGGATTTTTATCCATTTCTCTTGTTCATATATGGTAATTCGCATCAGGTTCATAAAGTTCTCAACTGACTTTCCTTGAAGCAATTCCTGATGGACTTCGTGGGGAATGACAACTTCATCGAAAAGCTCTCTAAGGATACCCAGTTTACTGATGATCATTAAGGCTATGATAGGACCTGTATTGGAAACTATACGGCCTTTCACCGTGGATTCATTCATGGTAAATCCTCAAACTCAGCCTTCAGTTCTTCGTCATCCCATTGAACTGAAGGAGCGCCATAGCGACCACAACTCAACAAAAACGAGAAACGAGAAACTTCAGCAAGTTGCGCCGCCTGGCCAGAGGTCAGGCGGCCCAACTCAAAAAGCTTTATCGCCAAAGCAAGTTTTGCTTCTTTTTCGAAATCATCAGTACTCAAGTTCAGCGTTGCCAGCACTGACTCAGGATACTTTATTGACAAGCTTTTCATTACAACCTCCCTAAGCTAATAAAATGTTTAATATAATAGCATTTTTATATGACTGTTGCACGCTATTTGCCCAATTTTTTGTTTTACACTTTCTTATGCCAGACAATAATTTTTTGTGCATCCTCTGGGGTCAGGTCTTGCGTTCACACATCAGCCCCGCACATCTTCTTTATTATCCTGCTCACGGTGGCGTAATGAACGCCTGCTTGATCTCCAATCTCCTTCAAGGTATACCCATAACGCACGTGGGCTTCATACATGGTTTTGTTTCTCGCTGTCTTATCGGGAACGGTCAGCCTGGGGGCAAGATCGGAGAGAGAGGGTCTTTCTGCAAATCGTTGAGATCGGGGGATATCTCTGAGGTCATGGGGCAGAGATGTTTTAATCCTCTGGATGAATTGAGAATCTCCCAGGAAGATCTGTCCTTTTAATTCCCTCCAAGGGGCTTCCTGTGTTATCCCTTTTAATACGAACTCTCTATAAAGCGACTCTGCCCTTTTCCTGTTCGAACTGAACTGAGCAAGGAGCCAGTCCACAACAAGGAAGGGTGGAGCTTTGTCGAAACCTGCAGTTGATCGATAACTGCTCCACCGAAAGTCCTCTGGTTTCTCAATCATATGAGCCCGTACCGGGTTCAATGCTACATACCGACAGAGCTCAAGGAGGTAACTGTCCTTATCTACAAGAATAGCTTTGAATCTACCTTGGAATATGTGCCCTGTTTTGTGATACTTCCCGTTATATTTCTGCGTGTATATGCCATTGAGTTGCCTCATGCCCCGCGAAAGATTTCCTTCCGGAGTCTCAATAACAAGGTGGTAATGGTTGTCCATAAAGCACCAGGCATGACAGAGCCAATGAAACCGTTCAATAACTGTACCGAGGAGTTGGAGGAATACGGAACGGTCCTTATCAGAGCGGAATATCTTTTGTCCTGCATTCCCCCGGGAGGTGATGTGATACAGGGCTCCGGGATATTCAATCCGTAGAGGACGGGCCATAGGCAAAGCATATCATGATAAATGTTGAAATACAAGACCTGACCCCAAATTCCTTTCTTATCCGGCAGGTCACCAACCATCCTCCCGATATAATGATAGAGAAATGGCTGTATAACGATTATCCCGAGTTAAGACCTTACCAGAAGAAATCCATTGAAAAACAGTTGAACGAGTCGGTTGCCGGCTTGAAAGACTCCATGAAACAAAATTACTCCCAGGACAATCCTGGATGCATCCAACATAATGAACTATGCATTCTTCCAGTTGCTGGGGCTTCACTTCGGAACAAACTTCATCCGTCCTTACAACAACACTCCCTATATAAACAAAGGCAAGGAACTGGCAGCATTTACCGAAAAAGAATACATCAACAGCCACGAGGGCGACGTTCACATGGCAAACAGGTGGGCAGAGTTCCTGGGGTTAAAGAATTGGTTCAAGTGGAGAGATTTTGAGGATGTCCCCCAGGGATATGCCGGTTAAGCCTGTCAGACGGTGCACACCACCCAGCTTAAAAAGTCTGTCCGGACAGAAAGCAATCATTGTCAACCAGCCTTTAAAACCCACCCTGCCGAAATGGGATCAAAGGCCAGTCGCAGTTATGTTGAATTAGCCCGACAGTGAGTATCAGACAGGAAATTCACCTGGCTGCATGACCCCCCATATCCTTCATCCTCTCTATACTTCTTCGTCATGAAATTGCACAGTTCACCCCACGCTTCAAACTTCAATTGGTCGCTGTAAGCGCTGGCAAGGTAGTAATCCAGACGCACATCGCCGGAGATTCCCATGATATTGAAGTTGGTCTTCATGACGAACCGTCTCCACACCTCAAGGTGATCGATGCTTCTGAAGAGACAGTTTGTGTCCTGTACGAACTCCTTGATTTTATCTTCGTTGCGGCTGTTCATTCCGGGTAGAACAAAACCGGCCATGGAGCTGTGTCGGCCCTGAGGAATAATGATTGGCGCATGCTGGGAGTTGTAGTACAGAGCACGCCCCAGGCAGGTCCTGCAGAACCAGTAAGAAAATCGTGAGCCGCTTAAGCGTATCTCCTGGCCGCACGCATAGCAGAGGGTAAGCCGTTCGTTGAAGTCGAAGTTCGGCCATTTGGCCTGTTCCCTGTCCTCATCGGGCATCTGGGGTTTTTGATTGTGTTGGCTACATGTACTGTGACACTTCTGGAAATACCGTTTCTGCGGTTTCCATTCATCGGGCAGGCAGTCGATGATCTCCGGGCGGTACATCCAGAAGCCATACGGTTCGTAACACTCGGAGCAGATCATCATTTCTTTGTAATCCACGTGATTTAGGAGTTCTGATTCAGCAATGCGGCCTCCTTTTAATGGAATAATGTGTTCAGGTACGTTGTTCATGGTGTGTTCCTCCTCCTGGTGTATTTGCATCGCAACAGGCGAGGAGACAAAAAAACCGTCCACATCAGGGACGGTTTCATATGATATACGATTGCCGGAGAGCTTAACTTTCGAAGCCCTTGCTTCGCACATCATCCCGTTTTCACGGGATCAGGCACCGCAGCGTCTCCTCGCTCGGTTGCCGCATCCTTTTCGGATGGCTCCTGATGCTGGTTATTATTTAACATGGATTTTCTTTTTTGTAAAGCAGAATGGACAGTTACCGCAATGCCTTTTCAGGTTAACAACTCAAATCTTCTTGGGATTGTCTGGAAATCATGACCATCTCTTCATATTGCGGCTCTCACCTGATACATTGTCTCGACAGTGTCGACACAATTTCCTTGTCTTGGCCTGCGCATCATGAAACAAAAACGACCGGACATTAACTATTTAACATTGTTCACTCGGCTTCAACTCAAGAGCCTCCTTTCACCCACCTCTTCAGCCTTT
>MVQO01000052.1 GCA_002067585.1 Syntrophorhabdus sp. PtaB.Bin027
TTTCAATGGCCTTTGTTGGCTTTTTAGGCTTTTCACTGGTTACATCCTTTAAGACAGGATTGTCTATTCTTCCGCGTGAAATTTTTGAACAACTGACATCTTACTCGATAAGCGCTATTCCGATGTTTATCCTGATGGGATTCTATGCATTTTCTGCCGGTCTCGGTACGAGACTTTATGATGCTGCTTACAAGATTCTCGGCCCAATTAGAGGTGGGCTTGCGATTGCCTCTATTTTTGCTTGTGCAGCCTTTGGCGCCATATGCGGTTCCTCAACAGCGACAGCGGCAACAATGGGGAAGCTTGCCATACCCGCCATGAAGAAATACAATTACGACGATACCCTGTCAACTGGTTGTATCGCCTCTGCAGGGACGCTTGGGATTCTAATCCCCCCGAGCGTCATCTTTCTTATCTATGGTTTTATGACAGAGCAGTCTATAGGGAAATTATTTATTTCCGGCATTGTTCCGGGAATTATTCTTGCAATTTTCATGAGTGCCACCGTATATCTGATGTGTCTGAAAAACCCATCCTATGGACCGAAGGGGCCCAGGTCTTCTTTTAAGGAGATAGTATGGGCAGCTGTTAAGGTAATTGATGTGCTCCTTCTTTTTATTGTTGTTATTGGAGGGCTTCTTTATGGTTTTTTCACGCCAACACAGGCAGGAGGTGCCGGCGCAGCCGGTGCTCTTATAATAGGGCTGGTGAGGAGGGAACTGTCGTGGAAAATATTCATTGACAATACCATAGAGGCTTTAAGGACATCCTGCATGATCCTTACCATCATAGCCTGCGCCTCAGTTTTCGGCAAATTTATGACTATCGCAAGGATTCCTGCTGCCCTGTCCAATTGGGTTGGAGGCTTAGAAATACCACGTTTTTTGACCATGTTGATAATCATCTTTATTTACCTTCTAGGCGGGTGTTTTATTGATGCCATCCCGCTGATTATCCTGACCATCCCTATTCTTTATCCCATTGTAATCTCATTGGGATACGATCCCATCTGGTTTGGAGTTATAATTGTGTTGGTGACCTGCATGGGTGTAATAACTCCTCCGGTAGGTGTAAACGTCTATGTGATAAAAGGCATAGCAACGGATGTTCCTTTAGAGAGGATTTTCAAAGGTATATTTCCCTTCCTTCTTGCTATAGTCATTACAACTATTCTAATGATTTTTTGGCCATCCCTGGTCCTTTTATTGCCCAACCTTGTTACGTAGGACAAGGAGAATAGGTCTGTTACCTGATTAAGGTCGGAGCGCTGAACCGTTGTGTCTATCATCTGAAACTCAAAGTAGTTACCAAAGCTTCTGGTAAGCAGGGGGAAACACCCCAACCGATGATGACACTTATTCCGAAAATAAAACCGGTAACCATGCTGCACACGTTCATATCAAAGATTCTTGGGAGTGTTATCAAACCCGCAGAAAAAAACCATAAAGAAAGCCGGCTTGAAGAAAAAGCGCCAGCCCGATGAATAATCCAGTCCCTGTTAAAGCAACAAATGACGTAGTGGCACCATGCCCTGCTGATAGAAAAAATTAAGATACTGCTCGCCTTCGCATGGCTGATCAAAATGTATCTTCCATCAGGAAAAAAAGGGAAAAGATTGTTCTTCCGACAAAATTGAGAAACCGCAATGAACTCGGAATAAGAAGAGGTGCCAGGGCGGCATTACGGAGTAAAATGAACCTTTCCATCTTTTCAGATGTAACCGGAAATTAAAACAGAATCAACAAGAAATGTACAGTAGTTGCGTTGCCAGTATCTTGGAAGGTGTGGTATTCTTAATAGGGATGGAAAAAGGATTGAGTAGTGAGATATCATAGGGGTCCACTATGCCGACGGTTTTACTCTTAACCAGTTTTGATACAAGGGAGAAAGAAGTAATGCTCCTGAAAGGTTTCATTCAGGAGCAGGGGTGCGATGTGATCACCCTTGATATATCCACAGGAACGTGCAGGGAAGGAGTGGCTGATTTTTCCTGCCGCCATGCCACTGCTGAACTTGCAATTGATTTTGAAGTGCCTTCCACTACCTCCAATACGTATCTCACTATGGATTATGTTATTCTGGCCGGTCTGAGCATTGCAAGAAAGCTCTATAATGAAGGTAAAATTGATGGTCTTGCCGGTATTGGGGGGACAAGCAACGTTACCATAGTGTCTCATATAATGAAAGAATTTCCCTTTGGCATCCCGAAGCTTATCCTCACAAGTTCTGCAGCCATTCCAGCATACGCAGCCAAATTTTTTGCTGATACTGACATTACGGTTTTTCATTCTTGCGTGGAAATAAATACGCTCAACGTTTTTGTAAGGGATATCCTGCACAGATTTGCCGGAATGGTAGCAGGGACACTCAAGGCAAGCAAAAAGAAGCTCGGCAAGGGGCCTCCAGCCATTGCAATTAGCGAATTCAAATTCTCCGAGACATGTACTGCCCGTGTTCGTGAGCTTCTTGAAGAAAAAGGATATCAGGCAGTTCCATTCTCAGCAACAGGCCCTGGTGAGCGAATCATGGAAAGAATGGTGGAGAAAGGATATTTAAGGGGAGTCATTGACGTTGTACCAGCAGGGCTTTCAGAGGCAATACTCGGTGGAAACAGGGCGTCAGGACTGGATCGTCTGGACAAAGAACTCGCTTCTGGTTTTCCCGTAATTCTCACGCCATGTGGGTTTGACATGCTCAGTTGCGGCCCCTATGACAGAAAGGATACCGATCCTTTATGGAAACAAAAAAGGTTGGCGCAGAGAAAACTTTTTATTCCTGACAGATTTCGGGTGCAGGCAAGAACCTCCCGGAAGGAAGTAGAGTTGGTTGCCCGGGTGTTTGCAGAAAAGCTTAACAAATCAAAGAGCAGGGTATTTGTTTTCATTCCTCTCCTTGGATTCTCATCTTTGAGCAAAGCCGGTGGCCCACTGTTTGACCCGCAAACAGACAGGGCTTTTGTCAGAATCTTTGCAAATTCCATAAAGGGAGATAAAGTGGAGATCATTGCATTGAACAATACTATTGATGACCCGGAGTTTGCAGATGCAATGGTGGAGAAGTTTTTACAGCTATTCCAAGGTATTTAGCTTGTTGTAGTCTTTTTTGTTATCTCATCCGTAAGTATGCGTAGGCTATCAGATTTCCTGTGCTCCTGCATGAAGGCAAGGAAGGTGGAGGCTGCAGGTGATAAGGTTCTGCCCCTGAGATGAATGACATCAATGTCTACAGTGAACGACTCATCTTCTATAGGAATAGTTGCCAGGACCCCCTTTCTGATCTCTTCCAGTACGCAGACGCTGGCAAGAAAAGCATATCCCTTGCCTTTTTCGACTAATTGCTTGATGAATTCAATATTCCCCGCCTCAATAATGGCGGCAGGGTGCAGGCCCCGCTTCTCGAATCCCTTCCAGACGGAGAATTTGACAGCGGACTTGGCACCGGTGAGGATAACCGGTTCTTTGGCAAGCTCAGCAAGTGATACCTGCTCCTTTTTTGCCAGCGCATGATGTGGAGAGATGATAAGCAGGATATTATCCCGTGTATAAGGGATAGAAGTTATTTTATCCGGATAGGGTACCCGTGCAACTACGGCCAGTTCATAGCGCTGCTGGAGGATTCCCTCCACCAATCCGCGCGAACTCCCCCCATCCATTGAAACAGTGATGTGAGGATACCGTTCCTGGAAGCCGGGGATGAGAACAGGCATGAGATACTGGGCTAAAGCCTGGGTAACGCCCACACGCAGATGACCATGTTTGAGATCCTGCAATCCCTGAACAGCATTGACTGCTTCGTCCACAAGTGTGAAAATCTTCTCTCCATACTCATAAAGAATTCTCCCTGCTGCTGTGGGGTGTAGTTCGTTGCCGACCTTGTCCAGAAGGGTAAAACCAAGATGACGCTCTAAAGATCGTACCTGGATAAAGACAGCTGGTTCTGTAACACAAAGTTCTTCGGCTGCCCGCGAAAAACTCCCCGTTTTCAGAACCGTATAAAAACCTCGTAGCTGATTAAGATTCATATCTCCTAACCGTGCACTGCAAGTGAATAATTTTTCTTAGAAAATACTAAATTAATTTGCCTTGCTCTGTCAATATTACAGAAGTATATACAATGATATCAAGGTAGAAGGTTATTCGGTTAAATGATGATTCTTGTAAGAATGAGTGATTACAACAGTAAGGAGGCTGAATATGAGGGAATTGGAGTATGACGGCATCATTATAGG
>MVQO01000053.1 GCA_002067585.1 Syntrophorhabdus sp. PtaB.Bin027
TCTGCGTAAATGACTCCTGCATCATCGACAAATCAGGTTCCTGCGGGGCTGACCTTTGCAGACAGGATCAGGGTCCTGATTGTGCGACCTCTGACACCTGTGCCCTCGACAGGGTTACAGGCATGAGGCCAAGACAGCAAACCCTGGCTTCAAAAAGCCTCAACCGGGCCATGAAGTGGCTCTATGATCTGGCAATGGTCATTCTCTGCCTATTTACCGCATCACTGGCCCATGGCCAGAACTCCACAGTTATTGATGCCACCAACGCCATCTTATCCCCCAACCCAACCTTCATCACAGCAGAACCTGTCTCGATTGACCAACCTGCAGGCCCGTTCCTCCGTGACTGTGACGGCGACGGTATCCTTGAAGCCGACACGAACGGCGACGGGCAATGTGCAGGAGATCCGAAGGTCATGGACTACCGCGGTATCGGAACCAGGGAGCTGCCGCCGGGCACTCCTTTTACAGGTACGTTCACGTTCACCTGTTTTCACATCCCTGAAGATGTTGCAATAACAGCTACCGGCCCCCTAAACATCACGGCATCACGAGAAGTGGCTATTTTCGGGGCCATGAGGCTTTCCGACGGGATCAAAATTGCAACCCCTGTCGATATTGATGCCCGATTGAGCACATGGCTGTCGGATGCAGGTGAAATTATCCTCTCTACAGCCCTGAAAGGAGACGCATATAATGACCTCCTCCCAATCGAGCTTACTGATGAACAAAACCTTCCGAGCATACAGTACACCAGCACCTGTGACACAACCACCGAAACGGCTATTATTCGGGCAATCTTCCCTCCTGAGGTGACCCAGGGATCGGCCGTCACAATCAAAGGAAGCAACCTGGGTATCAAGAAAGGTAAGGTCGCCTTAGGATCTGTGAAGGCGAAGGTTAACACATGGACCCCCGACACGATCTTTGTCGAGTTTAAGAAGGTACCTACAGTGGCAGGTCCATATGATTCATTCATAACGCCAAGTAAGACACCGGCTATTCGGACGGAAGCTGCTTACCAGGTAAAAGCGCCAGAAGTGTTATACGTCAGCCCCGGAGGGGGCCGCGCAGGTGATGTTATTACCATCACAGGTAAATTCTTCGGGAAAAAGAAGGGAAAACTCATCCTGAACGATAAAAAGTGCAAGATTACCGCATGGACCATGGATGCCCGCACCGGGGCAAGTGAAGTGGAGTTTGTGGTGCCCAAAAAGCTTGCCACTGGATCTGCTACCCTCACCCTGAGCAACAAGGTGGGATCTTTTGCAAGAAGCTTCACGGTGTACGATCCGATGTAGCCTCTGGGGTAACAGGTTCTGTATCAACCTGTACACGGGGTGTGCACACGGGCAGCAGGTACTGTTATGCCAGCCCCCGTGAAGGGTTTCATAATTCTTTACTTCTGCAGGAGCCTTCTTACAGTTTCTGCAATGGTTGAAGAGAGAACGCCTCCTCCTGCCAGAAGAAGCAGTACGCCGAATATAAGTGAGCCAAAGGATGCCTCGGCCCTATTGACATAAACGTCTTTGATAAATAACACGCCAAAAACCACCATGAGAAGAGCCATGCTGGTGAAGACCCCGAATAAGAACCACAAAAGGATCCTACTCATGTGCTGTCATACTTTCTGTGCTTTGAGGGTGTTGCATGCGTCTTCAGGTGTGATGGAAACCACATGGAATTCATCTTCCCTTTTGTACTTGGATGATCTGAAATCCCGGGGAAGTATCTCCATATGCCAGTGAAAATAGTCTTTCACCGGGTATTCCGCATCGAGGAGGCTGCCTTTCACTGTGTTGGGAGATGTATGGATAACAACCGAATAAGCATTGGTAAGCTTTTCTATTCTTTTCAAAAGGTCGAGAAGAAGCACGATAAAATCATGTCGGATTCCCCGATCTTTAAGATTCTCAAAACTGTCATCGTGAAAGCGGGGTAGAACCCACGCTTCATAAGGAAATTTCGATGCAAAGGGGCATAAGGCCACGAAGTTGGCATTGATACTTACAACCCGTTTATTCTGTCTTATTTCCTGGTTGAGGATGTCGCAAAAAAGGCACCGTTCTTTCTGCATGAAATGATTTTTCGAATTTGTCAGCTCAAGGTCCATTCTCTGAGGCATAATAGGGGTTGCAAGGACATGGGAATGAGGATGCAAGAGATATGAGCCAGCAAGTTCGCCATGATTCCTGAATACGTTGATATATTTAAACCTTTTGTCTTTTTTCAGGTCGAGTATGCGGTCTATATACATATCAAAAACGCGGGACATGTCCTCTTCGGAAAAACTTGACATCGTGATAGTATGGGTGCGGTGCAATACAACGATTTCGTGAGCTCCCACATTGCCCATTTTGTCGTAAAGCCCCTCTGCTCTTTTCTGCTCTTCAACCTCTATCGCAAAAATTGGACTTGTTGCAGGGAAACATCTGACGAGCCATTTGCCATCCTGGCCTTTAATTTCTCTTATGGTTTTCGGTGTGAGGTGTTCATTGCCCGGGCAGAATGGGCAATCTCCGGTGCCGCTGACTTTTGACCTCGCGTATCCGGATACTACCCAGTCGCCGGATATGGGGTCCTTTCTGAGTTCAGCCATGTTGTCATAATAGGATAAAATAGATCGTTTGTCAATGAACTTGTGAAAAAACGTGTCAACTCCCTATTGTCTTGAAAATACCTGCGTATATTAGTAGAATAAGCTGTGAATAATGTCCTCCAATTTGCAATACAATGTGCATTGGAATCCGGAAGGATACAGAGTGAATACTTCCAAAAAAGGATCGGCATACACTACAAGGGCGAGATCGATATCGTAACCGATGTTGATATTGCCTGTCAGAAAAAAATCATTGAGCTTATCGAGAATTCTTATCCTGATGACTATGTCATTGCCGAGGAGAAATCCAACGTATTCGATGAAAAACGCAACAAGTGGATCGTCGATCCCCTTGACGGGACTACAAACTACGCTCATGGCTACCCATTCTTTTGCACGTCTATTGCGTATGAAATAATGGGCGAAGTGAAGGTCGGGGTCGTCTATAACCCTATCTTTAATGAGCTTTTCTTTTCACAAAAAGGCGAAGGAGCCTATTTCAACGGCAAGAAGATACATGTCTCCGGTGTCGACGACATGAAACAGGCTCTGTTAAGTACAGGCTTCCCCTATGACCTCCCAACCTCTCCAAGAAACAACATCAACCATTTTATAGACTTTTTGTACCGTGCCCAGGCAGTGAGGCGGGACGGGTCCGCTGCCATGAATCTTGCCTATACAGCATGCGGACGGTTTGATGGACACTGGGAAATGAAACTCAATCCATGGGATATGGCCGCAGGTGTTCTCCTGGTTGAAGAAGCCGGCGGTACCGTCAGTGATTTCAAGGGAGGAAGTTTCAGCATATATGGTGATGAACTCCTCGCATCCAACGGGCTGCTCCATAACCGGTTGATAGAGGTCCTAAGGGAGGGTACATGAAAGAGTATTCCATCGAGGAAGTGAGCCACATAGTCAGGCCAGAATTGGGAGAAGACATCCCCCTCACATTGTACCGCATTCTTCGGGTCATCGGTATGAGGAAGATCCTGGGAGAGACAACTGGAGCAACCCTCTACATGATGGGAAAACAGGTAGGGACAATGATTGGGGCCAGGGACCTTGATGATTTCTCAGCAAAGATCAAGGAACTAAAGGTCGGCATACCGGAGGCACAGGTAGTGGAAGAGGACAATATCGTTGTGAAGCTCTATGAGTGTATCACCTGTGCAGGGTTTGCCAACACAGGAGAGATGTTCTGCGACATGGAAAGCGGTATCATTGCAGGCCTTCTTGAAACAATTTTCAAGAAAAAGGCGAGATCTACCCAGACAAAAAGCTGGTCAGTAGGGTACAATTATTGTGAGTTTGAGGTCATACTGTATTAGTGGCTGATAACAAGGATACAGCAGAAAAGAGGATAATTGAGCTTGAACTGGAACTTGAAGAGGAAAAAAGCCTTTCCCAGGCCAGGAACAGACTCCTTGTTGCAAATATTAAAGAATTGAACGAGGTTTATGATGCCTTACGGGAAAAGCTCAAAGAATTACAGCGAAGAAACGAGAAAATAAGAATTTTTGAGGAACAGCTTGTCAAAGCAAACAAGCTTTCAACCCTCGGTGAACTGGCAAGCTCCATTGCCCACGAAATTAAGAACCCTCTTATCTCTATCCAGGGATTTGCCAGGAGGATAGGGACAAC
>MVQO01000054.1 GCA_002067585.1 Syntrophorhabdus sp. PtaB.Bin027
GGAATTCGATCTTGATGCAAAACGTCTAATGTTAGAAAAAGACCGAAAGGTTGCAGAGAAGGAAATTCTTGAGCGGATATCTCCAGAGCAGAGAGGATGGTTTTCCATACTTCTTAAAATTGCTCAGAATTCGAGTCGTTTCAGCGAAGAACATGATCATTACCTTGACCTCTATTGCCATTCTGTGGTGAGAAAAACATGTATTGACATAGGAAAAAGGTTTGCGGCGGGAGGAGCCATAGCTGAAACTGACGACATATTCTTCCTTATTCCGGATGAAGTCCATAGAGCTGGTATCAATCCCGGGAAATTCAATATGAAAAATATTGTGGCACGTCGTAAGAATGAATGGAGCAAGTGGAATGAGACCGGTAATCCTCCGATTATTCTCAAAAAGGATTTTGGTATTGCTGAAGCTATGGAGTTTATGATAAAGTCTATGGACCCTATTGCCCTCAAGGTTGTCGTGGGTAAGCTTCCGGAGGCACGGCCTGATTTGAAGGCTGATCTCTATGGTACTTGTGGTTCTCCCGGAGTTGCTGAAGGCATTGCAAGGACTGTGTTCAAGGAAGAAGACCTTGCAGCTATCCAAGAAGGGGACATCCTCATATCGGTTAGCACCTCTCCTGCATGGACACCAATCTTCGGGATGATACGCGGTGTTGTTGTGGACAGGGGTGGAAGCCTTTCCCATGCAGCAATTGTAGGGAGAGAATACGGCATTCCTGTTGTCATGAACACATTTGAAGGCACAGCAAAGATAAAATCAGGACAACGGATTAGGATTGACGCGAATTTAGGAACGGTCTTTATACTGGATAAGTGAAAAATAAGGCAGGAGTCGAGAACGGTTAGTGGTGAGGATCACAAATCGGAAATCGGTACTATCTAATACAGAGAGGTGAGTAATCATGTTTTTATTTGTCCAGCAGTGGGAAATCATCAGAGGGAAAGGTGCCGAATACACCGATTTTGTGTTACGAAGACACTTGCCTGTAATGACGAAAGTCGGCCTCAACATGATTGGCGGATTTCATGTTATTGTAGGATCAGGCCCGAGAATTAGTGCAGTATCCTTGGCACATGACTTTTTGAACCTCCAGAAAGCGATTGAAAGTGAAGAATTTATTGAGGTAACAAGAGAGCTTCATGAGTTTGTCTATAATTATAATAGTGCTGTCCTCAAGCGTACAGGAAGAGTTAATATGGAGGGATATGGCATTGAGGTCGGCACGTGGCGGTTTAATCAATACTACAAGTTGATTTACAACACTGAGAAAGAGTACACGCGATTTCTTCAAAACGATTATATTCCTACGCTGACAAAACTGGGTATACGAATTAAGGCAGAATGGCAGGTCATACTTGGTGCAGGTCTCCGCATCCTTCTTGAAGGAGTTACCACAAACCTTTCTGATGTTGCTCAGGCAATCATGTCAGATGAGTTTAGGTCTTTACGACGGCAACTGCTTTCAAATTTTGCAGGAAATTACAGCAGCAGAATCCTTGTCCCTACTGGAAGGGTCGAGATTGCGTATCTTTTAGGGGAAATGACTAAAGCCCTGTAAAGGGAATTGTTGTACGCGAGAAGGTTTGTAAGACTTCACGAAAAATTTAAAAAGGAGGATGTCGATGGCCAAGAATGGAAGCATTTACTGGAATCCGATCATGGAGACAATGCCCCGGGAGAAACTCCGTGAACTTCAGGTGAAAAAGTTCAAGCGGGTTTTTGAATGGGCATATAAAAACTCACCGTTTTACAAGAAGCTTTATAAGGATGCTGGCATGGAACCGGGGGATATAAAGACCCTTGAAGATATCAAGAAGGTGCCCAAGACAGATAAGGGCATGCTGAGAGAGGTCCAGAACAGGCCTCCTTTTCCTTATGGTGATATGCTTGCAGTTCCTTTGCAGGATGTAACAGAATTCAGACAGACAAGCGGTACTACTGGAACACCGGTATATCAGGCCGATACCTGGCAGGACTGGGAGTGGTGGGCAGAAAGCTGGGCATACATCCTTTATGCACAGGGTTACAGAGATACAGATCGTATGTTTCTCCCTTTTGGCTACAATATCTTTGTTGCCTTCTGGGCTTGCCATTATGCAGCAGAAAAATTAGGGTGTGAGGTTGTGCCGGGTGGTGTCCTTGATACGGAGGCACGAATAATGAAGATGCAGGAACTCAAGTGCACAGCCTTTGGAGCTACTCCCACCTATGTTCTTGGTATGGCTGATACTGCTCGAAAAATTGGTATTGACCCAAGGTCAATTGGTATACAGAGAATAACCTGTGCAGGTGAGCCGGGCGCCAGCATTCCCACAACAAAACAGCGTATTGAAGAAGCATGGGGTGCAAAGGTTTATGATCATATCGGCGCAACCGAGATAGGGGCCTGGAGCTATATGTGCACCGCCCAGAAAGGCCTCCATATCAACGAAGCCTTCTTCCTTGTGGAGATTGAAGATACAGAAACGGGCGAGATTATCGAAGAACCCATGAAAAACGGTAAGATGATTATCACTGCCTTTGACCGGCAGGCAAAACCATGTATCAGGTTTGACTCGAAAGATGTTATCCGCTGGGCAGATTATGAATGCGAGTGTGGTCGTACCTTCAGAATCATTGATGGCGGGGTTGTGGGCAGAGCCGATGACATTACTAAGGTTAAGGGTGTGCTTTTGGCCCCAACAGCAATTGAGGAAGTGGTAAGGAGCTTTAACGAATTGAGCGATGAGTATGAGGTCATAGTCACAAAGAAGGGTGACATTGATGATATTATGCTAAAGATTGAGATAAAGCCTGGTTTTGAAAAGCAGGAAGCCGATATTCTGAACCGCCTGAAAGATCAGCTCAGAGTTAAAACCAACCTTGGATACAAGATAGAGATTCATCCTTATGAGAGTCTTCCACGGTACGCGTTGAAAGCAAAGAGATTCAAAGATCTGAGACCACACTAAGCAAGGAGGGCACGATCATGGCAAAAGAATATAAAATTGATGAAATGGATGCAAAGATCCAAGAAATAAAAAAGGCAGTCGAAGAGATAGAAAAGCTTGGAGGAGATATCGAGGCAGTCAAAAAAAACCTTGTGAGACTGCGTGCAAGCACTAAGATGCTTGAATTGAACATTTCTGATGTAAAACTGGTCATGTAAAAGATGTCTTTACCCCCGCCTCTCCTGCAAAATTTATTTTTGTAAAATAAGGTTTGCAGGGGAGGCACCGGGGGCCAGGGGTTACGCGAGTATGGAGAAGTGGATATTTTGGTTTGATGATATTGGTGCTGAGGCAAATGATTTTGTCGGGAAAAAATGTGCAAATCTTGGCGAGATGACCAAGCTTGGCATGAGGGTTCCCTATGGATTTGCAATCTCGGTAAATGGTTTTGAGAAATTTATGAACCTCACCGGCCTTTCCCAGAAGGTAAAAGAATGTGTTGAGAGTGAAAGGGATAGACTCCAGCAGATAGAGGTTTGCCAAAATTTAAGCCGTACAATCCAGGGTCTTGTCGAAGCAACGCCAATGCCTGATGCTATGCAAAGCGAACTTGCTGCTCATTACAGAGAGCTCTGCGCAAAGGCAGGCAGGGAAATCATTCCTGTTGCAGTTCGTTCAAGTGGCGTTATTAGCATGCCTGGTCAGATGGATACATACCTGAACGTAATAGGTGAAGATGCTGTTGTTGAACACGTGAGAAAAGTATGGGCAAGTTCGTACACGACACGGGCCATAACATGCAGAATTGAACAGGATAGACCAGTTGAGTGGGCACCTATCGGCGTTGCTGTGATGATGCTTGTTCATGCGAAGTCAGCAGGGGTTGTTCTCACGGTCTTGCCAACATCCGGCGATACATCGAAGGTTGTGATCGAGGGAAACTGGGGGTTGGGAGAAAGCGTTGTAAGTGGTGAGATTACCCCCGATTCGTTTGTTGTAGAAAAGGATGATTTAAGGATTACAAGTCGCAACATTACCCACAAAAAAGGAATGGTACAGCGCGGAGAACATGGTACCGTATATGTTCCGGTGCCAGATGAATTGCAGGATAAACCATGTCTTGATGATGATGAAATCCTTGAGATCACGCGAACGGCACTTCGTGTGGAGCAGCACTTCGGTGTTCCACAAGATATGGAATGGGTTGTGGATAGGTATCTCCCATTCCCTGAAAATATCTTCTGGGTGCAGGCCAGACCTGCCAGATTCACAAAGGCAAACGCTACTGAGGATATCGACTATATCATTGATCTTATGGCACAAATTTTCAAATAATTTTGTTGTAAGAAGGGCAGAAGAAAAGGGATGTCAGTATATCGAAACAGACTACTCAGACTCAGTTTACCCAAAGGAGAGGCAGCAGAGATACCAACTGAGAGCAACGTTATCAGAGATTTTCTCGGCGGCAAAGACTTCGGCATCAACTATTTGTACAAAAACCTTTGCCGGGTACTGATCCGTTCAGCCCGGCCAACATCCTCCTGTTTGTTCCTGGAATTTTAGGAGTCACCAAGAGCGGATGTTTA
>MVQO01000055.1 GCA_002067585.1 Syntrophorhabdus sp. PtaB.Bin027
GTGGAGGAAAAGGTACCCCCCTTTCTGCGAAACTCCGGGAAAGGCTGGCTTACCGCTGAATACTCCATGTTGCCGCGGTCAACCCACACCAGGTCAGTCCGTGAGTCGGTAACAGGGCGCGTTGGCGGACGGACCCATGAGATTCAAAGGCTTATCGGAAGAGCGCTCCGGGGAATCGTAAATCTCGACATAATCGGGGAAAGAACGCTCTGGGTTGATTGTGATGTGATCCAGGCTGACGGCGGGACAAGGACGGCGAGCATCACCGGGGGTTATGTGGCCCTTGTCGATGCCCTGTGGAACCTCAAAAAGAGGGGGGTGATCCAGAAGATACCCCTGCGCGACTCGGTAGCGGCAATCAGTGTGGGGCTTGTTGGCGGAGAAATCCTTCTTGACCTTTCCTATGAAGAAGACTCGAAGGCAGAAGTGGACATGAATTTTGTGATGACCGGAAAAGGCCAGCTCATAGAGGTGCAGGGTACTGCAGAAAAGACCCCATTCTCAAAAGAGCAGCTTGATGTCATGTATCAGTATGCGCACAGGGGGATCAATGAAATCACCCGACAGCAGAAGATTGCCCTGGGGCCAATGTTTCCGGCGTGAAAAACATCATTATCGCAACAGAAAACATGGGAAAATTCCGGGAAATCAAGGCCCTCCTGGAACATAGTTTCGACAATTTCTACTCATTGCGTGATTACAAAGACAGGGTCCCCATTGAAGAAGACAGCGACCTTTATATTGAGAATGCCCTGAAAAAAGCCAGGAAAATAGGCGACAGGTTCGGCATGCACACCCTGGCTGATGATTCTGGCCTTGAGGTACAGGCGCTGGGAGGAAGACCGGGGGTTCGCTCGTCTCGCTACGGCAAGAATGATGATGAGAGGATTGCCAGGCTGCTCTCAGAACTTGAAGGTATCCCCTGGGATGAGCGGGCTGCTGTTTTCAAGGCCTACCTCGCTTTCTATATGCCCGAAAGGGAACGGTGCTATGTTTTCTATGGCGAGTTGAGAGGGATTATCGGTATGGATAAGCACGGCCAGAATGGTTTTGGTTTTGATCCTGTCTTCTTTGTCCCTGAGCTGAACAGATACCTTGCCGAAATTCCCATGGAGAAAAAAAATCGCTTAAGCCACCGCGGTAGAGCGATCCAGGCTCTGATCGACTTTTTTCATTAAAGGCACAAAAAAATACAAAATGGCCTGTTTGGGCCATTCACCAGCATTACAATTCCTCAACATTCCCTCCCCGGTTGTGAACGGTTTTCACCATTTATAATGATAAATTAGGAACTTAGGTGTAAGAACATATGGATGTAGGGAAATTCCTACATTCGCCACAGGCAATATGTTATTGAAACCATGCGCTCTTTCGAGAACAAAATGGATTTGTAATATAAAACATCAATGATATCGAAGTAATATCACTCATAGCTGCATTGGCACAGGCCTTGCTTGCGAAACCAATTACACATGCGGAAAAGAAGGATTACAGAAATTCTTTCTGGAGAGGGTCAGAAACTTTATCAGAGGACGTTGTTTTGCCCGTATTAAAAGCTCTAACATACTGTAATAATAGGAATAATTTAATCAGAAATCTTCTGCAGTTAACTTTTATGATGAGTCTTGCCCTCGTGGTGCTCATGGGAACGGGGCATGCAGCGGATGTACGGCTTGCCTGGAACGCAAGCCCGGAGCCGGACATAGCAGGTTATAAAATTTATTATGGTACAGCATCTCGTGTCTATGATTGGTCAATCGACGCTAAAAAGGTTACAACCTTTACAGTATCGGGCCTTGCCGATGGGCGAACCTATTATTTTGCAGTTACTGCCTACGACACGTCAAATCTCGAGAGTACCTATTCCAACGAGGTAAGCACAAGTACATGCAGATATTCCATTTCGCCTCCAGGTCAGAGTTTTCCTGCATCAGGAGGAACCGGCTCTATTAATGTGAGCACGCAGTCTGCATGTTCCTGGAATGCCAGCAGTAATGTTTCGTGGATGACTATCACCTCAGGGAGTCGCGGAACCGGGAATGGTACGGTATATTATTCCATTAATGCTAATAGCGATTCATCTTCCAGAACAGCCAGTTCCACTATAGCGAAAAATACATTTACAGTAACACAGGAAGGTAACAGCACCACCACCTATACCATCACTGCCTCTGCCGGAACTGGAGGCACCATCTCACCCACCGGCACAGTAACGGTCAGCAGGAACGCAAGCCGGTCCTTCACTATAACACCCAGCACAGGGTACAGCATCGATCGCGTTATTGTAGATGGATCATCCGTGGGAGCAGTAAGCACCTATACCTTCAGTAATGTAACAGCAAACCACACCATATCAGCAAGCTTCAAGGCAGATACCACCACCTATACCATCACTGCCTCTGCCGGAACTGGAGGCACCATCTCACCCGCTGGCACAGTAACGGTCAGCAGGAACGCAAGCCGGTCCTTCACTATAACACCCAGCACAGGGTACAGCATCGATCGCGTTATTGTAGACGGATCATCAGTGGGAGCAGTAAGCACCTATACCTTCAGTAATGTAACAGCAAACCACACCATATCAGCAAGCTTCAAGGCAGATACTACAAAGTATACCCTGACCATAAACAGATCAGGATCTGGTACGGGAACCGTCTCAAATAATCCTTCTGGTTTAAGCTTTGCCAGAGGTACTGTCGTAACCCTTACTGCAACCCCTGATGCAGGCTCTTCATTTGTGGGTTGGTCAGGTGGCTGTTCCGGCACAACGCCCACATGTACTGTTACGATGAGCGCAAACGTAATTGTGACTGCCACGTTTAACCTTGTTAGCGGGGGTAGACCTGACATTACCATAACATCCCCCAGTGGAGGGGAAACGCTTTCTGCCGGATCTACCTGGACTATTGTTTGGGAAGCTACCCCTGACATTGTTAAATTTGACCTTTCCTACCTGAATGGGCTGACATGGAGATCTATCGCCAGGGGTGTTACAGGCAGCAGATATCAATGGCAGATCCCTGCCCTTGCGAGGAATCTGGAAAGATGTAAGGTCAGGATTGTTGGCTATAATGTGAAGGGGAAAAAGATAGCTTCAGCCAAATCGATAGGGACATTCGCCATAAAGGTTGTGAAACTGACTTCTCTCAATGGAGGACAGGAAGTGGTTGCGGGCTCATCCCAGACTATTCAGTGGACAACATATGCTGTAACCCATGACGCACCAAGGGTAAGGTTTTCCTATACTCTTGACGGGGGAAGAAAATGGAAGAAAATCAAGGGCTTTGTCGAAAATGCAGGAAAATTTATCTGGACTGTGCCGGTTACAGAAGAAACACACACTGAATGCAAGGTCAGGGTTATCCTTGAGACGGGTCACGGAGTTAAAGTCGGCAGCGACGAAAGTGAAAGTTTTTTTCGCATCAGACCGGCTTCTTAATGGAGAAAATCATTTTTTTGGCTTCTTCCCAGTATCGCGATCACACAATCTGCATGTTTGCGAATAATTTCTAACACAGATACTCACCCTGGTGGAAAATCTGGGATAATAATATTGCCACTTCGATCAAAGCTCTGTAATATCAATTAAGGTTATTTTTGGGATCGACCTCCGAGACACTACCTGTCAGCCCAAAGGCCCGATGGTAATGAAACCTCGGAAAATTGATATCAGTCACTGCAACAAAAGCCAGGTCATTGTAAAGATTAGTCATTAACAACCGGGAGATACTGATATGAAATGGAAAAAGATTAAAATTCTGTGTGGGTCACTAATATTCATTACCGGTGCAATTTTTTTGACAGTGACAGCAGCCTCTGCCAGTAAACTGGATGAAATAAGGTCAGCAATAGACAAAAAAGGCGCAAGATGGATTGCCGGCGAAACGTCTGTTTCCAAATTGAGCGACCGCGAAAAGAAGCTCCGGTTGGGTCTTATTAAACCGGATGAAACTGATCCTGCAGCGGCTGAAATGGAAATGGTTTTCTTCCTTCATGAGCCCCTTGTGGATCTCCCGGATGCCCTGGATTGGAGAGCAAACGGCGGATACTATGTGACACCTGTCAGGAACCAGGGTAATTGCGGCAGTTGCTGGGCTTTTGCCACTGCAGCAGCACTCGAATCCTATAATCTGATCAAGGACAACACCCCCGGGTTCGATGATAACCGTGCCGAGGAGATTCTTCTTTCGTGTTCAGGAGCAGGGAGCTGCAATGGTGGGTACATTGGCTCAGCATCAAACTATATTCGCAACACAGGGTTGCCGCCTGAATCATATTTTCCCTACACCGCAACATCGAGTGATGATTCATGTAGCTACGCACTGCCCGGGTGGGAAGACTTTACCTCCAGAATTGACTCGTGGTTATATATCACCAACTCTTCAGTGTCAGTTGATTCCATTAAAAATGCCCTTCACATGTATGGCCCCCTCGTAACGACTCTGGACGTATATAATGATTTCTACTCATATAAAAACGGAGTGTATGAATATACAACAGGAAAACGGCTCGGTGGACATGCTGTTTTGGTTGTAGGATATAAGGATGATCCATCAGTTAACGGCGGCGGATACTTTATCGTGAAAAACAGCTGGGGTACCGG
>MVQO01000056.1 GCA_002067585.1 Syntrophorhabdus sp. PtaB.Bin027
AGAAAAATGAATCAACATAGGCAAATAGTCTTCTGCAGAATTAAAACGCCAGTTCAAAAACAAATTTATAGACTTTTGAGTCCTGTTTAAACTCAGAGGTAAAATTTGCTTGACAAGGAGTTTTTTTTAATTTTATCATTTCCAGCGAAATAAAATGAGAAATGATGGTTCACAATATGGAACAATAAAATTATATTCACAGGCATATTATGGCAGATTTCCGGAAGTGAAAATTAAGGTAGGAATCATTGTGCGGGAGGGAGAATGGAAAGTAAATTTGATATTTTCTTGAAGGGTGTGAACAAGATTCTCAATGTAATCGGCGGAACTGCGCTGACTGTTATGATGCTGCTGACTGTGTCTGATGTAATCATGCGTTCCCTTGGCCACCCAATCCTTGGGGCATATGAACTGGTGTCGATGCTACTTGCCGTTGTCATCGGTTTTACAATCCCCAAGGTTTCAATGGATAAAGGCCATGTTATTATGGAATTTATTCTGGAAAAGCTTTCGCCGAGGGGAAGTGCCGTGATGATAACCTTTACAAGGCTTTTATGTATCGGGCTTTTTGCTATAATCGGTTACAACCTTTTCCTTATTGCAGGTGAATTTAAGTTGTCAGGGGAAGTCTCATCAACACTGAAGATACCTTTTTTCCCTATAGCCTATTGTGTAGGTGTGTGTTGTTTCATTGAGTGTCTCGTATTTGTCTCTGATATCATAATGGTCTGGAGGACTCAACATGAATGAGGTTACAGCAGGGATAGTTTTTCTCATTATTTTACTACTTCTTTTTGGAACAGGCATTGAACTGGGTTTCGGCATGGCCCTAGTCGGAATGGTTGGTTTTGCCTATCTGAATGGGTGGACAGCTGCCATGCAGCTTGTGGGACGGGATATCTATGACGTTATAACAAATTACGGATATACGGTCTTCCCACTCTTTATTTTGATGGGACAGATCGGTTTTAACGCGGGCATAGCCGTTAGGCTCTACGATGCAGCTCACAAATTTATCGGCCACATCCCCGGAGGGCTCGCCATGGCTACTGTTATGGGGGCCACGGGATTCAAGGCGATTTGTGGATCTTCCGCAGCCACTTCTGCTACCTTTGCCAGTGTTGCTATCCCTGAAATGAACCGTTTTGGTTACGATAAAAAACTTTCAACAGGAATTGTTGCAACGGTGGGAACCCTGGGGTGCATAATTCCTCCAAGCGTTGTTCTCATTATATTTGGTGTTATCACTGAGCAGTCGATTGGAAAACTTTTTATGGCCGGAATAATCCCTGGCTTATTGATTGCCTTATTTTTTCTGGGTGTTATTTATGGTTGGGCCAAGGTTAACCCGAAGATTGCCCCAAAATCGGATCGATTTCCCTGGAGTGATAAAATTCGTTCTTTGCCAGAGATTATATGGGTTCTCCTAGTTTTTTGTGTTGTGGTCGGTGGAATCATGACTGGTTTTTTTACACCCACTGAAGCAGGAGCAGTAGGGACCTTTGCGATTCTTGTTTTAGCGTTTATTAAGAAAGATCTCAAATTCAGTGGATACACAAAATCTGTTACTGAATCACTTCGCACGGCCGGTATGATTCTTATGCTTATAGCTGGATCAGTGATACTTGGCCATTTTATAGCAGTTACCAATATTCCCCAAAAAACTGCAGAATGGCTGGTTGACTTGCCCCTCCATCGCAACCTAATCATGTTGCTCATCTGTCTCATATATTTATTTGGTGGTTCTTTTATCGATGACCTTGCATTTATGATTCTGGCAACCCCCATCTTCTACCCGGCTGTAGACAGACTGGGTTTTGATCCTATCTGGTTCGGCATTGTAATCGCCATTACTGTTGCAGTAGGGGTGGTTATCCCCCCTGTTGCAGTCTGTGTCTTTGTCGTAAAAAACATTACAAAGGTGCCCATGGGAGAAATATATAAAGGTGTGTTGCCTTTTTTAATTTCACTGATATTTGTGGGAATTCTTCTTTTTATATTTCCCCAGCTTGCTTTGTGGCTTCCTGCGGTGCTTTTCAGATGAGAATTTCTGAAAAAAGAGATTTATGACTAATATCTATCAATATATGATAGAGGTGAATTAGCGTTTGATCAAAGCTGACAGTGTTCTTCTTTGATGGAACATAACTAACAAAATACTCAAGGAGGTAGTGCTATGGGAAGAAGAGTAGTATTTTTTGTGTTGGTCGCAATATTCACTTTGTCAACGTATTGCGCAGCGGATGTGATTAAGCTTAAACTGGCTAATTATTTTCCGCCTACCCACATGAATTCGGTGATGATGGGGAAATACTGTGAGGAATTGAACAAAAAGCTTGCCGGAAAGGTTGAGATAACCCAATATACCGGCAGTACGCTACTCTCTGCGGAAAAGGTGGCAGCAGGCGTTCAGACAGGTATTGCCGATATGGGGTTGTCGAACTTGTCCTATACAAGAGGGCGTTTTCCTGTTATGGAAATCATGGAGTTACCTCTTGGTTTTCCGAGCCCGTGGATTGCAGGCCATGTGGCTGTTGATTTTTACAATAAGTTTAAACCAAAAGATTTTGATAATTACCAGGTACTCATGTTCAGCACGTCCCCAATCAATGTTGTTCAGACTTTAAGTAAGCCTGTCAAGACGCTTGATGACATGAAGGGGTTGAAACTGAGAGGAACAGGAAGACTTGGAGATATTGTCAAAGCCCTTGGTGGAACACCAATCCCTGTATCAACACCTGAGATGTATGATTCGATGAAAAGGGGAGTAATTGAGGGTGCCTTGCTACCACTGGAAACACTGAAAGGTTTCAAGACTGGTGAACTGGTAAAGCATGTCACAGCTTCATGGAAAATAGGAAGCGCGTACTGTTTCTATGTTCTAATGAATAAGAACAAGTGGAATAGTCTGCCTGCAGATGTGAAGAATGTGATACTCGATTTCTCGAAAGAGTTCAACGAGAGATGGGATGTGGAGTGGAACAAAATTGACATTGAAGGCAAGGACTTTTTGACACAGCAGGGCGGTCAGATTCACCCTCTTTCTGATGCTGAAAGTGCCAAATGGATCAAGGCTGTAGATGCTGTAATCGCCGATTATAAGAAAGATCTCACCTCAAAAGGATACAAGGCTGCAGATATCGATGCTTGGATAGCCTACGTGAAAGAGCGAATCGAATACTGGAAAGGCCAGGAGAAGGCTCGGAAAATACCGACCGTATACCAGTACTAGGCTACAAAATTTAAATTCAGGGGTTCGGGGTTCAAAGT
Source organism: Syntrophorhabdus sp. PtaB.Bin027 (assembly GCA_002067585.1). Classification (GTDB taxonomy): domain Bacteria; phylum Desulfobacterota; class Syntrophorhabdia; order Syntrophorhabdales; family Syntrophorhabdaceae; genus Syntrophorhabdus. Next base: position 3,271 of record MVQO01000056.1, read on the forward strand.
TTTTGAATCATCGAACCCTTTTTTGTTTATTATTGGAGACTATATCATTTTACCCGTGTTGTAGATGCCCGGCCGGCCAAGCTATCAAAAACTTCTCTTCATGCTCGCATTTTTCATATAGGTTTTCACACCAAAAAAATAGACCCAATGGACATTCACCACCCTGCTGTCTTAGGAAAGAATCAGAACACTGCACGCATGGCAGATTTTGCATATTATTCGCATGTATCCGTCTTGGTGACAGGGAAGATTATTTTCGATAATTTTTATGTTGCTTTGTTAATGAGGTGCTGCAAATCATTCCAAAAAAATGAGCAGATTTTATTTCAAAACCGTCAGAAGTCATATAGTCCGTTAAGAAAGGCAACATTACTTTTGTTGTCTATAGTATGAGAACAAATATGGCAGAAAATAAAGAATCCTGAGACAGATATCCTTGCTTCATATCAGGTATAGAAAGGGAGTGGCAAAGTCCGATGCTCTTTTCACGGAGTACAGATACTAAAAGAGCCAGGTAAAAGTCCTTATAATTTTTTCCTTGCCAAATTGGAAATATAAGGCTAGAGTTTAAAGGGTGGAAACAAGATTGTTTAGGCAAAGGTCAGGCGGGTTGGCACAATCAGAAATAATTTTTGATAAGGAGGTGTGACTAAGGAGCAGGCAGCACTGATCCTGCGAGGGTGGGTAGTATTTGAAAAATTAACAGAAAGGGGTATTAAACATGAAAAAAACAACTGTTTTTTTGGCTTTGGTTCTTTTTTCTTTGGTTCTTTTCTTTTCCCATGAGGCAGTTTCAGCACCAATCGAACTAAAATGGACCAATTACTTCCCAGTGCCTTCAATGCAGTCCAAGATCTGTGAGCAGTTTATAAAGGAGCTTGAGCCGAAGTTGCAGGGCAAGGTTAAATTCTCCTATTTCACTGCAGGAACACTTCTGACCGCACCCAAGATTTATGATGGGGTTGTTCAAGGTATTGCAGACATCGGATTTTCAAATATCTCATATACCTACGGACGATTTAAAGTGACAGAACTGCTTGACCTTCCTCTGGGTTTTCCGAATGCATGGGTTTCAAATCATGTGGCCAATGATTTCTTCAAAAAGTTTAAACCAAAGGAATGGGATAAAATCCATATGATCTCCATGCACACATCCCCTGCAAATGTTATGATGACAGCATCAAAGCCTGTGCATAAGATGGAAGATTTGAAAGGGATGACAATACGTGGTCAGGGTTACATTGCCGAGGTTGCAGCCGCTTTGGGAGGAACTCCAAGGGTTATCGCAACGCCTGAAACCTATGATGCAGTTCTCAAAAAAGTCGTAGACGGTATTTATATACCTATGGAGACTATGAGAGCCTTCAGGTTTGCAGAGGTAGTGAAGTATGTTACGGAATGCTGGCCTATCGGTCAGGTTTATACATTCTATCTCATAATGAACAAGGATACCTGGAATAAGCTACCTGAAGATGTAAAGAAGGTATTCAATGAATA
>MVQO01000057.1 GCA_002067585.1 Syntrophorhabdus sp. PtaB.Bin027
TAGCGGCCATAACATCTGTCAGAACACCAAAACTCTGTTGTCTATTGGATGCTATCGGACAGAAATTTATAATAAATCTATTATTATTTCAATTATTTATTGGCGGAGAGGGTGAGATTCGAAAACACGATAATCATTGATAGTCAACGTTCTACATGGTGTTATCGGTAAGTTATCGGTAACTTATTTGCTTACCCTCTCCCTTCGAGTACACCTACTACTCTGGAGTTGAGAAAGGTTGGAAAAATGAGGATTACTGGGTGAAGTATTGAAAGAATAACCGAACTATCTAGACCGCTGGACTGCAAAACCACAAGGAAAGACAGTCGTCAATACCTGTCTTTCCTTGTCTCACTAAACTTTTCAAATGCCTACGGGTGATAATTCAAGATCATTGGTTTTGACTGGAAATTTTGATAAAGTTCCATCTGATCCTCGTAATGAGGATCCTTGGTTCCGTCAGGTGCCACAAAACCGCTTTGTCCGGGTGGGCAGACGTTCTGGGCTTCGAAACCGGTCTTTTTGAAAACCACCATGTGGTTCTGGGTTCCCCTGTTCATATTGACTGGAAGATAAAGGACTTCACTGGCGTTAGCCTGTGGCACACCGGCAAAGTTTTTGTAATCGAATTTCTGGGGCACAACAGGACTCATCCATGTGGCCATGTCAGAACTACCAAATCTTGTTGTAAGGGTTTCGATTGTGGCAGTCAATGCATTTCGTATAACCAGATTGGGATCCACTCCATTGAAGAAATCATAATTATTTGGAACGCTGGAGGTTGGTCCGAGGAGGGAGTGGTAAAGGACCTTCGTGCCAGACTGTACGTTCGTGCTTCCACCAGGAGGAGAGGCTGGGTAACCTGCGGAGCTGAATCGAGAGAAATATGGCCCTGTATCATCCTGAAATGTCATCTGCAGCATGGTGGAAAGCCACGTCTCCATTATAGTCTGTGCAGGACTGTCATAGTAATCGTCATTGTTAAGATTCCAGCGATATTTATCCCAACTGTTTAGAAGCTGCACGGCCTGTTTTTCCGGGGCGGAAGGCAACAGGCTCTCTACGGCTTGGTTGAGAAAAGGAAGGAAGTACGCAATATTCAAATCGATATGGGAGATGCGCCGGTTCATGTCCCATATTTCCTCTTTCGTGAATTTATCTTTAGCAGTGAGCTCATCGAAAATAACCTGTACCCTGTCTGCAGACCCATAAAGGCTTCCATCGGTATTCTCTGTATCTACAGAGGGTTTGTTGTTCCAGTTCGCCAACCACCCCTGTTTGGGTTTGAAGATCTGGGGGTTCGTATCAAAGGGCTTGATGCCGAGCCATTCCATGTCACCAGTTCCCTCTGCGGGCAAGCGAGAGTCTTGGGTTGCTGGTCGCATTGGTATCATGCCTACACTGATGTATCCTATCCTCCCTTTCTTGTCAGCGTAGTACCAGTTATTGGTTATAGCCATTTTTTTGGCTGCCCTCCTGAACTGGTTCCAGTTCTTCGCCTTAGTAGACTTTACCCATGCAACAAGAGTCTGAACCTCATATCCTTCCCAGGAGCGTTTCTTGCTGAACGCCCTCTTATTAGGGACATCAAACTGCGTTACCAAGCCGTGGACTGTCCGGAAAACATCAACCGTGACCGGACTTTCACCTTTTACATTGATTGTGTCTGTCCTTTGCTCCATGGGTATCCACTCGCCTTTAAAGAGGTAGACATGCTGGTCGGTATCGCTGATCTGCTCTTCATACATGTCAACTACATCCAGTGGGCCTGCTGTAGAACCCCATGCAATATGGCCATTGTGGCCGAAAAGGACCGCTGGGTATCCAAACGGGGAGCTTCCAATGACATTGAATCCAGGACCATGCAATCCCACCTCGTACACATATCCGGGATTGAACCAACCGAACTGAGGCCCATTCAACAAGATTGAAGACCCATCGGTCGTTTTTGTTTTGTCTACAATCCACACGTTGCTCGTCGATGGTACTGTATCAAGCCCCACAAGTCCCGCTTTTGCAAGCATCTCTTTGTCGGTACTCATGCGCTCAATTTCTGAACGTGCGATATGCTGCATAGCTTTTGGTGTGTGCATACGTGCTTGCTTGGCGTCAGAAGACAGTGCCGCTTTTTTCCCTGTAATTGCCGGAACGGTGGTTGGTGCTGCCGGATCATCGAGCCATTTTGTCTGATCAAAAATTGCCCAGCCTACCGTTGTTCCATACCGGGTTACGAGATATTCGAGGTACGCAGCGTTAGAGATTTCAGAGTTAAAATCAGAGAACCTGTTACACATGGTACCGACAAATACCATGATCACATCAATAGCGGTCCAGTTTGCAGGCAGAAAGCCGTAATCTATAAACTGCTTGGGCAGAAGAGTTGCCTGGTTTGCCAACACCTCGCCGATCCTCGCATTGAACCCTGCGGCGTATCCATCGAATATATATTTGTCACGTTTCGGAAGATTGTTGTACTGCTGCTCAATGGAGGTCGGCCAATAATTGGAACGAACTCCCTTATCGTAATTTATCCACGTTGAACCAAGAGCCTCAGCGACGGTTCCGGTGAAGCATCGCTTGGCCATCTCCATCTGGAAGAGTCTATCGGTAGCTATTGCATAGCCATAACCATAGTAAAGATCAAAAGTGTTTAAGGCATAGATGTGGGGCACACCATAGGCGTCACGATATATCTGTACCAAAGGCTTCTTATGTGGACTACCCTTAGCAACTGCCGACGTAGGGATGACCAGAACAAGCACTATGCACAGAATCCCAAAAACTTTTAAGCAATGTTTTGTCATAATCACACCCCCTTCGCTGCTCGCCGCAACGAGTATCGATTATTGTAATGCATTCCGGTAAACCACGCGTACTAACTACTCCCTTCCTGAAAAAAGTTTTAGTGAATCACCTCCTTTTCTGCAATGGAATTTCAAGATGACGAGGTTGAATCATGTCAAACGCAGACAGAAAAATGCTGGACAAGTCACAAATGTAACACTGAAGCAAGTTCTTAATGGTAGTTACTAACAAAAAAGGCCGAAGTTGGCAAAGATCAGCATCCTTTTACTGTTCGGCCATGCCCATTTTCCATTTACTCCTTTCTTCCTTTAGAAGAACAACTTGCCCAAAAATATATATTTCAATTATAGCAACGCTTGGAATACTGTCAAGCGGTATTTTTAGTTCAAGAGATCAGGCGTGCCTCGATCAGGATTATCAAGTGTAAGTTGATGTGATTAGCAAAAATGTTGCTTGCCATGTTACTGTCTGTAACGTGTATTTTTTCCAATAATAATGGACGGATCAGATCGAGATGCTCGTGGGAATGTTGTATGAGGATTGTGATGTTACACCCGGTAATCAGAGAAGGTGCCGCTTGTGCATCGCTGATGCAAGGCATTGTGTCTCTATGAAGTTGTAATTATTGTAGTATGAAAGCTCACAGAGTTGCTGAGAAAAATCCGTCTACCCATAAAGGAAAGACAACGATGACGATTCATGATCGTTTTTTTGTTGACGATTGTGCAATCGGGTCTATACTGAAGTAAGGAGATTGATCATCTTCTTTGGCAGAAAGGTTTCAATGACAACGTTACGATAAAGGAGGTATCTACGCATGAAGACTACAACAATCGGTAGTATACTGCTGGGATTAGGCGTGTTTGTGCTCACGGTCGCACCCTGCGTCTCAGCGCAGACAATTCCAGAGATGCTCAATGGGCAGTGGTTCCAGGTGAATGGATCAATGAAAGGCTACTATGATTACTGGTCAGACAACATAACGGGCAAATTAAACGGAAAGTGGAAGGGATACGTGTATTCGACCTTCGACGCTGCCACAAGCACATTCACGATGACAGCGTGCGCTCCCAATTCGGATGCTACCACATACTGGGCCACCACAGCAGATTCTATCTCGACAGATTTCGTTTATGCCTTTGCCAACCAGACACAGATCTGGGATTTTTTTGCCATTTGCCATAACACCGGTCGAACCTTGGTGTTTGCAAGCGATACCTATGAGTTTACCATTATCCCCATCCTCGTTATGAAGGTTAAACTTGACAGCACTAATGCGTTTAGGAGTGCTTCATTCACGACCGAGGGTTGTCTGGGGTATGATAACCAGCATTTAGCAGTGGGTTCCTGCACCTTGAAGGGGAAAACCGTGCCCATGGAAAAGGTTCCTGCAGGTGCCCGGTTTGCCTGTATTCCGTAAGGCGTCTTAGCTGGCAAAGCCTCTGATCAGCCATGCTCACAGGGCAAAAGGATCGGTGCTCCCAGACGAAGGATAGTTAATGGTTCCATGCTGAAAAATGTCAAAAATGACACATACAACTGTTTACCTTTACCTCTTCAGAAAAGTTGATAATTACCGCTTCAAATAAACAAACAAGGCAGGGCCATTTCTGACCCTGCTGTTCATTCTATCTGCAAATTGCCAATCTTTAATTCCATCAACAATAGCGCCCAGCAGGTGTTCAGGTCACTCAGTCAATGAGAATCATGTTCTGGTATTAGGCTACGCGCTTATGCCTCCGGAGCAAGTTGTTGATAGGAAAAGCGGAGTCTACCTGCTATGATGGCGCTCAGGTTTTTTAATACAGTGATTCCCTCGGCCGGATGCTCTTGTATTACTTCTTCGATAAGGTCGCGGGAGATCTTGATTACCTTAGTATCTTTGACAGACCTGGCAGTTGCGGTATAAACATAGGGCGCCACAAGGGCGGACCACCCGAAAACCTCACCGGGCTTGTTTACCGCCAGTCTCCCCTCAGTTTCACCCAGCTCGATATGAACATCGCCTGCAGCGAGGACATAAAAAAAGAGGGCTTGCTCTCCTTTCTTGAAAATAATTGAATTCACCTTGTAGTTATGCTCCTCTGATGCGTTCGCGATCCGTGTAATGAACCGCTGGCTTACACCCTTGAACAGATCTGACTCTGTTATGGCCATGGTATCCTCCTTTTCACACCCGTTTCAGGGTAGGATGATAGATCTCTTTGCAGCGTGTTCGGGTTCAGATTACAGGAGCTTCCTCTATGTCAATATAGCCGGATTTTGCCAGTTTCATGATTTCCTCTGTCTC
>MVQO01000058.1 GCA_002067585.1 Syntrophorhabdus sp. PtaB.Bin027
GCAGGACTCTGTAAAGAATGGCCTTGAGGCAATCGAGCATCCCTGTGATATAGTCGTGATCCATGATGGCGCCCGTCCTTTTATTACTCCCTCTTTCATAGAAAAAGGGATATTTCTCATGGAGATGTTCGATGCAATCATTCCTGCAATTCCCGTAAAAGATACCATAAAGGTTGTATCGAAAGAAGGCTTTGTGATAAAGACCCTTGAGCGTGACTCGCTGTGGCACGTCCAGACACCGCAAACATTTAAATTTGATCTCATATCAAAAGCATACAAAGATGGAATCTCGAAGAAGCTCTGCGGGTATGACGATGCTGCCTTTCTGGAATTCACAGGGAAAAAGGTGAAGGTGATCGAGGGTTCTTCGTACAATATTAAGATCACAACGCCTGAAGATCTGGTGACAGCCAGGGGTATCCTCGCCCAGTTAAAAGGCGATTCATGAGGGTCGGTGTAGGTTATGATGCTCATCGGCTTGTTGAGGGTCGGAAGCTCTTCCTCGGCGGGATAGAAATCCCCTTTCACAAGGGTCTTTTAGGCCACTCCGACGGCGATGTGCTTATCCACGCGATCTGTGATGCTATTCTTGGCGCAATCAGCGAAGGCGATATTGGCACCCACTTTCCTGACACTGACAGTTCCACAAAAGGCATCGAGAGTGTTAAAATCCTCAGGCACGTAATTGGTCTCGCCAGCAAAAAGGGCTTCACTGTCGTCAATGTTGATGCTGTTGTAGCTGCCCAGGAACCCAAAATAGCCCCGGTGCGGGATGCCATGCGCAAGAGTATGGCAGCAATTCTTGGTACTGGTGAAGACCGAATCAGTATCAAGGGCAAGACTACTGAGGATCTTGGGTTTGTGGGAAGAGGGGAAGGCATAGAAGTGTATGCTGTGGTCCTGCTGGAGAAATCAGGGGAAAAATGATAAGGAAGATACTGAACGCCAGGTGCTATACGCTTAACACCCGGCACCAGCCTGGAGGCAATGCCCGTGGTTAAAGTACGATTTGCCCCAAGCCCCACTGGCAATCTCCACGTTGGTAACCTCAGGACAGCGGTTCTCAACTATCTTTATGCTAGAAATCAGGGTGGTACATTTATTCTCCGCATTGAAGACACTGATATGGAACGGTCGGAAGCCCGGTATGAGACCTCCATTATGGATGATTTGAAATGGCTCTCCATCAACTGGGATGACGGTCCGTACAGGCAGTCTGAAAGAACTGACCTTTATCGGGACTTTGCAAACACACTTCTTGAAAAGGGTCTGGCGTACAAGTGTTTCTGCCCGAAGGAAAAACTGGAAAATGCACGGCACGCATCCCTGGACAAGGGCGAACCCCCGCGGTATGATGGCAGGTGCAGGGCTTTGTCACCGGAAGAACTGAAATCTTTCGAAGAAGAGGGCAAGCCTTATGTGGTAAGGTTCAGGGCGCCAAGAAAGGCTATATTCTTCAGGGATGGAATCAGGGGACAAATCGAGTTCCCACCTGATCATGTGGATGATTTCATCCTTTTAAAACAGGAACTCACACCATCATATAACTTCGCAGCGGCAATTGACGATATGACCATGGGGATCACCCATGTTATCAGGGGTGGCGATCATATATCGAACACACCAAAACAGATCATGCTTTTCGAGGCCTTCAGGAAAAAACCTCCCAAATACGCCCACCACTCTCTTCTTGTAGGAAACGATAAAAAACCCTTGAGCAAGAGACACGGGGCAACACGGATTACTGAATTTCGCGACATGGGCATCCTGAATGTTGCCCTGTTAAATTATATGGGCATCCTCGGCAGGGGTGTCATGAAAGAGGTGATGAATGAAGATGAGCTTGCACGCACTTTTACCTTAAAATCTCTCTCGGGCTCTGATTCAGTATTCGATATGGAAAAGCTTTTCTGGTTCAACAAGGAACATATACGCAGAATGCCTGTTGAGAGACTCCTTGAAGTAACCGGATTGGATCAAACATATTCAGAGAAAGTATTTCTTTTACGGGAGAATGCACGAACCGTCGTGGAAATAAGAGAGCTCCTCTCTATTTTTGAAGGCACAGAAATTGCCGACAGTGGTCTAAGTTATCTTGCAAGCTCTTCGTGTTTCCAGGCAGTTGTGGCGGTGGTGAGAAACGCTCTCAACGATAGCCGTGATATTACCCTTGAAGATATTTTGGAAAAAGTGGTTCACACGGTGGATGCTCCCAAGAAAGAACTTTTTTTAGTTCTCAGGATTTTGATTACGGGAAGGACTGACGGCCCTCCTCTGAAAGATATTTTTCACTTTATCCCCAGTGTCCACATCCTTGAGAGAATACGATGGCTAGATCAGAGACTGTCATCTCAGTAAAAAAGGTTTTTAGGAGCTTTCCCCTCAAAACACAGCTCCTTCTCATCCTGCTTTTTCTCCTCCTTATATCCATAAGTTCTCTCACGATAATTTATTCAAGATCTGAAGAGATGCTCCTGGACAAAGTGAGCGACAATATCGAAGACATTACAAAAGCAATCCAGATCAGCGTTGAAGAACTCACGTATCGCGGAGACAGTGGCGCAAGATTAAAGGGCTATGTGGACATGCTCAACAAAAAGGGGATTAAGGAAATCTCCATCATGAGTGACACCGCAGAGGTTATTGCCAGTTCTAACCCAAAGAAAATAGGAACCAGAGAAAAGCTTGGGGAGAAAAAGAACAAAAAAAAGGATCTAATGATCACAGCCCGTCTCGGTGAGGAAAACAAAAAGGAGAGCCAGCGACTCTACAACATTATAATGCCTGTCCAGATTAAGGGGCAGAACATCGGGTACATCCTCATCAGCATGGTCCTTGATGATTACAAGGCCTTGTCAAAGAAAAACCATTTAAAAAGAGTCCTGAGCACCCTCTTTGTTTTCAGTATTGGCATCATATTCAGC
>MVQO01000059.1 GCA_002067585.1 Syntrophorhabdus sp. PtaB.Bin027
ACCCAATGCTCTTGCTAAAGTTGAGATGATTATCGCAACTCTCGAAGAAGTGAGTAAAGATGACCCGACGCGGGATGGAGCATTCGATAAACTCCTGGACTGGTTACAACGAAATCATCGCGTACAACCAGAAGGGATAGAGGGAAACATCCATGGAGTAACCCAGAGTGCGATCTATGAGCAGCCAACACGAGAAGGTAAAACCCAGCGTCTCTCAGGCAAACGCGAATCTCAAAGTATAGCTTCGAAGGAGCATGCCAGGGGAATTCAGGAATCCTTGTGGGAGAAATAAAACCAACAAGTTTCATTTGACAAACAAAATCTCAGTGCTATTACAATATAATATGCAGGCAGTTGACAGGCATAACCATAAACAGTCCAGGCTCAATCAGTTTGCATGTATGAAGGACGAATTATCATTTTTGATCACCTGGTTTCGATGTCTGGGTGTGGCTTCAAGGCGTTTTCAAATTTAAAAAAGGAGGTTGTTATGAGCAAAATTGTATTATGTATTTTATCCATTTCGTTGTTACTGTTTTTTATACCTGGCATTGCTATCAGTGCTCAAACCATGCCAGGTTGGGCTGTGTTGGTGGTTGATGTTCAAACCTGTTTTGTCGAAGGTGGTGGATTGGCGGTTGCCGGAGCCAATGCACAGTATGTGAAGAAGGTGAATCGAGATACCAAATGGCTTTCCAAAAAAGGTTACTTGATCCTTGGTAGCAGGGACTATCATCCTCCAGACCATATCTCGTTTGCAAGTAATCACCCTGGATATGAACCCTATGATGTGATCGATTTAGGGGGAGGGCGGTTACAAGTCCTGTGGCCTGATCATTGCGTTCAGACAACAGGAGATTCTCGTGCCCTCGTAGACAACAACCTTTTCTTTGAGCTCATCAAGAAGGGACAGGATCCGCTATGGGACAGTTATTCTGCATTTAAGGACGACGGTGGAGCTGAAACTGAGCTCGAAGCGATCCTCAATGCTCAGGAGGTTAATAATCTGATTGTTTATGGGATTGCCACCGATTATTGCGTTAAGTTTTCAGTTCTTGATGCCCTGGCCAATGGACATCGGGTTATTGTTGTCGAGAACTTGAGTAGAGGTGTTGCAACTGACACTACTGCTACAGCAATTGAAGAAATGAGAATAGCCGGTGCTGAGTTTGTTGCTAATGTTAAAGCTGCTCACAAGAAAGCAAAAGAGTTAGACTAGTAGGGAATCACGGGATTACACCGCCCTTTATTGATAATAAACCTTCTGTCCATGGCTTCAATGGTGGACAGAAGGTTTAATGCGTTAATTTTTTGCCTGACACGATGTTCTCATTATACTTTTCAGGAAGATAGCATCAAGAAAAGTGTGGAAATTCACCCATGATGGGCATTGCTTTCTAAGGTTTGTTTCAAGAAATTAACGCAACGCATCTGCCAGACCGGATTTCGAATAATCAAAAATGGAATGTAAAAAACAGGACGCTGGATAATAGCTATAATTAAAATTGCAAGAATTGGATTTTTAACCAACGAGTATTGGTAATTAGTAAAGACCATCTTATCCATAGACAAGATATGCTTGTCTGAGAAGACACCGGAAGTACTTATAGATTCCCCCACCCGGGATGGGTGGGGGAAAGGGCAGAAAACGGGGCAATGAATCGATGGAACATCGAATATCGCCCCTCTTGGATTGGGCAATCTGTTCGTCTATTTATACATGATAAAATTTCATATATGTGTTATAATAAGTAACGATTGGTAATTTTAAGTAATATATAGTAACTTTATTACTAATAACACGATGAAAATAAAAAGACAAGAAAAAATAAATTTTTTTTGGTTTCATGGAAAAAGTGAGATGATCAGGTCAGTTTTAACCCATCCATACTTCACCGTGCATTTTTCAGTTGGGCAGAGGTGTAGACAAAAATCCATTCAATCTGCCTTTTCCGGATAGTTAATGCAGGTCGAGGAAAGAGTGTTGGTTGGGTTAGATCTATGTGCTGCCCCTGAGAAAGGTTGGCGAACAGGCAGATAAGGCGCTTACGTCTTCTGGCCAGGATAGTTGTAATTAGTAAATTTATAATAAGGAGTATCCCATGTTTGAAGTAAGTGAAAAAGCATTGGAAAAGATGAGACAGGCCCAGCAAGGACAGGAGGGTCCCCTGTCTATCAGAGTGTTTAAGACTGAAGGTGGGTGGAAAGGTCCTCATCTCGTGATGGCATTTGATGAAGAAAAGGAAAATGACGAAGTTTTTACAATGAAGGGTATAACATTCTTAATAGAGAAGGAACTCTATGAGAGATCAAAACCGATATACATTGACTACACTGAGTCAGCCTTAGGGCCGGGTTACACGCTGAAGTCAGAGCTTATGAAGGGCAGTATCTTCGAATGCGACAACATTCGCAACCATTGCTAAGGTAACATCGATCCGAGAATACGAGATTCTGGAAGGCAACACGTGATAGAGGCGCAGATCCATGCTCAGGATCCCATGATCCTGTATCTTGTATGATCCACTCTACTCCTGTTTTTTGACATCGCAAAGCAAGGCCTTGTATACTGGAAAGCCAGAAATAGGATCGCGGTTTTCATAATCGGTCAGGTAATTTGTGTTCGCTTCGCGCCATTCCACAGGATGGATAGGACTCCCTCCGCCAACGTTCACCTCTACCTGTCCGGTCATAACATCCTCTGTTACTTTAGCCCAAAAGCTTACCCGTCCCCTGGGGGACTCCACCCAAACCTTATCACCATTGTTTATTCCCCGCTGCATTGCATCTGTGGGGTGAATAAGGACCTGTGGTTTTGGTTGAATCTTCAAAAGTCCGGGTATATTCAAGTGCTGGGATCTGAAGGCAGACTGAAGTCTTGCACCACTATTGAATACGAGGGGATATTTTTTGTATAGTTCGGGGTTGCCAAGTGGGCCCTCTTTCGGCTCTATGTACACCGGCAGACCATCGTAGCCGTACTTCTCTAACACGCTTGAAAGGAGTTCCACTTTCCGGGATGGTGTATTAAATCCCTTTTCACCATCTCTTCTGAGGAGGCCTTTTTCGTATTTTTGATATTCTCGCCTGCCTGCGTCAAAGGGTATTCCTTCCGGATTTTGTTTCAGTTTCTCCAGGGACACAGGGCCTGACCCAAAGGTGAATCGGAGTCGCTCTTCATCTGTTGAAGGGAACAGGTCTCCATAACCTAGCCCCTTGGCAAGTGTTGCTAAAAAAGTATATCCGGATCTGGTTTCTTCAATTGGCTCGATTATTCGCTGCCGAAGCTGGCAATATCCATCTGGGTGCCTGTGATACCCCACGTTCTCGTAATTGGTGGTGGCAGGGAGTATTATGTCCGCATACATGGCATCAGCTGTCATAAACCTGTCATAGACCACCATAAAATCGAGTTTTTTGAAGCATTCTTTCCACAGATCAGGATTGGGTAGGCTGGTCAAAAGCGACGCACCGAAAACCAGAAGAGCTCGTACAGGGTAGGGATCACCATCCAGGATAGCCCTGGGAGCCTCCATGAATTGTGCTGATTTAAGGACCTCGCAAAAATAAGGGTACTTGTCTGCACCAATAGGCTTTACCCCCTGGGGCGGTTCCAGTCTGATACGGGGGAATTTCGTGGGACTCCGAGGCCTGAACACGAGACCGCCTGGCGTATCTAGATTTCCTGTAATAGCCCAGAGGCTCAGGGCAGCTCGAATGCTCTGAACTCCGCAGTTACTGTATTCAAGTCCTGTGTACATAAGTAACGAAGCACCTTGTGTGCCGGATATGGACCGGGCGAGTCTCACGATAGTATAACTCGGCACACGGGTAATCTTTTCAACTTGTTCTGGTGGAAAATGCTGTACATAGGCACGGAGTTCCTCAAAACCTTTTGTCCACTCCCGGACGAAGTCTTTATCATAACGCCCTTCATTTATGATGACATGCAGTAGGCTCAGGGCAAGTGCACCATCTGTGCCTGACCGTATACCAATCCATTCGTCAGCAAGTTTGGCCATAGCTGACCGCATTTGATCGATGACGATCACCTTAGCCCCCTGTTTTTTCGCAGAAAGGATTTTTTTTACCTTGTCCGGAGGTGAATCAGTTGTGGGATTTGTGCCCCAGATTACAATGAGATTGGAATTCTCAAAATCAGGGTACAGGGCATGCATAGGGGTCCCTATGGTTGGTAGTGGAGCGAGAAGATTATACGACACGGCACAAATCGATGAAACACCAGTGCCGTTGGGCGAGCCAAAAGGGTATAAGAATCCTGTTACACCCTGGCTGGTGGGGTCAGGAGTACCAAAGATATCCAGAATGTTGGATTCAAAACTACCACGGCCAAAGTAGCTCATAACGGCCTGTGCTCCGTACTTGTCCTTTGTTTTCTGGAAGGCCTGAACAATGTGTTCTATGGCTTCATCCCACGTGATCTGTTTGAAGCTTCCTTCACCTTTTTTACCTACCCGGAGCAAAGGATGTTTCAGTCTGTCTCTGGAATAGATGATTTCCTTTGAATGAGTGCCTCGAACGCATACTACGCCGATAGGATGGCCCTTGATAGGTGTGATTTTTTCAACCACACCATCGACCAGCAAAACATTTACGCCACATCCTCCGGGACATATGCCGCATATGCCGGCCACAGTTTTTTTGTTCATCTCAACCCTTTCAACCCTGATAATTCGAAAAAGCAGGGATCAGATCTGTATGTAGTAAACGTAATAGAGAACTGGATAAGGCGACAGTAATTACACATGAAGTTTCTAAAATCTGTATGACAACAAATACAGTACTTACGTTACATAGTCAAGATAAATCTGGGCAATTAT
>MVQO01000060.1 GCA_002067585.1 Syntrophorhabdus sp. PtaB.Bin027
ACGGCATTGCTTCAACTGCCAAAATCTTTAACTTTTCATCCATGATAACTCCTTTAATTGAGATAAGAAGGGAGACGATTAATCTCCCTTTCCTTTATTCTTCTTCCACTGTTTCTTCTACTGTTTCAACTATTACAGTGTCCTTACCCTCGGTCATTGCCTCGTCGCACCTTGGACAACGGGCAAGGCGTTCATTCGTTGACGGATTCACCCACCCGCCTTTCTCATACCGCTTTTCATAATCAACCAAAATTCCACATGAGTTACATTTTCCAACTTTTAATGTTGCCATAATGCTTAAACCTCCATAGTTTAATTAGAAGGGAGCCAGTACAGGCCCCCGTCCTTTACTTCTTACCTTTTGGTGCTGGAGCCTTGCCCTTGACGGGAGGCTTTTTTACTGGTTCTTTTTTAGCCATTGTTTTATCACCACCTTCATGTATATTGCCTTTCCCACAATAGGAAAGGGTGCTGCCATTACCACGCAATTTTCAGCCACATAAAAACTAAGAAAAAGAGATACAAAACCATCACTGCCATAAATCCCGCAAAGAGCCTGTCTCCTGCAACCAAAGTTCGTAACTTGTGATAGAGTTCAGTCATATTTACTCCTTAAAATAGCCTCGGTTCCGGCTGCATTCTGTCCGGGATAAGGACCCGTAATATGAACATTCTTGTATAAGTTCGACGGCAGGGGGTTATGGTCAGCATAAAGACACCTCGGGTTTACCCTTTGCCTGTCTCTTGATATACCTGGCAATTTCCTCCTCCGCTATCTTATCCCATTCATAGTCGTAATCATCCTCCGGGCAGTGATAGCCAAGGCTAACCCATTGTTCAAACCCGTCAGGCTCTATCTTTGCATACACATGAAAGAGGTTAGGATTGGGGATAAAGCCGACAACGGTTTCATGGCCGTCCAATGTGCTGTTATCAAGGTCGGTCTTGCACCAGCGGTCAACCTCTACAGGGTGGACATCAACAAACTTTTCATTCCCATCAATATCCTCCGTAACCAACATACCGTGAACCTTAATTCTGATAAGTTTGTATTCCATTAATAGCTCCTTTTGTGGTGCTGTCTATGTAGTCAAGGCATACGGCACCCTGGCAATGGTTATGGCCTGGTATCACGAGGTCACAGGCATCCAGGTATAGGTGTTGCCCTCTATGCGGACAGGCCCATATATCCCTTTTGCATCTGTCGGTCAACTTGCACACCATTACCCTCTCATTGAATGCGAATTTCTTTTTAACGGGCGTTGCAATCTGTCTTGTTGGCGTACTATCGTCTGTTATTATGTCCATTTTGATATCACTCCTGGCTCACTTTTTGGTGGTTGGTTGAACAGTTTGTTCCACTACCTGCTTTTCGGTTATGCAATGGTTCATAGGGGGGCCTCGGATTTTGACATGGGGTGTCGGCGTAAAGATACTATGACAAACGGAGACGGGGTGGGGGGTGCGACGGCACTCGGTTCCCGGTTTGTCGGTGTCCGGACATCCTTGGATTGACTATCCATGCCTGGCCTGGCATTCCTTACCTTCTCGGTGTTGGTGTCCAGCCTCTCAAGATAGTCTATGGTCCGTTCCTGTTCTCCTGGTGGCATGCTGCAATAGAGATTCTTAAGCCTTTCCATCGCCAACTTACCTGATATGTCAACTACCGTTCCCTTCTTGACAGATTGTCCTCTCATATTGCCCTCCGGACCTGATAGTCAATTATGTTCTTTACCTTCTGTGGATGCCATTTCCCATGCTTAGCCTGGTATGTTTTTGCCTGGAGTTCCCTGCATATTGCCCTGTAGGTGAGTCCTTTTTTGTGGAGGTTCTTTATAATGGATATAGCCTCCTGTTCACGAGGATTCTCAACTAATGTCTTGCCATTACTGCCAAGGGAATAACCGAAAGGGACATGGCCTACACGCTCACCTTTACCAATCTTATGAGAGAGAGCATCCTTTGTTCTTTCTCCAATGAGTTCCCGTTCCATCTGTGCGAGGCTACTCATTATATGGAGGAAAAAACGGCCCGTAGCTGTCTTGGTGTCGATATGGTCAACGATTGAATGAAAGGCCACCTTATGCTTATCAAACAACTCTATAAGCGATATGGTGTCTTTTACGGAGCGGGAGAGCCTGTCCAGTTTATAAACAATGACAGCATCAACTTTGCCTTGTTTCACCATATCAATGAGGACCTGCACGCCGTCACGGTTCAAATTCTTGGCAGAGATTCCATCGTCGTGGATGGTGTCCAGGAGAACCATGTCATTCAGGGAGCAATATGCTGCTATCTTCTCCCTCTGGTTCTCAAGAGATATACCCTCCCTTGCCTGCTCATCCGTTGATACTCTGATATATCCAATAGCATTCATATCCTTGTCCTCCTTGGTTATTTTCATTCGCTCCTGCCAACATCATTTACTATCCTTGGCACAACATCGCCTACCTTTGACCAGCCCGTTGCAGTATCCCTTTGTTCTGTATTCGTTGATTGTGGCGTAACCTCGACTATCTCGTGGACCTTGCCAGGGTAGGGAACACAGAACTTCAGATAGGTTTGTTCCTTCCAGTCTTCTTTCTGTAAAAACTTAGGCCAGCGGTCTTTTGGGAGGTCCTTCTGCTCAAGTTTTTTAATCTCATTCTCTAAATCACAGACCGCGTAATAGACAGCATTCTCATCGGTAGGATTTGCAAAGAAATGCCATAGCGCCATATATGTGTAGACACCCTTATCCTGGATAAAAGTTCCTCCAGCCTGATAGTTAATGGCTTGCCGATATAGATTCCTTTTCAAGTTCTTTAGAGCTGCATTTTGCTTTGTCATGGCTTTATTCCTCTCGTCCCAGAGTATCCTTCCAAAATGTCGTCTATAGCCCGGTCAGTAATGATGGCTTGCTGCCTGTTGTCATTAAAATTAAAAACTTGAATGAGGTCGGGCTTGTTGTCCTTCAGTAGGCCGATTGTCTTGAACAGTAGTTCCTGGCTCTTCTGACTGCCTGTCTTGGACCTTCTTATTAATGCAGCGAAGATCTCAACGAGGTTACTCTCCACCATGTAATTGAGGCTCGCCTGCAATACCTGGCCGTGGTTCTGGTCCTTCAGAAACCTTCGTACTGTTTGTAGTGAGCATCCCGCCCGTTCAGCGATCTGTTTGTTGGTGAGTATCTCCCCTGTTTCCAGCACTTCGCTTATAACGTCGAGGATGTTCTTCTGGCTCGGACTTATGACAAATAGCGGTGTATCGTGTTCAAATCTAATCTCTCTCATTAACCCCACTGCCTCCATACAAAACAATTTCTTAGAATATATTTGACCTTCTCTAAGGGCGTTAAACCGTCAAAAAAAGACGGTTCATCATCAATTACAGGTACTTGGTTCATATCAAGCCACTCTTGCACAACTGTTTCGATTGTGTCGCTATCCTGGCAGGCCGGAGGTTCCCCTGGCCCTGTTTCAACGGGTTTGGTCATTTCACCATTTTCCAAAATTTCGTATTTGTAATCCCCTGTCACTTGTTTTGTAACTCTCTGCCTTTTTTCCTTCATTTTACCTAACACCCATACTGTGACCATAACACCCATACTTATTTTTATGGGTGCAGCGTAAAACCTTTATTATCAATGCTTGTGACCATAACACCCATAACACCCATACTTTTTTATAAAAGAGGAAACTATATGTATTTTTATCTTTTAAGCGAAAAATGGTTTTTAAAAAAGAATATGCATTTAGTATGCGAGTTTCTGTGAATGGTTGCCTATCAATGGGCAGGCTCTTTTCGAATCCTACTCCCTCCGCCACTAATTATTCGTAATTTCATATGGTTAAGTCGATTTTATCTTGTACGGATTGTGTACAATTTTCCTATTTGATACAATTTTGTTTTGATGTTTTTGATTTCCACACCGGGGTTTCGTTTAAATTCCGGGAGAATTAGCTGTATCTTTTTGAAGTTGTCCCTGAAAATCTATTTTGGACAGATGAGAATGAAAAATCTTGTCATATTACCAAAAGTTCCTCGTAACACCGCTCTTCTCGTGGAAGATTGTATGGAGTTGAGAGACATTATACTCCAATACCTTCATGATGAACAGCCAGATCTGAGCATTGAAACAGCTTCTGATGGAATAGAAGCTTTGGATAAAATGGGTGAAAGAATGCCTAATATTTTGATCACAAACATCAATATGCCGAGGATGAACGGTATTACATTACTGAAGACACTCCAGAAAAGGGGCATTAACCTGCCAACACTTACTACATCAGGATGGTGGACGAGAAAGACACTGGAAAAAGAGTTCACCGCTCAGGGTTTTGTACCCAAAAAGATCACATTACTCCTTCAAAAACCTTTTTGTTTTGAAGAACTTGGGTTATTGGCGAAGAAGTTGAGGCAAGTTTAATAACGTTTACAATATTTATTGCTTTATCCTGAGAGCCGCCAAGGGCTTAGTGTTCTGCGCAGTTTTCAGGACCAAAATCTGACTAATAATTTTTTTCAAACAATAAAATCCACTGACATACAGTTGGCAGTCCGCTCTTGTATAATTT
Organism: Syntrophorhabdus sp. PtaB.Bin027; assembly: GCA_002067585.1. Lineage (GTDB taxonomy): Bacteria > Desulfobacterota > Syntrophorhabdia > Syntrophorhabdales > Syntrophorhabdaceae > Syntrophorhabdus. The sequence continues at coordinate 4,557 of MVQO01000060.1, forward strand.
ATTTAGATTGATTGAATAATATGATTAAAGCATCAGCATGTGGGAGGTTATCATGACACAATACACCTTTTACATCAACGGGGAGTACAGGGCAGTAGAAGCAGATACCGAGGAGGATGCCGCAAGGGAAGCTGGCATAGAGGAGGGTGATGTGTATGATCTCGTCGAGACTGACAGCTTTGATGATAAATGTCTGCTCTCAGCCATTACTGACGAAATCCTCTTCGGCTCATAGCTGTTATCCCGGGATATTGCACGCAAATACCTGAACGAAAAGGGGGAAAGTCAATGGATCAACTCATTACAAAGTATTTGGCATCCATTACCCTGGGTGAGGCCCGGGCTTATAAGAACATAACCGTATTCCCGCTTTTTACCAGCACGAACCACGGACCGGAATATCTCACTCTGAAGGAGGCCATGGAGAGCGGAACTTTCACGGTCACAGAAGTAAGTGAAGGGGGAACTGTCCCGGAGCTCAAGGTGATTAACAAAGGCGATAAGGCAGTCCTTCTCCTGGATGGGGAGGAGCTATCAGGGGCAAAGCAAAACAGGGTCCTTAATGCAACAATCCTCATAGCAGCTCATTCTGAAGTCATTATCCCTGTCTCCTGTACTGAGCATGGACGGTGGTCCTATACCTCAGACCACTTTGCAGACTCAGATACCATGATGGCATACAGAATCAAATTGGAGAATGTCCGCAACGTTGCCGTTAACCTCAAACGGGGTATGCGCTACCATGGTGACCAGGGAGCAGTCTGGGATGGTATCGCAGAAATGGCAGATGAAGCCAATGTGCAATCACGCACAGGAGCAATGAAAGATGTTTTTGAAACACGGAAGAACGACCTGGATGCCTTTCTCAAAACAATCCCACCTTACCCCCACCAGAAGGGCATCCTTGTCTTCATTAATGGCAAACCTGCAGGGATGGACATCGTATCATCAGAATCTGCCTGTGCCACCATCCATCCCAAGCTTCTGAAAAGCTATGCCATGGATGCACTCCTGGACAAGAAGCGGGTGAGAAAGGTCAAGCAGACTGACGTGGAACG
>MVQO01000061.1 GCA_002067585.1 Syntrophorhabdus sp. PtaB.Bin027
CCAGGAAAAGAAGGTTGAAAAATGGTCTAACATGTTCGATAGAGCCGAACCTCTCAGAAAATTCCGGATCACACTTCATGGTCTTGAACTATTATTCTGAATAGGGAGTTGTTATTACTCATCAAAGGTTGTGAATGGTTCTTGGTGACCCTGTTCTCTTACCCCACATTCTTGCTGTATGGTTTTCCATGGTAACTTTCCTTCCTGTTCTTAAAGTTTAAGCTATTGAATGGAAAGTGTCTCATATTGGTATAGAAGGCACCCGTATTATACAAATGCCTCCTACAATTTCCACAGATGAGATGGGTGTGAAGTTGGTCATTATTCAAAAAAACAGGCTCAGTAATCTCAGTGGAGACCTTCGGTTGCCTTTAGCATCAGACGCTTTGTTGAAGCAAAAGGCCAAGCTTCTTTGCTTCCCGATGGTTTGTTTAAAGAATACCGTTCATTATGGTACCATAATAACATAATAATTTTTTCCAAACATCGAATAGGAGAGCCGGATTTCTTATGTACGGAACCTCACGAGACACTATAGCGATCTTTTTCCATTGAATTCCAATAATATATTTTTTCCGTATATGGCCTGAACAGAGCCATGCCGAGGTTTTGACAATAATCTTGAAACTCGTTTCTTCATTCAAGAAACCCGTTTTGCCTTTTACATGGGGAGTACTGTACTGCCTGTTTCTTGTAACTTGACATGATACTCCATAGTCTAAAACATTGACTTTACGCTATGGCATGTTCATTCAAAAGGAGCGAAAAAAGCTCACACAGGCGATGGGAAAAGCCTGACTCGTTGTCATACCAGGCAATGATCTTTACCATACTTCCGCCTATAACCTGAGTACAGGGGAGATCAACTATGGATGAGTATGGGCTCCCTTGAAAATCAGCAGAAACAAAGGGATCATCGATACAATCCATTATGTTTTTTAAAGATCCATCTGCGGCTGTCTTTAAGCATTCGTTCACTTCTTCTTTGCTTGTCCTTTTAGATAGGGTTGCCACAAAATCGAC
>MVQO01000062.1 GCA_002067585.1 Syntrophorhabdus sp. PtaB.Bin027
TTAACAATCCCTTATCCTGTTATATTTGAAGTGTTAATTCTGAAGCCGGGGGTTTTGTCGTAGGTGTGCTTGATGTATTCAATCGGTTGGTATTCTGGAAATCCATCACTCTGTTTACCCAGAAACAAAAAGGTACAGCAGGCACATGCCAACCTTCAAAGAAGATTGTTGGGAACGTCCTCCTCGCAGGCACACGACCACAGGTTCAATGGCGAAGTCACCTCTGTCGGTCAGACTGCAAAGGCTCTGACCATCAAGGATAAACCAGCGGAGAAGACCTTCGATGGAGCAAATGTAAAGATTGAGAAGGTGCCCGACACCGGTGGCAAGGTTTACGGTGAACGTTTGTAAATGCAACCTGCCCAGCGAAGGACACCCCTGCCATCATAACAGTCTATAAGGAAGTGCTCGTTTAACCCACTCGCTATAAGGATATTCCCGTGCGATACGTTCATACGCCAGCTTCAGTGGTTCAGCATTATGGGTTGTCTTATATCCACAAACACCATGGTAGTAAATGGCCTCCGGCGCAGCAAGGCTCCATGGATATACATTTATGATCTTCTCCAGACACTGTGCCATCGAATCAAACTCCCGGAGATCAAAATGCATTTTTGCCATGCCCAGTAACATGGCAGGAACAAATTCCTCCGGGGCAATATAGCCAACTGTCCTGGAGTGTTCTTTGCCGTTTTGGTCAAGTATAATCAACGTCGGGGTCCACCGCACTGTAAAATCTTCAGCCAGGTCAGAATCTGCCTGAAGTTGTAGCGGAACCAGAGCCTCATTGACAAACTCAACAACTTTCAAATCTGGATACGTAACCGCACCCATCTGGTAGCATCCAATTCAGCCAGGAGAAAAAAAGTCAAGTAATATGGGCTTTTTTTCTTTAACAGAGCGTTCTATCCCGCTCTTCATTTCATTTTCCCAAACAAATGTCTTTGCCATAACGCACCCCCTTAAGGATTCATTTTTGTAACAACCAATATAGTTACTAATTTCCAAAATCACAAGGAAAAATGACACTCAATCTATATTCTGCTGTTCTTTGTTTGATTGAGCTATTTTGAATAACCCCTTTGCTTCAAATTGCTCGGTAGTTGATACAAATACCATCAGTGCCGGACACCCGGAAAAGAAGGATAGTGGTTCTCTTGACTCTGACAGAGTTTGATCAATAGTTTCAACGAGAAAAACTAATAATTGAGCGCTGCCTGGTGACCTTTGAGGCCACAGCAGCAGCGCATATTTGACTAAAAAATAAAGAGTTGTTTAACGTCCGATTCCCTGGGATGCCGGTGTCTGCCCTCCTTGAACACCGAGACGGCCACCTGTTCCAAGGCCACCCTGAACAGTTTGTGCCCTGTAGTTGCGCACTGCCCTCACAAGCTTGTTGTAGGAATCCATGAAAGCGGCTGTAAGAATTTTCCCTTCCGGTGTATTGGTGTAACCGCCCAGACCGCCGCCAGCAGTGCTACCGAGCAGACCGCCTGCCAGGTTAAAATCCCAGTTCTTGGCACTTCCTTCAGCAGCAGCCAGCTGAACACTCGACCGGTTATCAACCAATATGAGTGTCGTGGATGCCTCGTTGGACTTCAGGCCACCAGCTACTGCGCCAAAAACCCTTCCGGCAGATCCCATAAGCCCTCCCAGGGCGCCTCCTATGCCACTGGTTCCTTTCTGGCTGAATGTTATTGATGGGCTCATAGTGTAATCAGCAGCAACCATCTGTCCTTTATGAAAGGCGCTTCCCTGTCGGAGCTCACCGCTACCCTCCAGAGCCCGTTCCTGCATAACATTGCTCATCGCACGACCACGCTCAACAACCACAAAACAGTTTGACTGCTGAATCATCATGCGCAGCACTGGCACAGTTGAACCAAGTTTGTAATTTGAATACAAGTACCCGTACCAAGGCGCACTCTGGTCTTCCACAACAGCTACTGTACCAAGAGACTCAGCGCATCTCTCGAGCTGGTTGCTGGCTCCCTCTGCTGTGGCTCCTCCTGCCGCTCCAGTTGCTGTGGTATTTGAACCACCAAGGACCGGCTCTGTAGCACCGCATTGGGCTATCCCAATTGCGATCACAAAAACGATACTCACACACCATATAACCAAGATTTTGCCCACATGTACCCGATTTATATTCATCCTTGACTCCTCCTAATTTTTTTCTGCTCTATTTATCGCAGTAATAATACTCTTGTTAAGCATGATAGTCAATATTGGGTGCTGGATTGTGAGTGTTTGCGATCAAATGACATCAATCATCACTGCAAGGTGTGAACAACCAAAGCCCAAATCATCTTTTTTAAATCATGGTTATTCGATTCTTACTATTTCGTAGATTCGGTTACCGCCGGGAGCCTTGAATGCTACTTCATCCCCCACTCCTTTTCCGAGAAGGGCCCTGCCAAGGGGCGAACTCATGGAGATACGGCCTTTTTGAATATCAGATTCGTATGGGCCTACCAATGTATAGATAACATCTTCGTCAGTGTCAAGGTTCTTCAGAACTATGCAGCAGCCAAAAGCGACAGTATCACCATCTCCCTGCCTTCCATCAACAATCTCTGAGTTCATGATCTTTTCTTCAATTTCTGCCACCCTTTGTTGAAGAAACTGAAATTCTTCTTTCGCTGCATCATACTCTGCATTTTCAGAGATATCACCATGTTCCCGCGCTTCTTCTATTGCTTTCAAGATTGCCGGTCTCTTCGTGTTCAAAAGAAATTCATGCTCTTTTTTTAAGCTCTCGTAACCTTCTCTTGTAATGGGAAACTTCATAAACGCTCCGAAATTTGTATGGTGTACAAGATACTACATGTATTCCAAATTATCAACCTCATTGTGGTATAACACCCTGCAAATCAGCTGCTAACGTTTTATCCGCAACATTTTTTACAATTGAAAACCCTGCCGCTCTATGCAATTACCACTTTCTGTCAATGTAACAAAACGTAACGCTTGAGAATCATCATACATAACAGATACTTAGATACCTATGTATATATTTCTTATCGCCGCAAGGGGGATCAAAAACCACCTCATAATGAGTGAGGCACTGTAATTAAGAATCTTTCCACTATGGCATCCGCCTTGCTCTATCAGTCGTCAGGAAGATACGAGGCAGGCGTAAACATGAAAACACCGAAAATGGGATAAATAGGAAATAGAGGAACGGCCATGGAAAGAAAGTGTTACTGATCGACGATGAGCCATCGTTGAGACGGCATGTGGCGCTCAGCCTGATGCAGAAGGGGTACGACACCGAACCCTGCGAAAACGGTATGAGGGGTTGGAAACGCTCGAAATGCTTCAGAAGAAGCAGACCCCTCTCGACTGCGCCATCGTTGATATCCGACTTCTGGACATGGATAGGCTGAAGCTCTTGAAGGTGATCGAGGTCGATTATCCGAACCTGCCCGTGATCATCATCACAGGCCATGGAGGCCCGGCCATTGAAGAGGCAGCCCGGGCTCAGAACGCAGATGGATATCTGGAGAAGCCGTTCGCGGTGGAAGAGTTCACCCGGCTCCCTGCTGAGATACCTGCTCCGGCTGCAAAGGCTGAAACCGCCAAGGCCGAAGCAGTTGCTCCTGCCCAGTCAATCGGCGCATACGCGCTGGTGACCGTTGATACCGCCGCCAACCTGATGGGTGTCTATCAGAAGCTCTACTTCCACGAGAACGTGCTTTACTGCGATGCCGTCAAGGGTGACCATTACATCATTCTGTTGCTGCAAGCCGATTCGTTCGGGACGCCTCACATGGAAACTGGCGTGGTTTCGCCCGCTTCGCTCCCTATCGAGACGCAAGGCACGCTTACGGCGTGTGACCGTCGGATGCAGGCTAATATGAAGGTGTTCGGTTCCAAGACGGGCATGGAGAACTGGGAGATCATCGCAGACATGGCATTGAAAATAGGTGCGGCCCCGGGCCTCAAGCCAGCGGAAGACATTCAAAAGGAAATACGCAGAATAGTCGTGCCGTACAGGGACAGGAAGGCAGGTTCAGCGCTCTGCCTGTCGATCTCTCCCCGTACAACGTGGACAAGAAGCCGTATGTATCGAGTGAGAATTATTTCTGCCTCAAGGTGAAGAGCAGACTGGCAGAATAGGGCAGGCAGAAAAGACAGGTTGCAGATTGGAACATTGCGAAGTCGAAAGGTAGAAGGAGCGAGGACATTTCCGCTTTGCGTTGACACTCCAAAAATTTGTCAATATTTTTCCTTGCAAAGCATGATTGCCTGTGCTATCCAGTAGAAGTGGGCCTGTCGCAGGAAGAGGATCGTCAAGCCGAGTCTCCTTATCTGTTTTCAACCACAGGGTGTTACGGTGAAGCGTGTAATGGTTGATGGGTACGAGATGAAAGTGGAGGCGGACTTTGCTTGATCCTATCACTTTAGGCGGAACGGCCGCCTATGCGGCAGCGAGGCGCAACAGGTCTAAGAAGTAAATCATAAACCAAGGGGGTGTACCATGGTTAGGGATTATCCGAAATACAAGGTTGCCGCTGTACAGGCCGGTCCGGTCTACCTTGACAGGCCGGATTATTTCGATGTTAACGCCACGCTGGCCAAGGCCTGTACTGCGATTGAAGAAGCCGGGAAGAATGGTGCGAGATTGGTAGTCTTTCCGGAGACGTTTCTGCCCGGCTATCCTCATTTTTCCATGGGCCTACAGACCATGGCCGAGGCCGGAGAATTTTTCCACTTGTGGAAACAATACTTGCTTAATTCTCCTGTGGTGCCGGGTCCGGAAACCGAGAAGATAGGTGCCGCTGCTAAGAAGGCCGGCTGCTACGTCGTTATAGGCATTAATGAGAGGGACCCCGAGTATGACGGGCGTATGTATAATTCAATTCTGTTCATGGGGCCCCATGGCGAGGTTATGGGGACTCACAGAAAACTGAACATCACAATCAATGAGCTTTTCTTTCATACTCGCGGTGACGTGACACGGGTCAAGCCGTGCGACAACATCAGGGTATACGACGAACCCCTGGGCAAGCTCAGCGGACTGATCTGTGGTGAGCATTTTCAACCTCTTCTCAAGCAACATTTGATTGTGGAAGGGGAACAGATCCATGCTGCCCTCTGGCCGGGACTCGCAATGATTAAAACGGTTATGTTAGTTATGACCCAGGCGCTCTGTGTTTCCGCTCGGTGTTGGGCGGTGTTGGCAGCGCCCTACATTGCCAAGGAGGCTGTTCCCAAAGATACGTATCCCAACAACCACTTTCATCAGAGCATCGGCGGCAGCTGCGTGATCGACCCCTTCGGTAATATAGTGGCCGGGCCGCTGTACGAAGCAGAGGGTATACTCTACCATGACGTGGACCTTGGCCTTATTCCCATCGGCAAGGCTGAATCGAATTTAGTGGGCATTTACGACAGAAGGGATGTTCTGGCGCTGGCACGCCGGGAACAACCGTTTCGTCCGGTTGTACCCATGGAATGGGTGAGAGAGGCAGCACCGCAGCCGAATGATGAGCAGATTGCTGCCTTGAATAAGCGCCTCGCAAAACTGGAGTCAAAAGAGGATGATGCAGCCGGCAATTAGATGATTGGGGTAGTACAAGGGGACCACACTAGGAGAAATGACGTACCAACGTACAACCCCAATCGCCTGCTCAAAATAACCACAATCCGGGGACGATTGACCATTTGGTTCATGAGGATTTCTTGTATTGAAAAACTGAATCCACCGAAAAACCTACCAGACCCGGATCGTCAAAATGGAATTGACTTGTTCTTCGGGGAACGAGGGTGAAGGCGAAAAGACAGGGCATAAAGGCACAGGGAAACGATATGTGCTATACCGTATACAATAATGCAGGGGATGTTTACGGCGGAGGAAGGCGATGCAGCAAGCCCAACCCATGGCGTCGATAGAACTTGATTTGAAGAAGTGGGTCCAGGAATTGGAGTGACTTTACAGCATTGGGCCTGATAATCGAGTCAGACGGTTTTTTCGGAACGACGCTCAATAATACAACCAGCCACCTGATAAAGAGCCTCCAGTTTCCGTGGATTGCCTATGCCTCTATATGGGACCGGACAACGTCGAACACTCGCAAAGCCCAATGGGCAAGGAAAAGGCCACCAGGTCCTATTCTTATCCCATCATAGTGGGTGGGAAGAAACGAGGCAAGGTGCAGGCGTACTACAAGGAAAGGGCCGGCTTTCTACCGGAGGAGAAAAAGTTTGATGAGCGAAGTGAGCCGGATGATTTCCAAAACCATTGAGAGACACGAGCTCCATTCGAAGCTGCAGAAGTACGTGAGCAAACCGGAGGAAATGGTCTAAGAAAAGACGTTGGAAAGTGAGTAATCGAAACTCCCATTGAAGGGAGGATGACCAATCAAAGAGGCAGGTGCAGAGGATGGAGAAGAAGGTGGCACAGAACGCTCCATGTGGACTCATCCACGGAAATAGAGGACGACCCTCATCACGGGTCTTGCCCTGGAAGAACCACGTGATCAGTCTGGTGAAAGAAAAATAGAAGGACTTTAATTTCTCTCATCTTGCGAAAGACCCTGGAAGAG
>MVQO01000063.1 GCA_002067585.1 Syntrophorhabdus sp. PtaB.Bin027
CCCGGGGTTATTAAATCGAGCTGGTAAGGGGGAGCAGGATGATAGATCCTATTGCAGATATGCTTACAAGAATAAGAAATGCGATCATGGCCCGCCATGAGTCAGTTGACATACCGTATTCAAATATGAAATTCGGGATATCAAAGATTCTGAAAGATGAGGGATATATCAGAAACTATAAAACCTTTGTTGACGAAACACGCAAGAAATTTCTGAAGGTCTATATCAGTTATGATGAAAACAGCAAGAGCGTAATCACCGGTTTGCAGAGAGTGAGCAAACCAGGAAGAAGGGTCTATGTAGGAGCCGGTGAGGTAAAAAAACAAAACAGGCTGAGCACGGTCATTCTTACAACGTCGAAAGGCCTTATGACTGACAGGAACGCATATAAAAACAAGGTAGGAGGGGAGCCCCTCCTCGTGGTTTGGTGAGGTAACAGATGTCTAGGATAGGAAAGAAGCCTATTGAAATGCCAAAAGGCGTGAAACTTGAAATAAAAGATGGCGAAGTTGTCGTGACTGGACCTAAAGGTACGTTGAAAAGGTCATTGCTTGAAGGACTGACTGTTCAGTCTGACGGGAATGTGATCAATGTTCAAAGGTCAAGCGAAGAAAAGAAGGTAATGGGCTATCACGGCCTTATGCGTTCCCTTATTGCAAATATGGTAGAAGGTGTGCACAATGGTTTCGAGCGGAAGCTTGAAATAGTCGGTATTGGTTACAGGGCTGAAACGCAAGGGAATAATGTAGTCTTTTATCTTGGATATTCCCACCCCATTACTTTTCCTCTACCGCAAGGTATTTCAGCTCAGGTGGACAAACAGACATCGCTGACCATCAAGGGGATAGACAAGGAGCTACTCGGAGAAATAGCAGCAAAGATGAGAGCCTTGCGAAAGCCCGATGCATATAAGAACAAAGGCGTTAAGTATGCTGAAGAGGTCTTAAAGAAGAAGGCTGGCAAAAGTGGGAAGTAAGGAGCGAAAATATGGATAGACGAGATAAGGTCGAGGCAAGAGACAAAAGAAAAAAAAGAATCAGAAAGAAGTTGTCTGGAACCAAGGATAAGCCGAGACTGTGTGTATACAAGAGTTTAAAAGAGATCTATGCCCAGATTATCAATGACATCGATGGCAATGTGATAACCGGGGTGTCAACCCTGAATAAAGAAATAAAGGCTGATATTAAGTATGGTGGAAATGTTAAGGCCGCAAAAAGAGTCGGGGAACAGATCGGAAAGATTGCCACTGGTTTGGGGATTGCTCACGTTGTATTTGACAGAAACGGGTTCAAGTACCACGGACGGATAAAGGCCCTTGCTGATGGTGCGAGAGAAGCTGGACTAAAATTTTAAGAGGAGGCCGTGATTGGTTGAGAAGAGACGCATAGAGGTAGACGGGCTTGAGCTGCAAGACAGGCTGGTTTATATAAACCGGGTCGCCAAGGTAGTAAAAGGTGGAAGAAGGTTCAGCTTCAGCGCTATTGTTGTTGTCGGGGATGGAAACGGTCGCGTAGGCTATGGCCTGGGTAAGGCAAATGAGGTGCCTGACGCAATACGCAAGGCTGTTGAACGGGCTAAAAAGGACCTTATTCAGGTGCCTGTTGCAAAAGGTACAATCCCCCACGAGATTATGGCAAGGTACGGAACGAGCCAGGTATTTATGAAGCCAGCAAGTGAAGGCAGTGGCGTTATTGCAGGAAGAGCCGTACGGGCTGTTGTTGAAGTTGCCGGCATTACAAACCTGTTAACAAAATGTTATGGATCACGAAACTACCACAATGTCGTTAAAGCCACCATTCTAGGTCTTTCATTATTGAAATCGCCCGATACAGTATCCAGGCAGCGTGGCAAGATAAAGGGCGAGGAGGGATAAGGTGAGTCACCTCAAGATCAAATGGGTAAAAAGTGCGATAGGACGCACCCAGGACCAGAGGGATACCATAAGGAGCCTCGGTTTTAAGAAACTTCAACAGGAACGGATTGTTAAAAATACGCCGGAAATAAGAGGTATGGTGAAGAAGGTAATACACCTCTTAGAAATAGTGGAGGATGTAAAATAAATGAATCTCTCTGATTTAAAACCAAGTGAAGGCTCACGGAAGAAGAGAAAAAGAGTGGGCAGAGGAACCGGCTCAGGTCGCGGAACTACGGCAGGATATGGCAATAAGGGCCAGCGCTCTACAAGCGGCGGCACAAAACCGGAATGGTTTGAAGGCGGGCAGATGCCTCTCACAAGGAGAATTCCCAAAAGGGGATTTAAAAACCCTTTTAGAGTGGAATATGCCCTCGTTAAGGTTGGTGACCTTGCAGTTTTCAAGGGAAAAGACAAAGTAAGCATCCAGGATTTTATAGAATCAGGGTTTATCAAAGATATGAAGAACAGGGTTAAGCTTCTATCTGACGGAGAGATCGACTTTTCATTAAAGGTTGCGGTTCATAAAGCCTCAAAAAAAGCAATTGAAAAAGTCAAGGCGCAGGGTGGGGACGTGGAGGTAATGATTTAATGGGAGGTTTCCAGAATATTGGAAAGATTCCTGAGCTCAAGCGCCGGATCTTTGCAACTCTTGCTCTGCTTGCAGTTTACAGGGTTGGTGTCCATATTCCAACACCTGGAATAGACGGAAGGGTTTTAGCCGGTATTTTTGAGCAGGCGCGAGGTACCCTCCTTGGCTTTTTTGATATGTTTGCCGGTGGCGGATTGGAAAGGCTCTCTGTTTTTGCTCTCGGCATCATGCCATATATCAGCGCTTCTATCATACTCCAGCTTCTTACGGTTGTAGTTCCCACACTTGAAAAACTCTCAAAAGAAGGAGAGGCTGGAAGGAAGAAGATTACCCAGTACACTCGTTACGGTACCGTCATTATCAGCATTATCCAGGGTTTTGGGATCGCAGTTGGTCTGGAGCAGATGCGCGGTGCAGGGGGTGAGCTTGTTGTCTATAATCCGGGATGGAGTTTCCGGCTTATGACCATGATAACCCTCACAGGTGGCACTTCCTTTATTATGTGGCTCGGCGAGCAGATAACAGAAAAAGGCATCGGGAACGGTATATCCCTTATCATTTTTGCCGGTATAGTGGCAAGAATGCCAAACGCTATTGCCGGTACTGTGAGCCTTGTGAATAGCGGCGAAATGAACTGGTTTGTGGTGTTGCTCTTAATAGCAATGATGTTTGTCGTAATAGCCTTCATCATTTTTATGGAGTCATCGCAGAGAAGGATACCAGTACAGTATGCAAAACGGGTTGTTGGCAGGAGGATGTACGGGGGGCAGTCTACCCATCTTCCTTTGAAGATTAACACAGCAGGCGTAATCCCTCCCATTTTTGCCTCATCTATTCTTATGTTTCCTGCAACTATAGCGAGTTTTATCAATCACCCGTATATGAAGAAGTTTTCTGAACTTCTTACACCGGGCAGCTTCCTTCATGAAGTGTTATATATAGCATTCATCATATTTTTCTGTTTCTTTTACACGGCTATTGTGTTTAACCCGGACAATGTATCAGATAATATGAAAAAATATGGAGGTTACATCCCCGGCATCAGGCCAGGAAAGAAGACTTCAGAATATATTGAAAAGATCCTGTCCCGTGTTACTCTTATCGGAGCGATTTATATCTCTTTTGTCTGCGTTCTTCCAACGCTGCTTGTAAAGAGATTCAATGTTCCCTTTTATTTTGGGGGAACAGCGCTGCTTATCGTTGTTGGTGTCGCCCTTGACACAATTCAGCAGATAGAGTCTCATCTCATTTTAAGGCATTACGAAGGGTTGACGGGAAAGAGTAAACGATTGAAGGGGAGACGATAATAAAGGCAGCTGTAAGCTTTAAGCGATAGCAGTTTGTATGTGTTTTGAATGATCATACTGAAGACGGTAGAAGAGATACAGAAAATAAGAACCGCAAGTAAGTATGCGATGGAGATTTTGCTTCACCTGGGAAGACTGGTAAAAAGAGGAATAAAGACGATAGACCTCGAGATTGAATGTGAGGACGCTATAAAAAAAGTTGGGAACATAAAGCCTGCTTTTAAGGGTTATAATGGCTTCCCATATTGCCTGTGTGTATCGGTAAATGACGAGGTAGTACACGGCATGCCCGGTAACAGGGTTCTCAAAGACGGTGACATTGTCAGCCTAGACTTTGGTACATTGTATGACGGCTTTTACGGAGACGCTGCATTAACCTACAAAGTAGGCGAAATTGGGAAAAATGCTGAAAAACTCCTCGCAGTAACAGAGGAATCATTGTATGAAGGTATACAGGAGGCAAAAGAAGGAAACAGACTGCACGATATTTCCCATGCCATTCAGTCCTGTGTGGAAAAGGCTGGTTTTTCAGTGGTGAGAGAATTTGTGGGGCACGGGATCGGAAGAAGCCTCCATGAGGAACCCCAGATTCCCAATTACGGGGAAAGAGGCACAGGTATCAGGTTGAAGAAAGGCATGGTGTTTGCCATTGAGCCAATGGTTAATATGGGGAAAAGCGACGTAATGATAAAAGACAACGGATGGACAGCGGTTACGAAAGACGGCAGCCTGTCCGCACATTTTGAACATACCATAGCCATTACCGAGAATGGCGCTGATATATTAAGCAGGTTATAGAGGGGATATGCCGAAAGGTGAAGGGATTGAAATTGAAGGGACTGTTATTGAACCTTTACCAAATGCAATGTTCAGGGTAGAGTTGCCGAACGGTCACAAGGTGCTTGCTCATGTCTCAGGAAAGATGCGTATGCACTACATCAAAATCCTGAAGGGAGATAAGGTAGTGGTAGAGCTTTCGCCCTATGACCTGAGCCGTGGAAGAATTATTTACAGGGTTAAATAGGAGGATCACAATGAAGGTCAAGCCTTCCGTTAAAAAAAGATGTGACAAATGTAAAATTGTGAAAAGAAAGGGTCTGCTGAGAGTTATCTGTGAAAACCCAAAACATAAACAGAGACAAGGGTAAGGAGGTAGTTGCGTGGCACGTATAGCAGGTGTAGATATCCCCAGAGACAAGAGAATTGAGGTTGCTCTAACGTACATCTACGGTATAGGAAAGAACTTCTCAAAGCAGATTATAACTGAGGCCGGTATCGATCCGAATAAGAGAACAAACACCCTGACTGATGAAGAGATTGCAAAGATAAGAGATATTATTGAGAGACACTATAAGGTTGAGGGCGATTTACGGAAAGAATTCAGTATCAACATCAAACGGCTCATGGATGTTGGCTGTTACAGGGGCCTACGGCACAGGAGGGGATTGCCTGTGCGGGGACAGAGAACACGAACAAACTCAAGGACGAGGAAAGGTCCAAGAAAGACTTCAATGAAGAGAAAATAAAGAGGTGGGTCAATGGCAAAAGCCAAAAAAACTGGCAAAAAGAAAATAAGAAAGAGTATTCCCGTCGGGGAGGCTTATATACAGTCAAGCTTCAACAATACGATCATTACGATTACTGATCCCCAGGGGAATGTTGTTGCCTGGTCAAGCGGAGGCGTTGTGGGGTTTAAAGGCTCCAGAAAGAGTACTCCCTTTGCAGCCCAGCTTGCCGCAGAGAATGCCGCAAAAAAGGCGATGGAAAACGGGATGAAGACGGTTGATGTATTCATTAAAGGGCCTGGTGCGGGCAGAGAAGCGGCACTGAGGGCTTTACAAAGCGCCGGGTTAAAGATCCACTTGATACGAGATATTACGCCTATTCCTCATAACGGGTGTAGGCCGCCGAAAAGAAGAAGAGTGTAAGGAGGGCAGCATTGTCAAGGTATGTAGGTCCATCATGTAGGTTGTGTAGGAGAGAGGCAACAAAACTTTTTCTTAAAGGCGAAAGATGCTTCACCGAGAAGTGCGCTATTGAGAAAAGGAATTATCCGCCAGGTGTTCACGTGGATGTGAGGGGCAAGTTTTTAGAATATGGATTGCGCCTTAGAGAAAAGCAGAAGGTGAGAAAGATCTATGGCCTAAGCGAAAAACAGTTTAAAAGATTTTTTACCATGGCTGAGCGAAAAGCAGGGGTTACAGGTGCTAATTTTCTCGTGCTTCTGGAGAGAAGGCTTGATAACATGGTCTTCAGGCTCGGCTTTGCCACCTCACGAAAAGAGGCCAGGCAGATCGTGAGCCACAAGCATATCCTGGTAAACGGGAAAAAGGTAAATACACCTTCTTTCCTTGTAAAAGAAGGTGATGTTATATCAGTCAAGCATAAGGATCTTCCCAATGTGCAAAATGCCCTTGAGTCAGTGGTGCGGAGAGGGGTTCCTTCCTGGATTGAGCTCGACAAGGAAGAAATGAAAGGCACTATAAAACTCCTTCCCACAAGAGAAGATATTACTATGCCTATCAGAGAGCAGCTCATAGTAGAGTATTATTCTCGATAGCCTTTTACCCTTAAGGAGGGTACATGCGTATGTTTGAAAAAAATTGGCAGGAACTTGTAAAGCCTACGAAGATTGAAGTAGAGAAAAAAGAACAGGCCTATATTAAATTTTCCACAGAACCCTTTGAACGAGGGTATGGTATTACCATTGGGAACTCCTTGAGAAGGGTTCTTTTGTCTTCTATTATGGGAGGCGCTATCGTTTCAGTCTGGATAGATGGCGTTGACCACGAGTTTTCTACGATACGGGGTGTCAAAGAGGATGTTACCGAATTAATCCTTAACCTCAAAAAGATAGTTATCAGGATAAGCGATGATAAGGTCAAGCTTCTCAAGATCGATGTCAAGGGCCCGCGTGAGGTAACTGCAGCTGACATTACCCACGACGGCGGCGTGGAAATCATTAACCCTGATCACCATATTGCTACATTGAGCGAAGAAGCGCGTCTGTACATGGAGATGAAGGCAAAAGTCGGCAGGGGATATACATCAGCCGAAGCCAATTACGATGAGAATGAGCCTGTTGGGACTATTCCCATTGATGCAATCTTTTCTCCCATTAAGAGGGTGAGCCATAGCGTGACCACCGCCAGGGTAGCAGAGCGGACAGATTATGACAAGCTCAGTATGGAAATCTGGACCGACGGAAGCGTCAATCCCCTGGATGCACTTTCGTTTGCAGCGAAAATTATCAAGGAACAGATGAAAATCTTCATTAATTTTGAAGACATTGAAGAGATTAGTGGTGAAGAGGAAGGGATGGCGGATAAGCCTGACTTTAACGAGAACCTGTACAGGAGCGTTGATGAGCTCGAACTTTCTGTGAGAAGTTCAAACTGCTTGAAGAACGCAGACATCAAGTATATTGGCGAACTTGTGCAGAAGTCAGAACAAGAGATACTTATGACAAAGAACTTTGGAAGAAAATCCCTCAATGAGATTAAAGAGATACTTTCATGCATGGGTCTCAGGCTCGGTATAAAACTGGACAATTTTCCTTCACGGGAGGAGTTGGACAGATCAGCACTAAAAAGAAAAGACAATATATAGAGGTTTTCCATGAGGCATCAGAAGAGAGTAAAAAAACTGAACAGAACCAAGAGCCACAGAGAAGCGCTCTTTATGAATCTTGCAAACTCACTGTTTTATCACGAGAGCATTAAGACCACAACTACGAAAGCAATGGAATTAAGAAAGGTGGCGGAGCGGCTCATAACCCTCGCGAAAAGGAAAGATCTCCACTCTTTAAGGCTTGCATTTTCTGTCCTGAGAGACAAAGCCATTGTGAAGAAGCTTTTTACTGAAATCGGTGACCGTTACACAGCTATTAACGGTGGTTATACAAGGGTTGTGAAGATTGGCAACAGAAAAGGTGATAATGCGCCCATGGCCATTATCGAACTAACGCAGAAGAAGGAAGAGAAGAAAGAGAAGGAAGGTAAAAAGCCCGCAAAAAAAGCCGAAAAGAAGTCGACAGGAAAGGCAGGGAAAAAGGCAGAAGAAAAAACAGAGAAAAAAGAGAAGAAAGAGAAAATAGAAAAAAAAGCCGAGAAAAAAGCGACAGCGACAGCGGAGAAAAAACCGGCAAAGAAAGCAAAAAAAGCAGAGGAAGAAGTAACAGAGGCAACAGAAACATGACAGGTGAAAGTTGGGGGATCGTTCAACGGCAGGACAACGGACTCTGACTCCGTGAATTGGGGTTCAAATCCCTATCCCCCAGCCAAATATATGTAAGTTTTAAGCGATGAGAAAAG
>MVQO01000064.1 GCA_002067585.1 Syntrophorhabdus sp. PtaB.Bin027
GATGCGCTCGATAAGATTAGTGGGAATTAAGGAAGCAGAAGAGGCAATCCGGCGATCTCAGCAAGCCTACCAGAAGTATAGCGTTCATGGCTCCTGTGCCTGTATCATACAATGGCCTTTTTTCAGTTGACTTTATCGAGAGCTTCTTTGGGTCAGTCAAAAGTTAAGGAAACACAAGCATTTTTCTCTGGCTTACTCCAGTAAATAGTTACAGGAATTACAGCCTATCATATATGAATCCGGGCAACAACTTAATCAACCAAGCTACCATTAACCATCGCCGTGTGATATAAACACTGCGTTTTTTTGATTTTATGGCGTGGTATATCTGCCTTGCAGCTTTTCCCGGCTCAGCTGCCCAGAAGATGCCATCCCCTTTGGCCATTGCGGTATTAACAAATCCTGGTTTTATATCAGTTATTGTGATTGGCAGCCCTGATTTTTTGACCTTCTGCCGTAGCCCGTCCAGATAATTGGACTCAAAAGCCTTTGATGCATTATATGCCGGAGACTCTCTGCCTCCACGTAACGCTGCTACCGACGAGATTCCTACTAGATGCCCCGAACCCTTCTCTGTGAAATGATGCATGATAACATTAATTAAAGCGGCAAACCCATTGACGTTTGTTTTAATGGTTTCGTTTTCAATATGCCAGCTTAGGCTATCGTTTATATCTCCTGTACCGGCACTAATCACAATAAGGTCCACACCCCCCATTTCTTTTAAGAACTCATTTAAAGTCTCCATTGCCACTTCCACGTTTGCAACATCAATTTTTTGAACGAATAATATTCCTTCCACATCTTTGCGCAACTCTTCCAATAGCTGGACTCGCCTTGCCATGATACCAACGATGTACCCATTCTCAGACAGAATTTTGGCCAATTCCCGCCCAATCCCGGAACTGCCTCCTATAACGATTGCTTTTTTCATGATTGTTTTTTTATTGTAATGACAGAGTCAATAACGAGTGTAATGAAATATTTACTCCCCATACCACTGTCTGCTGCGGATATTCTGAAGCTGCCAGGGGCTTTGAATATCGAGCCTTTCAGGGAAGTACTTGCCGCGGCCATCAAGGGGGGTCCACTCTGTGAATTCACCAACCATGCGGCCCAGATATGGGGTTGCCGTTTCAAGACATTCCTCGAAATCCAAGTCCTCAGGTTCTACCACGCCCCGACGAGGATGGCGTACGGCCCAAAGAACAGCTGCAAGTGCACCTGCCATAACCTGCACGGTAGTCGAGTTTGCAAATGGCACGTGTCTGCGTGCCTCCTGGATCAAGAGCTGCGAACCGTACCAGTATGCGTTTCTCTCATGACCTGCCAGCAGGACACCGAGCTCATCCATCCCCTCAATAATATCTGTTCCAAGGCGTCGGCAGGAGGGTTGCAGAATCCATCCCCTACCTTCCAGTTCCAGTGCAGACAACATTGCATCGTCGCAGGGGTGGTACACAAACATAACGCTCGGCCGATATAGGAACTTACTGCCATCGCGGATCGACAGGTAGTCGGCGATCGAGAAAACCTCATCATGGGTCACGAGCATCCCCTGGAAACCCCCGATTGAGGGTGCCCAGCTACGCGCAAAGGTGCTTGCCCCGGGACGTTCAAGGTACAGTGTACCGGAACCGCGGCGATGCTCCCGAGCCCCCTTTGGCTTACGTTTTTCAAAGACGCCGAAGGAAAGTTCGGCTGGCTGCATCAATTCATCCACAAAACCGTCTATAGACCAGGTATTAATGAATTCACCGTGCCGTTTCGGTCGCTGGCTGGCCTGGGTGTCGCGCTCTGATATTTGAATTGTGGATATTCCGAGATCATGCGCAAGATTCGCCCACTCTTCGCGCGAAGATGGTTTTGTATTGCCATTACGAACTATTTGGTCCAGATCAACAAGGGCGCGTTTGACAAAGTGAGACACAAGTCCCGGGTTAGCGCCGTGATCGACAACTGCAGTAGGTGAATCAGGTCCTAACTCTGCAGCGAGGTCTATGATCTTGGCGCGTATGGCGTAGTTCGTGCGCTGGTGAAGTTCCAGCATGGGGTTGTCGAATACACCCGGCCATGGTTCAATTGAGGTATCTACGTACAGAGCACCCCGGACCGCGCAAAACCGGATCAGATCAATACTGGAAACGTCAATTGAAAGGTTCAACATGAGATCCCCGTCACTGACGTAGTTTTTCAGTATTGAGCGGTAGTTGCCTGGTGTCAGGTTGCAGTGGATGAACTTTGCTCCACAGCGCTCGGCAATTCTTCGTCCTGATTCGTCAGCTGATAGAACGATCAACCGGTCATGAATTCCCTCAAGGTGTCGGCCAATAACTGGAAGAACGGCCTGTCCAATGCTTCCGCATCCAATCATTATGACACGGCCCTCGAAAAATGGAGTCGTCAGATGTTTATTCATTGGTGTCACCATCCTTTACTCCAGTATGTTCTTACATTATGTCAGATTTGTCCAGCACAAAAATCAGAGACGGGTGTAACGCACCCGCCCGGTTGTGCTTTCACGTACTCTCTTTTGTCACATGTCAACATTTCAGGGATATCCACAAAGTAACAGGTAATCAATAAAAAAAGAATATTCTTACTTGCAGACACTCCGTTTATGCATAATTTCCAAATCTTTTCGAAGCTGTTCTCTCTCTTTTGTACCCGCCAAGTTCCAGATCCAGAACCCCTTGAGGATCATC
>MVQO01000065.1 GCA_002067585.1 Syntrophorhabdus sp. PtaB.Bin027
ACCCAGGCGCTTACACCTTTTATTTCACGCACCGTTTAAATCCTCCTTAAGTTGAACGGAAGAATAATAACGAAATAAAGGGGTTAATGTCAAAAGATTTAATACATCTGAGTAAGGGCAAGCCTTTCTCGTTTATTTTATTCTTTCCGCTCTCGTCAAAATCACATTTGTCGAAATACGCGGGGCATTGACAAGATTCCACACGACATATTGCTCTGCAAAAGCGTTTTCTGCAGATATACCGTCCACCGGTACGATTACTTGCATGCCCCTAAGGGCTGCACTGCTTGCAGTATAAAGCACGGCACCGTGCGCGGCGGTTCCTGTAACTATTACTGTTGTGATTCCGTTATCTTTCAGGATTTTTTCGAGGGATGTGCCCATAAACTTGTCAGGTCCTGATGTGATGACGGGGTCCGCAGCCCGTGGGGCCAGGTCTGTCGCAATATCCCCAGGTACTGCCCCGGCAGACAGGCTATATACGATCAAGATTCCTTTTGAGCGGGCAAAGTCCAGAAGTTTTTTCATTTTTGGGATCGATGTTAAACAGCGGGGCCGGCGTTCTGAGTTACAGGTCTGTTTGTTAAAATCAAGCAACAAGAAAGCAGTCGTTTTGGGATCAACCGTCACATCTTTTAGCTCGGGAGGTGGTGGTGTCTTGATGGAGTTCCACTCTGCTATAACGTCCTGAGCTACGACCGGTCTATCGAAAAATAACAGGCCGGATAAAACTGTTAGAGTACAAAAGGCGATCACTATGGATTTGTCTGCTTTGAACATGTTTTTCTCTCCTCCTGCTTATTCTTATATGAGAGCTGCATTACCATTAAAAGAGATATTTATATGTTTCCCTGCCATGAGTCTACTGCTCTCTGTGGTGACATTTCAATTAGTCCTGAAGCCTTCTCGGCTGATACTGGCTGTGGCTCGAAAGCCAAATGGTGTATGTATTGAAATTGGTGATATCATTCTTTTGTGGAAGAATCAGTAATAAAACATTGGGGGTCCTCTGAGAGATAATCACCTGTACCGTGTGCCAGGGAGTAAGCATAAGCTATGGCCCTGCATCCGCGGCATTGTGACCAGCGGGCGCATATCCCGCATTTGCCTTTGTAAGAGGTTTTAATACGGAGTGACTCGAGAACAGGCGAGGTTGCCCAGATTTCTCTGAATGAATCTTTGAAAATATTACCTATAGGAATGCCAAGCCTTCTGCACGGTGTGAGTGTTCCATCCGGAAGAATCGTTATGCCGGATACGCCAGCAGCGCAACCACCGAGGGGGATATCTCTGTGTTCATAATCCGGATCAACACCTATCTGTGACGCAACAGGATCACCTGTAGTAATAGAGACCATAGTATGTTTAATGGAAAGAATATCCTCATATACCTGTTTAAGCTTATCTTGCCCGATCATACCACTGATGAGGCCTTTGCCCCTACCATAGGGAACGAGTCTTGAGAATCCAAGTCGTTGTGCCCCCACTGATGATGCAAGTTCCACCAAATCTTTTACATAGTTACAATTGATTTCTGAAAGGGTTACATTGAGCGTGACAATTATGCCCGCATCCAGGAGTGTACTTATACCCTGTATAGCCTTTTTGAAGCTGCCTTTGCCCCTGATCTGCTCGTGAATCTCCTCCGGCCCCTCTATGCTAACCTGTACCCCTTGCAAGGGAATACCTGCTAACATATGGGCCCTATCGCGGTTGATCATTGTTCCGTTTGTAAGGAGATATATGTCAAATTCTTTTGTCTTAAGATAACTGAGAATATCCGGGAGAAAGGGTGATAGGAATGGCTCACCCCCTGTTACGTTGAAACTTGGTGAGAAAGCAATTTCGTAAGTATCTGACCAACTCGTGATAGTATCGCGGGCAATGTTAACGACCTCTTTTGCTTGAGTAAGAGACATCTCTTCAATACTGCCATCTTCCTGGTAACAGTGCGTACAGTGCAGGTTGCACCGCTCTGTCAGGTGCCATTGGAAGAAAAATTCCACAGGATTTGGCGATAGTGTCATAAAAGATTTTTCAGATAACGAGGCAGATAAGGCGAAGGCCCTATCTGCCTGTTGCTGTTATGTTGCAGACCTGCAACATTCGGGTTTAACCCTTTCAGCTCTTTCACTTGTGACATTTTTTTGCTGTCGATTTGATATTAATTGTTTTAACGCCCAGCCAGAATGCAGCCTCCTTTTCCAGAACTCCCTTTTTTAACACCCTCTTCACCACCATCACCCCCTTTCATCAAAAATGTTGATGGAAGCATCACATCAATAAAAGAATAGCATAGTTTTAAAGCCTGTCAAGAAAAGGTTTTCTTAATTATCCGAGAAATAACAGGCTTGTATATGTTTCTAACGGAAGAGGTCTGTCTTCCATATTTTCCAGAGATTCAACAAAGTCATCACGTGTCAGGGGTAATGGTGGATATACCTTTTTCAAATCCCCTGTATTGATTAAAAGCTTTGGTTTAATGGCTGTCCAATGGGATATTCTGTCAATTGTGGCCTTTATTGCCCTGCCATCCATTGGCAGGGTCATGTGTTTTTGGATAACTGTAACTGATTCAAGCGTGCCGCCATATGTTGCGCTCCACAGAGGCACAGTGCCGTCTCCAGGCCCTTCTTCTATTTCAAAGCCGCTCTTTTTTGGTACAAGGTTGTTCACTGTATTGAAGAGATCAGACACAATGGCAAAGGTGCTGACTGGCGGTTTTATGTTCAGGGTTTTTGGGGAGGAGAGTTGCTGTATAGCGTTTGGTGATGATGCAAGAGGCCCGGGCGCGTAGATTTCCGGGTTGAGTAGCTCAGGATAATCACCGGGCAATGTGTCAGAAAGTCCCCAAAAAGTCTGGCAGATGTCAGCAATCTCTCTCACATCCCATTTTGTTAGCATGGCGAACTGTTCAACAGTTTTACCCTGTGCACACATTGCAAGTGCTCCATTGAATGATCCTTTCCATGGTGTACCCATTGACACCAGGCCTTTAACACATTTGTGGACAGCAGGGTATTTCTGTTTCAAATGCTCGATCGCACGGGCAGCCACAAGGCCACCGAGGGAATGTGCAACCAGGATAACAGGAATGTTTTTAGAATTCCCAATTTTCTTTGCTATGCGATCAGCAACATCACTACCACAAATTGCTACGGGCTTTCTCCAATCATAGGCAAGATAATCGACTGATCGTCCGAATGCGGCCATCAGAGTAACTGCCAGTCTGTCGTAGATGAGAGGTACAGGGCCTGCTGCTTCGATTTTTACTCCAGAATCGGCATCGTGGATTCCGTCAGGGGTGAGCCGAAGGGCGGGGAAATCTGAACCGATAGCAAGACCAACAGGATCAAGCCAGACAAGTCCGTGTATGCCATCCCGGTCGCTGAGTTGAGAGCCCATCAGGCCAGGGAGGACAAAGATCCTTACCTGAGGAGGCCCATCGTCGCGATGTAGCATTTCAAGGATATCATCAACCCTGTTTTTCAGATCACTGAAAAGATTTCTGCGAAACAGGTCAACCCAGTGTCTCACCTTTGTGCCAGTGTCGATCCCCTGGAGTATCTCTTTTGCGTTGTGTCGGTCTATACCGTACAAGCTGCCGAAACACGGGGCGGCTTGGATGGACTGGAGTTTAAATCTGCTTACTGTGGCTCTGTCCCAGCCTGGAGGGCTGTTTACTTTGTCGAGAAGTTCCGACCACCCGCAGTCCATGGGAAAATCCATGAGTTGGTAAAGGGCATCTGTGCTGCCAGGTAAATACGGGTTGTAGTGACCTGGTAGGTAGATGGTGAGTCCGGATCCCGGCCCTGTCTTTGCCTGGATTATCTGTCTGTAAATCTTTAGGCACTGTGAGGTTGCCTCCCGTATACTGCTGTCTGTATCATTTTTAAGAGCTTTCAGGAATGCGCCCAGATCTCTGTAGCCTTCCCGGCCCTCTGGTGAGAGGTCAGTCGCTTTTGTAGCGGCCCTATGAAAGACAGGGGTTTGGTCTTTGAGCACATGAGCAAGCCCTTTAAGGTTTTTTGCCAGATCATCTATTTTTTGAACATGGACAAGGCTCAGGGTCTGCTGTTTGTCATAAGCCTCACCGAATGACTTCACAATGGCTTTTCCGAGTTGTCTTGCATCCTGGTCTGGTTTTGCGGCAAGACCTCTTAAGGCCTCTCTGTAAGCCCAGCCATCCCCAGGTTCGGTCTGCTCGCTCGCAGCCATCCATGTTACAAGGCCTCTTAGCTGGTAGGCAACCTCCATGTTTGCCATGAGGCATGCATCAAATCCAAGGAGATCCAATGGTTTGCCGATCTTTTTAACCACTGATGTTATGGCCCTTTTCAGTTCCCGGTTGTCAAGAAAATCAGCAGCGGTACTGTCGAAACCAAAGCCCTTGTTAGGCCCATTCCTCTCAAACATTGCACGCCTGGTTCTGCCGAAAAACCCTATCCTGTCCTGGGCGAGACGGGCAGCAAGCCTGGGTGAGATATCACCACGGGCAAGCCGGTAAACATCCTGATCATCATGTCCGCTTCCATGACCCCAGAGCACAAGGGCATACCTTTCTGCAGGAAAATTGAAGACTGCCCAGTCCACAAAATCGACAAGAGTGGCTACCCTTCCGGTATTCAGATCTCCACGATATACC
This sequence comes from Syntrophorhabdus sp. PtaB.Bin027, assembly GCA_002067585.1. Classification (GTDB taxonomy): domain Bacteria; phylum Desulfobacterota; class Syntrophorhabdia; order Syntrophorhabdales; family Syntrophorhabdaceae; genus Syntrophorhabdus. The sequence continues at coordinate 4,646 of MVQO01000065.1, forward strand.
CCCAGACGGTCAGAGGCAAGAGGAGTGTCTTTTCTAAGCCGGTACCGATATGAATTCTTCTCCCGGCATTGGTCTGTTTGGGCAAGTAAATGGACACTGTCGCATGAACCAACATCCTTAAGCTCCCGAAGATCCTGTGTGACAGCATATTCTATCCCATTAGGGTTGGAATCATCTCCTGCCATATAAACCATTACAGTCCATTTTGCTTTTGGCTGAGGGGTTATGGCTGGTCCAAGGGTTTGGAAAGCAAACCCAGGCGCTTCAATTGCCTGTTTCCTGGCCTTGGTTTTAAGACCGGGGCGTCTCTGTGGGACTGCGACATCCAGAGATTCGAGAATTTCAGTGAAAACTCGTTCACGTGGCCATCGCACTGAGGCTGGAGTCGGGGTCATGTTTAGCCATTTCTCTCCACCCTTTCTGAACTCCATAGCTGCCTTCACCGACAGGTCCCACCCATGGCCGAAGAGAGATGTTTTCTCAGACTTTGAAAGGTTGCCATCACCATCCCAGTTGCGAAGAAGGTCAAACTGATCTTTTCCCAAAACCTCACGGATGTGGCGCAGAAACTCGTGGGTATAATAGCGGGAAAGTTGTACGCTATTTGGGTCCTTGTCTGGACTCTGGCCTTGTGAATCGAGTGCTGCATGCTCGGGGTTTGGTATGCCGCCATGGGGACCAAGGTCCTGGATCCCATGAAGGGTGTAGCCAATCCAGTAAAGGGCTATCCTGATATCACTTTTCTGCATGGCCCTGTGAATCTTGTCAACAATATCTAGCACCCATTGTTTGTATGCTCCCATACTTTCTTGAACAACGATTTCTTTTTCCGGTCCCTGTGGCATAAAAGATACCTTGTCCGGTGACTGGGCATGGGCAGAGGGAAGGGTAAATTCATAGAAATCAGGATCCTGGGCTGCATCACGAAGGATGTCAACGGCTGCCGATGAGAAACCGAACCGTTCAGCAGCCTCCTGTGTCACTTCGTAGTGGCCAGTATTGAGCCAGAGATTTATGAAGCCTCCTGATGGAAGTCTGGTTTTATTGAGAATGTTCTGTGTATCATCAGAAAAACGGTATAATTCGCTCATAATCCCCTCCTGAAAATCCGTAACGCGTAATCCGTAACGCGTGATAAGTCAACATCAGAATATTTCATCACTATTTACTCTTTTTAGTTGATAGTCATACTTCCATAATTGTCGTGTAAATCCAAGCTGCTTTGCAACAGAAAAAACACCCTGGGCTGCCTTTTTTAAGTAACTCCGTTGATTAGGCCGGGGTACGGGGATAAGGTTGAAGCAGGTGAAGGCCTACTGGTGAGAAATGTACAACTGGCTTTTTGTTGACAGTAATGAGGATTGTTTACCTAGGACGGTTGGTTTTCCCAGGCTTATTTTGAGGTTCTCCAGCATGAGCTCCTCGATCATCTGCTCTTTAGGTGTGTTTGCAAAAGATATCTTTTCTTCTTTCTCTGTCTTGCTGATTTTGCCGGTCTGAATGGCAAGAGATCGTTGTGCCTGTTTTAGGCCACTGTATTCTTTAAGCAATTCGCTTGCGGTCATATTAGAGAGCATCTGATAAACTGATACAATTTGATTCGAAGAGGGTAACCGGGATGATTCCATAATAGCTTTGCAATCGCGGGCAAAGCGTTTGATCCCACGAAGGATATGGCCTGGTTTAACAAAATTAATTCCTGACCACCCTGCTCGAAGCCATTGAAAGATACCTGTTTTTACACCAATTGACCCGGAACTCGGCTCCACAAAAACAGTGACTGAAAAGTAATCGTAAATGTACGACTTGGCCCACCCTAGACCAGTTATGGTGGAGCCAGGTTCCTCTGTGTAGTAATAGTTCCAGTCACTGTCATTGCCAAGAATAAATCCCTTTTTCCCCACATTTGATGTGCTTATCTGTTTTGATATGGAGAGTACTGTCTGATGTCCTCTGTGGTTAAGAAGAATGAGGGTTCTCTTCATATCGTATTCATGATAAACACCGGTGTTCAGATCAGGGGTATTTGCTGCCCGTTCTATCCCGTGAATGATGATGGGATTCTCTGCTGGAAAAGATGTCTTCCAACTGTTAGGCAGTTTTTGCGTGTCTCCAGAAGGTGCTGTCCACAGGGATGAACGAAGAGATGAAGGTCGTGTGATTGAAGATGGAATTCGGGCAGTGTAAAAGTACTCCATAAACTGATGTAAAGTGCTCCTCATGTCGAATTCATAATAAGCTCCTGTAGATTCAAGCGTCTTGGGAAGAGCCAGTTCCTTGTGCTGCTTCGGGCCCAACACATAATCCACAAGGGTTGCAACAGCCTGATCGTCAAGGCCGGTTTTTGGCTCAACGCAAAATTGCACCAATTTCATGGCCGCTTGATTAACAGAGAGGGGAAGATTTTTCGAAGAGGATGCCGATACACTTTGATGCATCAGAATCAAAACCATTATCAATACAATGCAAAACAACTTTAGCAACTTTGGGGACGCTCTTGAAATGTTGAAATTATTTTTATTCATTTTGTTCAAAAATCAGTTCGCTAATCTCATTAACTGATTGATCAGCACGGCCTTTAGCGGATAATTTCGATATTGCGGTAGGGGTCAGATTCAGCCGCCGCGCTATGTCTACGCCTTTTAATCTTAATATATCGAAGGCTATAGAGGAAATGATTGCCCTTGCGCGGGTGATATGCGGTTTCTTTGAAGGGCTGTCGACATGATTTGGTTTCAAATCAAAATGTTTACAAACAGCCGTGATGATCTTTTCCAGGTTAAACTGTTTTGTCTCAGCGCCAATCCTTTTCCCATAGTCTTCGTTCGCTTTCTTGAGAATAGATGCAGCAAAATCACTACTCCCGAGGATACGTTCATCGCTTGAGAAACGTTCCCTGGATGTCCGCAAATCTTGAACATCAATCCAGACGCCTGCCGAGCGGATAAGGCCTCCTCCAACCAGATCAGGTCTTTTGCCCAGGGCAATGCCTTTTTCAACAAACGAGTTGTACAATTTTTTTGCAGTGGATCGGTTTTCATGGAAAAGAGACAATATAAACGAAGAATCCTGCCAGTCTTGTTTTCTTTTCCCCATGATTACGCCATGACCGCACCAGCGAAATCTTTCGAGGGCGGCCATCTCCTTTACCACACCCGCACGGATTGGGTTAAGGTGGATATATCGTACAAGTTCAAGAAGATAAGGGTCTTCTTCACAGAGGAACGATTTGTAACGGTTCTGAAAAAGGTGACCAGATCTGTTGTGCCTTCGATTAAACTGCTGTGCATAACCCGTAAGCAAACGCCTCATTAAGGATGTGATGGGTAAAGATCCGCTCCGAAGAAGCAGATGGGCGTGATTCTTCATTAGCGCCCATGCATAGCAGGATACAGTGGTTTCACACAAGAGTCGACCAAGGCGGGAAATGAAGTTTTCACAGTCTTGAGAATCTTTGAAAATGGGAGAATTCCCGATGCCTCTGACGATGACATGATGTATTGCACCGGGTGCATCTATTCGATTCTTTCTGGGCACGGGCAATAATTACATAAAATGATTAAGATGTCAACATTTCAAGAACGTCCCCTATGCTCTTTTAAAAACGATAGGTCACGTTCATCGCGAGTATATGGGCATATGCGTTTTCAAATTTACCGGTAACGCGGGTGATTGATAAAGGTCCTACCTTGACATCTCCCGAAGGGTTGTTCCATTTACGTTTTTCATCATGGATATAATTATAGGCAATATCGAAGGTTAATTTGTCAAAATGTAACCCAATGCCTCCACAATACCCCATCCGGTCTCCTGACGGCACAAGGGGATCAAGAGTTGCACTCGGTATAGGGGTTTCATCGTACAGGAACCCGGCCCTTAGGTCAAGGTATTTATTTACCCTGTACTGGGATCCTATGCGCCACAACCAGGCATTATGCCAGTTCTTCGGGCTTGTAAGAGATGTGCCATTATCAAAAACAGCCTTCAATGTTTTGTAGCTCGTCCATTCTGTCCACTGAGCTCCAGCCTCAATAGTCCACGGACCTCTCTGCCATGCCAGCCCCAACCGCAGGGTGGCGGGTAGGGTAAATTTTCCCGAGAAGCCCTGTCTGACGACAACATTCCCATCTGCAAGGCTTTTGAGCTCCTGTTCCCCACCTGAAATCTTGTGTCGAACATTGCTCAAATAGGCTGCCCCGAAAGTGAGTCCCTTTATAATTTTGAGTCGAAATCCTGCCTGCCATCCCCAATCCCATTCCTTTGCCGTAAGCTTTGCATCTGCCGTCTGCGCTCTGTTGTTGCCTGGTGTTATTGGTGGAGAAGGCGCAGCAAGAAAAACGAGATTGTTGAGTTCAATGTCGAAATACTGGATATAAGGGCCCAGACCTATTGATAAGTCTTCTGAAAGTTTGAGCGCAACAACCGGACTGATAGAGGTTGTTCTCAGGATTGTCTTTGTTGCGCCAGGGGTAAAACGGCCTTCCCACTTCTTTGGCCATTCAACGCCGAGTCCAAAATGGGCAAAAGTCCCGATGCCGATAGCTACCTTTTCATTTACTTTATGGGTTACATAGGCATTAGGTATAACCCAGGTGTGATCTTTGATTTTAGATGTCTCTCCAGGGTAGGTTCCCATGATAGGATTACCGCTGCTCTGAAATCGCATCGTTGGCCTGATCAGGCATGCGCCAGCAGATATCTGGGTTCCCTCCAGCTGTGTTATTCCCGCCGGGTTGAAAAATATGGCCGAAGGATCGTCTGCCTGGGCGGTGATGGCTCCGGCCATGCCCACTGCTTTGGCGCTTTGCTCGTAAATGTCAAAACCATTTCCAAAAGCAAGAGACAGAAAATATAGATGAATCGCTAACGGTAATAGACACCCAATGAGAACCTTGCCCATATCCACACCTGTAAAATCATATGCATGTGATGACTCAGGGACGTAGATCTATTTTTGATCAAAAACAAAATGACCAAACCCGAAAAACGCCTGATGGATAAGTTTAGCAGTATGTTCTGGCAAGTTCTACAGATTTCCTCAAAAAGAAAAAGATTTTTGTAAAGCAATTACTTTTAGATAAATACAGTCTTTGGGTTCACATCTTTCCCTGCCCGTATCTTGTAGATGATCTTTTTTGGCAGTGTTTTACTTTGGTGTTAAGAGATACTTAGGCATGATTTGTAAAAATATTGGAATGTGTTCTTTGATAAGAGCCAAGTCGAGGATTTGCCGGTCATTGTATCTTCAGGTCTTGTATGTTTCGGCCTTTTTACTAAAATTCCGGCCAGAATTAAGGAATCTTTTTCTGTTAGCAGATGATCTAA
>MVQO01000066.1 GCA_002067585.1 Syntrophorhabdus sp. PtaB.Bin027
GGGCCGCGCGGCCCCTTACTCATGCAGGATGCGTGGTTCCTTGAAAAACTGGCACATTTCGATCGCGAGGTCATCCCTGAACGACGGATGCATGCGAAAGGGTCAGGAGCATACGGTACCTTTACCGTAACTCATGACATCACAAAATATACGAGGGCCAGTGTCTTCGCAAAAAAAGGTAAGAAGACCGACTGCTTTGTCCGTTTCTCTACTGTGGCAGGGGAACGGGGCGCTGCTGATGCAGAGCGCGACATCCGTGGTTTTGCGGTGAAATTCTATACAGATCAGGGTAACTGGGATCTTGTGGGGAATAACACGCCGGTGTTCTTCCTCAGAGACCCCCTAAAGTTCCCTGACCTGAACCACGCTGTGAAAAGGGATCCCCGCACTAATTTGCGCAGCGCCCTCAATAACTGGGACTTCTGGAGCTCACTGCCCGAAGCGCTCCACCAGGTTACCATCGTCATGAGTGACCGGGGTATCCCTGCCACATACCGGCACATGCACGGCTTCGGTAGCCATACCTTCAGCTTTATCAATGCCAAGAACCAGCGCTTCTGGGTTAAGTTCCACTTAATAACCCAGCAAGGCATCAAAAACCTCACTGATGCTGAGGCCGAGGCTGCCATAGGCAAATGTCGAGAGACCCACCAGCGTGACCTGTATGAAAGCATTGAAAAGGGAGAATTCCCTCGGTGGACCTTCTACATTCAGATCATGCCCGAGACAGATGCTGCAACGTACAAATTTCATCCATTTGATCTCACCAAGGTGTGGCTGAAAAAGGATTATCCCCTCATCGAAGTTGGCGTTCTGGAACTGAACAAAAACCCGGAAAACTACTTTGCTGAGGTAGAACAGTCAGCATTCAATCCCACAAACATCGTACCCGGTATTGGCTTCTCACCTGACAAAATGCTCCAGGGAAGGCTCTTCTCCTATGGTGATGCACAGCGGTATCGGCTTGGCGTAAACCATCATCAGATCCCAGTAAATGCCCCCCGCTGTCCATATCACAGCTTTCATCGTGACGGGGCCATGAGGGTTGACGGTAATTATGGGAGTACCCTCGGCTACGAACCAAATAGTTTTGGCGAATGGCAGGAGCAGCCTGAATTCTCAGAACCGCCATTGAAGCTCCAGGGGGACGCGTATCACTGGAACTTCCGCGAAGATGATGATGACTACTATACTCAACCTGGCCTACTCTTTCGCCTCATCGGCCCGGAAAAACAGGAGCTTCTCTTCGGGAACACTGCCCGTGCCATAGCTGACGCACCGAAGGAAATCAAAATACGCCATATTAGCAACTGTATGAAGGCTGATCCTGACTATGGTAAAGGCGTTGCAAAGGCTATAGGTATCCCTCTGAAGGAGGTCAATAAGAAGAAATAGTAAACGTTAACAATGTAAGGGGGCTCCATAAAGGACAGATTGAAAAGGGGCCCACCTTGCAGATATTTCTGATTTTTCTTTTTTATGACTTAAAGAGAAACCATATGCCTTTTGAAATCCAGTACAGACCTACCCATACAGCGATCAAGTAAATCAGTACCAATGAGAGCAGTATCGGCCTCTGCACCTTTCGCCACAATAGACTGACACTTTTCATGCTTACCCCTCGTCAATTGTGTTTGGCGTTCAGAGTATAAGTTACTTACTTATTCCTGTTGTGGTCAAGAATTTTTTTAGTCTTCTTCGCTGTTGCAGGTTTAAAACTTGCAAAAAACCTATGAAGCCTCTGTGGCATTTGGTGCCTCACTGCCATTACCCACCTTTATTTTTCACTTCTTACTCCCTGTTTTCACTTCCCTTCCCGCCATACAACATATCTCTCAACCCCGACTCACGGCGCGTAGTCTGTGAAAGACCCTGCCGCAAAACATCCTCCGTGCCCCATACCTCAACACTTTTCTTTGCCCGTGTTATGGCCGTGTATACCAGCTCCCTTGTTACAACTCTTGATGGACGATCAGGCAAGAGAAGAACAACGCGGTCAAACTCAGACCCCTGGCTTTTATGAACAGTCATAGCATACACCGTCTCGTGTTCCTTTATTCTCCCGGGAAGTATCCTGCGAAAGCCACCACCGTCTGCCGGGAAGTAGACCCGAAGCTGGCCCCCAGTTTCCTGATCAGGAAAAACAATGCCCACATCCCCGTTAAAAAGCTTAAGGTGGTAATCGTTCCTTGTGATCATAACCGGTCTGCACTTATACCATCTATCTCCCGCTGGTATCAGTCCTGCCCGCTGACACATGTGCTCAATTGTCTGGTTTAGAGCAGAAGCGCCATAGGGCCCATATCTGAGAGCACAGAGAAGGCGGAATCTATCGAAAAGAAACATTGCCTCTTCAGGGCTCCGGGTTGAGAAATAATCAGCGTAGAAAGCATAAAAACATTCCTCCACCGCTATACCCAGGCTTCCAACAGGCGGTACATGACGCCAGAAAACGTCATCATGCTCCTTGCCCTTGAGCAAATCCAGAGCATCAGATAATCTGCTCTCTTTCACCGCAGATGCCAGAAGACCAATGCCACTCTCTGTTCCAAAACGGTAACTTTTCTGGAGGACCACTATCGAATCTGTAAGTGCACTTTCCCCTATTTTCTGTTGTGGGACTTCAACAGATAGCAGGTCCTTCACTGATTCTGCAAAAACACCGGAGAAAGTATTGGTACTACCCCCGTCACAGATATCTCCAAAGGCTGCTCCCGGTTCAACCGATGCCAGCTGGTCCTTATCCCCAAGGAGTAAAAGGCGGCTACTATCGTGGAGCGCGCTGGCCAGTTTTGCCATAAGCGGTAAATCGACCATAGACGCTTCATCAACAACAATAATATCGAAGGGAAGAGGGTTTGATTTATTATGCCTGAAGGTCTTTCCACCATAAATTGTACCGAGAAGACGATGAATAGTAGAAGCCTTTTCAGGGATAAGCGCTTTTACCATGGACGAACAATCCAGATCTTCTTTTATGGCCCTCACCATGTCAGTGAGCCGTGCTGCTGCTTTACCTGTGGGTGCTGCAAGGGCAATAGCAGGTGGGTCGTCTTTAGCCTGCTCTATGAGAAGAGCCAGGATCCTCCCTACAGTGTGTGTTTTCCCTGTACCTGGCCCACCTGATATAACAGTGAACCTGTTCATCACTGCATGAATGGCGGCTATGCACTGCCAATTGGTTGCTTCACCAGTGCCAGGAAAAAATCGCTTCAAGCCCTCAGCAATCATCTCCACATCAACATTCAGGGGATGCTCCTTTGCCATGGCAAGGATTGATTCGGAGAGCTGCTGCTCATAAAACCAGTAGCGATAAAGGTAAAGGCGCTGTTTCTTGTCAAGGACAAGAGGCTTAAATTCACCCGGACTGCCCACCACTGATTGTCCTCTGAGGCTATTGATCCAATCATCGAGCTTTGGACATACCAGTAATGGCCTTTCTTCGCCATCCTCTTCCCGGGATACGGGTTGCCCCGCAATCTCACGGAGATTCAGACAGACATGGCCCCGGCCAACAGATGCACTTACAAGGGAAGCGGCAAGCCAAAGACTTCTCTGCCTATCCTGAGATGTCTCTCCCGCAAGTTCAACCATAAAATCAGCAAAATGCCTGTCAAGGGCCGAGAAATATGCTTCAGCTATAGTCCTATCCACAAACAGGGTCACTCTCCTATGCTCTGTCCTGCAAACAAACAGGAAAGGTCATTGATTAGGTTATACTCAGGCCTGTCAAAAAAAATACCGTATTCTGTGCCCCGGTTCGGACTAATACCGCGAAGAAAAAGGTAGAACACACCCCCAAAATGCTCACTGTAATGGTAATTCTTTACTCGCACCCCGAGATACTGATGGAGTGCAACAGCATAGATATGGTACTGGAGAACATAAAGCTCCTTTTCCATAACTGAAGTAAGCTTATCCAGGCGGTAATCTTCAACGCCTCCAAGAAAGTTTGATTTCCAATCAACCAGGTAGTATCGTCCGTCGTAATGGAAAACCATATCAATAAAACCTCTCAGCATACCCCTGTGAGGTTTGAATCCAAGGCTCTGAATCAGACCTGCGGATCTATCCGGGATTACCGTGCCTGCGTAAGAACGAAAGATCTCGCCAAGCCTGCCTGCGCTTATAAGCTGGAGAGGCGCAAAGAACTCAACCTCGTGAAGCCTGTCAGACGCTTTAAGGGTGGACAGGGAGAAGGGTATCTCCTTCCCCATAATAGGCGCTGACAGGACATCTGCCAGCATTCCGTACACCGTGCCTGTCCACTTATCCGGAAAACCATATTCTGTCAGTTTTTCAACGATCAGGCGCTTTGCCTCATCAGGGCTTCCAAGATTAAAGTCAACATGTTCGAGGATATCATGGAGACACGACCCTGCCCTGGCGCCACGAGGAAAATTGAAGATTGAAATGGTCTGTGTTCCTGGCTCTCCAGGCTCTTGCCTGTCTGGAGGATCCTGCTCTTCCGGTGCTGTATCTCGGTCAGGCAATTCTGCAAGCTGTTCCCTTCCTGAAACAATAGCTGTGAAGCTGGTTGTTCGCCAGTCTCTTTCGATATTTGCTGAGAATTCACGATACGTGAGCATCTCAGTAGCGGGACGGGGCGGCTTGTAGATAAGACCCGAAGGATGCCGAATCATTGACAATTCAATGGCCCCTTCAGATTTATCCACAAGGTATGATATGTCCCTCTCCATCTGTTCATCACTCAAACCTTTCACAAAATCTTTTAACCCATCGAGGTCGGGCTTCTCCTTATTCCGGGGCTTATAATGCAGGAGATAGGCTAGGGCTGAAGTTTCTGATTCATTTATAGGGCCCCATGCGAGATAGCACCGGCATTTTGCCCGTGTAAAGGTAACGTAAAGGAGGCGGACAAGCTCAGCGAGACGCTCCTGTTCCATGGACTGCCGGCCGTATTCGTTCACTGGAAAACCAATATCGATGGTTGGTCGATTGGCTTTTTCTCTGTCATGATACACGACAAGATCATCTTTTCCCCCTTCTGCACCACTCCATGAGAACGGGCAGAAGACAACAGGATATTCCAGTCCCTTGCTTTTATGGATTGTTACGATCTTAACAGCCTTTTCATCTGTTTCGAGGCGCATCTGGTATTCATCAGCATCAGAGGCGCTCTCCTCTGTCCGTTTCTCATGGAGCCACTTGAGAAGACCTTCAGGTCCGAGCTGGTTTTCTAAAGATGCATTGTGGAGCAATTCAATACAGTGCAGGATATTCGTTACCCTTCGTTCCCCGTCTGGAAAAGCCCGGAGCCTTTGTTTTATCCGCTCTCTCGTTACCATTGTCCGGGCCATGACAATAAAACCCCTGGAAAGGAACATTAACCGGTACGATTCAAACTTCTCTACCCAGCTATCCCATATCTGCTCATCGCCTCTGAAACCTGCGAGGTCATCACCTGAAATCCCCATCATATCGGTTGCAAGAGCAGTCTTCACGTATGATTCATTGGTCGGTTCCAGAACTGCACATAAGATGCGCTCTATCTCCATTGCTTCCCGGCTCCAAAAGATGGACTCTGAGCTGTAAATAACACCGGGAACATGGGCTTCTTTTAATATTTTCAACATCTCGCGGGCCCCCCAGTTCGTGGGAACAAGGATGGCAATATCGCCTGCATGGACTGGCCTTCCATCAAGCAGGGCCTTGCCTTCATTTCCTTTTGAAAGCAATGTGACAATCTCATCAGCAACGGCTCTGCCAACAAGCTCTCGCGCTGCCCCTTTCGTAATATTCTTTTTGCTATCATCGCGCTTCATCAACCAGATTTTAAATGGAGATGGATCCTGGACTCCATCAACAAGGAGCCTGCCGGTCTTTTCCTGATTGCCCTGTCCTACCGGACGATAGACGAGGGAATCAAAGACAAAGGGATTTTTTGCCTCACCGAAGATAGTATTGACTGCTTTGATAAGCCCACGCGAAGACCGCCAGTTCTTATCAAGGGTATATTGAACATCCACATCAGTGACAGCCTCCATATAAGAAAAGATATCAGCTCCCCTGAAACTATAAATAGACTGCTTTGGGTCGCCAATCAGAAAGAGGGCTCCATTGCTTCCTCTATATATTGACTTGAAAATCCTATACTGGAGGGGGTCGGTATCCTGAAATTCGTCAACAAGGGCTGATTTGTAGCGCTGTTGTATGGAAACAGCAAGCTCTCTACCCCCAGGCCCTTCAAGAGCACGGAATAGGTCTATGAGCAGGTCATCATAGGATCGGACATTTTCAGTCTGCTTTCTTCTGGCAGATTCTCTGTGAACATACTCTATAAACTGATGTCTCAATGAGACAATCGAGGACCCTGCAGCGACTGACATAACAACCATATCCTTTTCATCCTTCATACCGTCAACCACAGCAAGCAACGGATTGCTCACACATTTTTTTGCAAGATCAAAGAGATTTTCCCTGCCCATCTCTCGGGTTGTTTCCTTGAAAGCTTGGGGATCCATGGTATAGAATGTCTGCCTCCAGAAATCATCTACAATCTCCGAAAGAATCTCTGTCTGGTCTTCAACAAGCCCGGTATCAAAAAGCGATCCGCTTTCAAAGGCATGGTTGTGGAGCATCCTCAGGCAAAAGCCATGGATCGTGAAGATTGCCGCCAGATCAAAGCTTTGAAGCGCATTGACAAGTCTCTTCTGTGCTCCTTCTTTTTCAGTTATCCTTGCTGCAAAATCTTTGAGGAAATCATCATCCGAAGGATCACCTGACAAAACACGGAGGGCATCCACTATCCTTCCACGGATGCGGCCTTTGAGTTCCTCGGTTGCAGCCTTTGTAAAGGTTACAACAAGTATTTCTTCTACAGTAAGATTTTTTTCAATGAGAAGCTGTAAATAGATGTTAGAAATGGCATAAGTCTTCCCTGTTCCAGCGCTTGCCTCGATAAGATTCAGACCTTTCAGCGGTATGTTAAGAGGATCAAGGATGCTCATCTCTTCTTCCTGGGTATTTTCGACATGCTGTTCATTAAGGGTACAAAGATATCTTTTGCAACAGAGGCAAAGGTGTCATCAATTGGATCAATGTTGCCAAAACAAAATTCGTAGTAGGGGTCATCCCTTTCCCCTCGGCTGAAACCTGAACCTTCCCAGTCAGCGCGGGCAGCCTTGAGCGCAGCTTCGTGACTGTGGCCTTTTGTGAAACGGTAGACATACTTGGCAGATGCCTCGGGGAAAAACCTCAGGGGTTCGGTCATCCCCTGAAGATAATAAGAGAGGAGCATTTCCATCACAGCCCGGGCATCCTCAAGGGGGTTAAACAACACAGAATTTCCGATTCTTGTAAATATACTCTTCCGGGGATACTTCGGTTTTTGTATACAATTCAACGCAACATGGTCAATCCACACACCTATGTGGTGCCTTGCTCTGTCCTTCTCAATACACCGGTATTCTACCAGGGCAGACTCCCAGATGTTTTCCAGGTGGCCGGTAATTCTGGATTCACCGATACAGATATCCACATCCAGAGGAGGTAACTCCTGCATATCAGTATACGACCTCAGTTCCTCTGCAAACTCCATAACAACGTCCGAAATTTCTTCGTAAACCACAATTCCCGGTGTAGCAGGGGGCAGAACCCCTCTCCCCTTCGCAAGGGCAAAATAATCCTGAAGATCGTTGCCTGCTATCTTTTTTGATGTGAGCCAATCTCTGAGTTTATATGTCTCAAGAGCATTGAGTTCATGGAGAGGCTCATCTGTGTCAAGAGCATCCGGTCCCTGGCTCAGATAAATCCCCAAACAATGGTTAAGAAAATATTCAGCAGGATTGCGAAAAAACCTTTTCATCCCAGCAAGGGATATATTCCGTTCTTCAATTTCCGTTCTTTTCAGCGGTCTGGAAATAAACGGTCGGCGCGTTACCTCGCTGTCTGTCATTACTTTTGCAGTCTCACAGTCCTCACGGGAGTAACTGAACAGGGAGCTCCCTTCAACAAAATACGCATGGCTGAATGGCTGCAGCCGGTGCTTTCTCACAATAGAGGCACGCAACGTCCCTCCCTGGACAGTCTCAAAGCCTTCATCTATGTGGTCAATCAGCTCGCTTACAAGAACAGATGGTGGAATCTCGCTATTATCCCTTATACTCTGTCCCACATAGCTGATGTACAGGCATTCCCTTGAAGATAGCAGTGCTTCAAGAAAAAGGTACCTGTCTTCATCCCGCAGGGAACGATCTCCTGGTTTTGGGTCATGGGCGATGAGGTCAAAGCCGACAGGTCTGTACTCCCTGGGATAGGCATCACTGTTCATGCCGATGAGTGCTATCACCCGGAAAGGGATACTCCTCATGGGAAGCATTTCACAGAACGTAACCGCCCCTGTCATGAAACCCATGGACAATTCCTCGTCCCTGAGTTCTTTTGAGAGGTAATAGCGGATAACCTCAACTTCAACAGGTTCAGTAAAGCCTGACAGCGTCTGTTTACTGGAGAGGTCTCTTATTCTGGCACGGAGTATCTGCATCTCATGTCCGCTCTCCTGGTCTTCAACAAAGAACCTGGTAAGAAAAGACTCCAGTACCACAGCCCATTCCCCAAGCGTACGCCCACCTTCAAGCTCATCTACTGAAGAAAAAAGACATCCCAGAAATTCAAGAAACCTCCCAAGTATCTCGGTCTCGTTTCCCTCGATATCATCATAGGGAAGAATGCTCTTGAAGAGCTTCTCTTCATTACCCATCAACGCATAACCCAGAAGAAGCCTGTCGATCCCGGATTTCCAGCTTCCTTCGTCAAAAGCAGGCAGACCCATCTGCCGGCGGTGTTCCCTGTCTTTACCCCAACGTATACGCACATCGTTTACCCACCGGAGAAGGAGCTCTGTATCCTCAGCCCTGAAACCGAATCTTTTCTGAACCACGGGACTATCAAGAATATCTATGATCTCCGGTGCCTCAAAACGCCTTCCCTTGAGTGTGATGATTTTAAGGAAAACATCGATGACAGGGCTTTCTGAAAGGGCCCTTCTGTCGGCAATGGAAAATGGGATTTTCATTGCCTCATCCTGGATTCCACTAAAAATGGCAGTGATATACGGTGCATAGACCTCTATATCTGGGGTCATGACAAGAACATCCTTTGGTGTCAGACCGGAACTGGATTCAAAGAAATCAAGGAGGTTATCGTAAAGAACCTCAACCTCCCTTGCAGGGCTGTGACAGGAGTGGACCTGAATGGATCTGTCCTCCTGGCCGATTGCAACTTTCTGGTCTGCTCTTCTCATTGTCAGGTTCAGGATATCTGATTGCAGCCGCGCGAGGAGTGATTCTCCTTCCGGATCTTTGAAATATTGAAATTCTTCGTAGCTTTGACTTACTAACATGGAAAAGAAATCCCGTCCAAGCCTGCCTGTGGAAGCAAGAAATTGATTCCCCACCTCAAAATGAAGATCTTTACCCACAGGCTGAGTTGCAATTTTTTTGTCCGGCACAATATCTGCCCAGTATTCTTTTGTAGGGCTCAAAAGAAACAGATGGACATCTGTCACTAATGCAAGAGCGTGAATGACCTCAAAATGATACCGGGGCAGAGCAGGAATGCCGAACACGGAGACGCGTTTGGGTAATCCTGTTACTGAATCCTTTGCATATGTAATCGCTTTGAGAAAATCTCTCAGAATACCTGCCCGGTGTTTTTCTTCTCCATTTTTGAAAAGCCCTCTCCACAGTTCTGCCTGCCAGCGCTCAGACTGTCCTGATCCATGGGACCCCCTATCCCATCGAAGGACCATTTCAGGCCGATACACGCTATATTTGTCAAAAACATCAGCAATCCGCTCAGAAAGTTGGAGTCTTTTCAAGTGATCAGTTTTCTGAACAAGGTAGTTACTGATCACATCAAAACCGGGCGCATGGAGGTAATCGGGCAATAACTTCATGATTCTCCATGTGGTCACCTGGGGAGCATACAGTAAAATATCAGGGATATCGTGAATAAATATAGTGAATATCTCCCACACAAACTTGTTGGGAAAAGGAAATCTGCAGTTCATACAGATGCCGAACTTTTTGGCAAGCTCCATTGACAACCATCGCTCCATACCCTTGCTCTGCACCACAATGACTTCTCGCTCAAGG
>MVQO01000067.1 GCA_002067585.1 Syntrophorhabdus sp. PtaB.Bin027
GAACAGAGAAAACTAGATCGAAAGCGTAAAAATATTGGCGGTGTTCGTTATGGGGACCATCGACCTTAAGTTAATCGGAATTCTCCTCAGTGTGGATTTAGGTTCGATTAATTTAGATACAATCTTTGTAAATATATCTAATAACGATTTTATTGAAATGAAGAATGACTGCAGGCCGACTTGAAAATTCACGCTATAATATAAAGCCATCACTGGTTTCCTAGGATCTGGCACGAATTCAATGAACGCTTTATCGTTATTTAAAATGTGTGCAAATTCTAATTTATCATTTTGTATTTCCCTTTGGATATTTTCCAGCGAATACGCTATTATAGATAACTTAGTTGCGCAAGCATCAACATCACTCCTCACATGAGACGGAAATGCGTTTGGATTAAAAATATGTTGAGAATACAACAATTCTCGGCCAACTACATGAAGTGGAATGAATCTCATTCTTGTCCCTTGTTAAAATTTATTTATGCTCAACAGATTTAACTATTTCTCTATTTAAATAGCAGTATGTAGTCCTGACCTAAACTCCCGGATTTAATAGGGCATCAAACTATCTCGATGAAATGCCCTGTCTCTAGAGATGCATTTATCTCCCGTCAATCCCTTAGGTCCTGAAGAGTTTCGGGACTACACAGATTATTCTTTCCTTTGAAAAATCTAATATATATCCTCGGACATCAACACATAGACGATGATGAGATGTATTTGAATATGAACTAAATGCCATGAATCAATAGGACCAATAGCTTATAAGTCAATTGAAGGAGCTATCTTATGGATGATTGCGAACTGGATTTTGAAGAGGAATCTGAAGAACAATCTGACGCAGAAATAACGCTCAAACAGGTGTCAGATGCCGTTGTATATAATACTGATTGGACGACCGAGACTATTATTTCTCAATTCTCTCGTGGCAATATAAATCTATATCCCCATTTCCAACGAAGAGATGCATGGACTATTATAAAAAAAAGCCGTTTTATTGAATCCATCTTGCTTGGATTGCCTTTACCGCAGATTGTGCTTGCAGAGAATAGGAATGAACGAGGCAAGTATTTAGTGCTGGATGGTAAACAGCGGATGCTATCCCTCCTTCAATTTATGGGATTGATTGAAGGTAAGAACAATCTATTTAATCTCAGAGGTTTAGAAATTTTAAAAAATCTCAACGGGCTTAATTTCAAGGATATAGAACGAAGCCCAGATTTCAGAGATGAATTAAATCAATTTTATAATCAAACTATTCGTTCAGTTGTTATCCGTAATTGGCCGAATGAAGGTTTCTTGCATCTGGTATTTATTAGGCTTAATACAGGAAGTGTACAACTTTCACCGCAGGAGCTTAGACAAGCCCTATTTCCAGGGAAGTTTGTAGATTTCATTGAGGATATTTCATACTCTAATAAAAATTTGCAGATTCTATTGAGGATTAGCGAACCCGATTTTCGAATGCGAGATGTCGAAATTCTTTTGCGATATTTTGCATTTTCTTTCTTCATTTCTAACTATGCAGGAAATCTTCAGATTTTCCTTGATAATACATGCGATTATCTTAATAAAAATTGGGAAGCAAATGAAGAGAATATAAAACTTCGAGCAGAAGAATTTGACAAATCAATTGAAGCATCGATAGAAATATTTGGTGCAGGACGTGTTGCAAGAAAATGGACAAAAAACGGATTGGAAGCAAAGTTAAATCGTGCTGTCCTCGATTCTATATCCTTCTATTTCTCTGATGATATAATTCGGAAAGCTGCATTAAATAATGCGAAGGCAATTGAAGAGGCCTTTAAATCTCTTTGCTTGGAAAGCGAAGAATTCCGAACTTCAATTGGAGCCACAACCAAAAGCTTGGGAGCAACAAGTAGTAGGTTCATTCTTTGGGGACAAAAATTGCGTGAAGTTCTTGAATTGGACTTTAGAATACCAACTTTCGATAGCGGGCGCATTAAATTTTCTGGATTCTGGAAGCAAGAAAATGAATAGATCCGAAAAATACAGATGTTTAGTAAAAGAACTCTATGTCTTGCGTTGCCATTTATTGCCATTAGAGTTCGATCCAACGGGTGATTATGCACCAGAGATTCTTACAAGAGCCTCGATGTTTAGAGTATTGGCTCATGCCGAAATAGAGTCCTATATAGAAGAACGATCATGGGAAATAGCAGTAACTGCTGTGAATTCGTGGAAAGGAAAAAGGAAGACAAGTAGGACTTTATTAGGCCTCCTTGCTTTTTCAGACCTCAAGATGGAAAAACCGCCAAATTCATTGAGACCAAAGAAAGCAAATTCTCAGTCGTCTTGGAAAAACAAATTAGATATCTCGACAAAGATTAATCAAGCAATGGACATATACCATAAGGCAATTGAGAACAATCATGGTATTAAAGAAGAGCATTTGTTGCGTTTGCTGCTTCCGATTGGTTTTGAAGCTAATGATCTGGACCCAGTTTGGGTCGCTGACATGAGCAGCTTTGGAGAGGGAAGGGGTAAAATTGTTCATACATCTGCATCAAAATGGGCTAAACAACAATTGGATCCGAAAAATGAACTAAAAATTGTAAAATCTTTGCTCAGAAATGGCGTAAGATTCTTGGATAATAAGATGGAGGATTTATTACTAGATACATATTTATAATTAATTTTTTAAAAATCAAACTGCGTGCGGCCACCCCACCCTAAAGGATGGGGTATGCTTCGGGCCGCACGCTCTCACGCCCGGTTTTATGGAATCCAGAAATCATCGAGTCTTCGTTGCCCTGATCCCTGGACCCGCACGATTGAATCTCTGCTTTCGGTTTCCCCTGAGATTCCTCAATGTAGTGCTTGATTGTATCTGCAGTCACATTTCCTACAGATCGAAATAACTTGCCACTTGACCATAGGCTTCCACCCCAATAGCGTTTCTTCAATTCAGGATGAAGCTTAAACAACCTATTCGAGCTGCCTCCTTTCAAATATTGAACGACTTTTGATAGGGAAGTGCTTGGGTGGAATTCCAAGAACAAGTGAACATGATCCGCAACAATTTCTATAGCATGAATTTTATATCCTTGCTCCATGCAAATATCTTTGAGGATCAACTCGCAATCCTTTTTAACTCGCCTATCATAGAATATTTTGTATCGATACTTGGGCACCAACACGATGTGGTAGGTGATTTGACCATAGCTATGGCTGAAGCTGCGCAATTCCAAGCTTATCACATCCTAGCCATAGGTGGGTGGCACCACCTGTGGCTAAGGTGCCAAGTATAAACTCATCCTAAAATAAGTGATGTCTAATCAATTTTGGTGGGCACAAAGAATGGGCGAGGGTTCACTTCATCCCCACCCTAAAGGATGGGGAATTCGTGACCCTCCGCGCTCCCTATGTATTAAATTTTTTGCATCAGCTCAGTGTCCAAATTAATGTTACGCAGCACTAGACAAAATATCTGCAGATCGACATTCTTCTTGAAGAAAGTCAATCATACCCCTCCCCCGCCATCTTCTCAGCCATCTTCATCCTCTTCTTCCTCTTCTCCTCCTTCATCCTCTCCACCTTGTAATCCTGAAAGA
>MVQO01000068.1 GCA_002067585.1 Syntrophorhabdus sp. PtaB.Bin027
GCAGCCATTGACGAGGCAGGCAGGTGTTTTTACTGCGGTACGTGCATCGAATGTGATCTCTGTTTTCTCCTGTGCCCGGACATATCCATTATCAAGGAAGGACAGCGGTTATACAGCGTAAATAAAGACTATTGCAAGGGATGCAGTATCTGTGCAATAACATGCCCCCGCCACGTGATAGAAATGGAGGACGGCCAATGAGGGAACTCTTAACAGGAAACTATGCAATTGCGGAAGCGGTGAGGTTGGCCAAGGCCCAGCTTATCCCAGCATATCCTATAACACCTCAAACTCCAATTTATGAAAAACTCTCGGAAATGGAGGCTCAGGGGACACTGCCCGGAATCATGGTACGGGTAGAGTCTGAGCACTCGGCAATGGCCATGTGCATATCTGCGTCTCTCACCGGCGCGCGGGTTTTTACAGCCACCTCCTCACAGGGATTGGCGCTCATGCACGAAATGCTCCATTATGCGTCAGGCAACAGGGTGCCCGTTGTCATGGGGTGTGTGAACAGAGTCCTTGCCGTACCATGGTCTTTTGGGAGTGATCAGACCGATACACTTGCCCAGAGGGACACAGGATGGATGCAATTCTATTGTGAGGATAACCAGGAGGCATTTGACACAGTTATCCAGGCCTACAAAATTTCCGAAATAGTCATGCTTCCCTCCATGGTTATAATTGATGCCTTTTTCAGTTCCCATTTCATCGAGCCCATGGAAGTACCGGATCAGGTCGCGGTTGACCGGTTCCTGCCTAAGGCTGCCCTTCCTGAACGATTCGATATAGAGAACCCTACTTTTGTCTCGAATGTGGTGACTACTGGTTCCCAGTTTATGCCCTTTCGGAAAAGGGGCTTTGACGACATGGAGAATGCAAAAACTGTAATCAAAAAAGTGGACAAAGAGTTCGAGGAGCATTTTGGCAGGAGATACGGAATGGTAGAGGCGGTCCAAACAGAGGACGCACAACTGGTTCTTGTAACAAGCGGATCAATGACAAGTACCGCCCGTGTGGCAGTTGATTCTTTAAGGAACAAAGGATTAAAGATTGGGCTTCTAAAGATAAAGACCTTCAGGCCATTTCCTTCAGGGGAGATTAAAAGCGCCTTGCAAGGTGTTGCAAAAGTGGCGGTGGTGGATCGTAACATCTCCCTCGGAAATGAAGGTATTTTTTGCCAGGAATTGAAGTCTTCCCTCTACAATTCAGATATCCGACCTCCTGTATACGGTTTCATAGCCGGACTCGATGGCCTCGATGTTTCTCCGGATACTCTTGAGGGTATTGCCATGGAAGTCATGGGCAAAGATGAACCGAATGATCTTCCTGTATGGATTGGAGGCAGCTAAGATGGAAAATGAAAAGGTCATAGTAGATATGATGAGATCAGGGCATATGGCCTGTCCTGGATGTGGGGTTGTTATTGCCATGAGGCTTGTGCTTCGCGCCCTCGGAAAAAAAACGGTAGCAGTCATCATTCCGTCGTGTTCTTCTATCATCGCCTCCACCTATCCGAATACCTCCCTCAAGGTCCCTGCGTTCCACGGCACCTTTGAATCAGCAGCACCAACAGCGGCTGGAATATCATATGTGCTCAAGCTGCAGGGGAAAGATGACATATCAGTGGTTGCTTTTGCCGGAGATGGTGGCACCTTTGACATAGGGCTTCAGGCACTCTCAGGCACTGTGGACCGGAATGAACATTATATCTACGTGTGTCTCGACAATGAGGCATACATGAATACCGGCATTCAGGCGAGTTCTGCAACCCCTGAATGCGCTTGGACTATTACCACACCATCAGGGAGACCTTTCAGAAAGAAGAATATCATGGAGATCGTGGCTGCGCACCGGATACCCTATGCTGCAACAGCCTCGATAGGGTATCCTCAAGATCTTATGGATAAGGTAAAAAAAGCAAGAAACATACAAGGGACCAAATTCCTCCATATTCTTACTCCCTGCGCCACCGGCTGGAGGATGGCTGAGGGTCTCACGGTAAAGGCTGCCATGTTATCAGTAGAGACACGACTTTTCCCTCTGTATGAAGTGTTTGACGGCAGAAGATATGTAATAACATATGAACCTCAAGGCTTCCCCATTGATGAGTATCTCCAGATGCAGGGTAGATATGGCCACCTGACCCAGGACCAGATAGCAAACATGCAGACACAAATTGAAGTGGAGTGGGAGAATCTCAGAAATAAGGTTAAAGATTGTCAATGTTGATCTGACAATCAGGGAATCGTGACCGAATAGGAGGAAATTATATGGACTACTATTTGAATTACGAAGGTGGTAGAATAAACTTTTCCCTGCCATCAGGCTGGAATGTACTTACCTGTCAGGATTGTTCGGCAGTATCCGAAGTACAGGATGTTGATAGAGAGATTGAGCGTGTCCTTGATAGTCCGATCGGGTCTTTGCGCCTTGAAGAGCTTGGTAAGCCAGGGATGGACGTGGTGGTGCTTTTCGACGACATTCAGAGACCGACACCGTCCCATCTCGCCTTCCCGCACATATTGAACAGGCTCAACAGGGCAGGAGTCCCCGATGAACGAATAAGTGCCGTTTGCGCATTAGGGACACACCCATTGCATACCAGGGAACAACTTGAAAAAAAGGCTGGCAAGGAAACATTTCGCCGTCTTGAGGGTAGAGTCTACAACCATGACCCCCGTTCAAATGAGAATATTCTGATTGGTCGAACCAGTAAAGGTACGCTGGTTGAGGTAAACAAGCTTGTTGCCCAAAGTGATTTGATTATTGGCATAGGGGAGTGCATGCCTCACCCATATGCAGGATTTGGAGGTGGATGCAAGATTGTCATGCCAGGAGTAGCATCTTATCGGGCGGTGGCAGACCATCATTACACGTGGATGCGACACCGTAACTGCAAGCTTAATTTACTGGAGGGGAATCCCTTTTACGAGGACATTGTAGATGCAGGACGTTTAAGCAGACTGAGTTTTAAGCTTGATTTCGTTATGAACGAAAGACATGGTGTAATCAAGGCATTTGCGGGTGACCCGGTTGAAGCACACAAGAAGGCATCAGAATTTGCCTCATCTCTCTATCTTATTCCGTTGGCCAAACGACCTGATGTGGTGATAACATCCGCAGCTCCGCTTGAAATAGGCGTTAATGCCATGAAATCACTGTTGAACGCCAGTTTTGCCGTCAGGACAGGAGGCACCATCATTTGGGTCGCATCGCAAAAAAATTCAGGTCCGATCATGCCACTTGTAGAGCAAATGGCTACCAAAGAAACGGCAAATGAATATCACCATCGATTGATACGAGGAGATATTCCTGACCATCTCAAAAATTTCGGTATTTCATTTATCATGATGGTTGTTATTTTTAAGGAATTATCAGAGAAACTCAGTGTTGTCCATGTGACGGAGGCATTGACAAAGGAGCAGGTAGACATGATGAATTTCATCTACGCTTCAAATCTTGATGATGCGGTCTCTGCTACGTTCAAGAGTATGCCCAAGGCTGATGTGGCAATTTTTCCATCAGGAGGCAGCGTCATTCCGGGAATAGCATGATTCAGTAAAAGAAGTAGCACGATGATGATAGGGTATTGTTTATGATAAAAGAGTCGATAATAGTAGACCTTCAAAGAATAGTGGGAAAAGAAAATGTTTTTACATCACCAGAATGTTTGAAAACATATTCTTACGATGGAACAACGACGTGGACACACAAACCTGATGTAGTCATATTTCCTTTGAATACAAAAGCCCTCTCACAGGTCATGAAATTATCGAACAGAGAAAAGATAGCTGTAACACCGAGAGGTGGTGGCACAAATGTAAGTGGTGGTTCGATACCCATTTCGGGTGGCATAGTCCTCTGTCTCTCCAAGATGGACAGGATAACAAAAATTGACAAAGAGAACATGATGGCGACGGTGGAAGCGGGCGTTGTGCTTCAGGATTTAGTTCTGGAGTTAGCCAAAGAAGGGCTTTTTTTCCCGCCTGATCCTCAGAGTTACTATGGTGCTACGATAGGCGGTATTATTGCTGAGAACGCTGGTGGCCCCTCTTGCCTGAAATATGGAGTGACAAAACAATACGTTTTGGGAATGGAAGTGATTCTTCCTACTGGTGAAATAATAAATCTTGGTGGGAGGACTTTGAACAACGTCATTGGTTACGATCTTCTCCACATTATCATTAGTTCTGAGGGAACACTCGGAGTGGTAACGAGAGCAGATTTAAGACTGATGCTGTTGCCACCTGCAAGAAAGACAGTCATGGCCGTGTATGGTGATGCAGTCATTGCGGGCGAGAATGTTTCCAGGGTACTGGAAGCAGGTGTAATTCCAACAAAGATAGAATACATTGACAACTGGGTAATTAACAAAATAGAGGAAACGATGCCGTTCGGGCTCCCGAGAGATGCCGATGCAGTGCTACTTTTTGAGACCGATGGTGCAAGCGAGGCTGTGGAAAGGGAGACCGAGATTATTGTGGAGGTAGCACGAAAACATGGTGCAAAAGAAGTGAGGATAGCCGAGAGTATCAATGAAGCCAATCAATTCTGGATGGCGAGGCGTGTTGGTGCTTCGGCTATTTACAGAGATACAAAGACTGTCCTCGTTGAGGATGTCACAGTTCCCAGAGGTAATCTGCCGGTACTGATAAAAAGGTGTAAGGAACTGGCCAAGAAGTACAATCTTGAAATAGTCGCACTCGGTCATGCAGGCGACGGGAACCTTCACCCGGCAATCCTGACTGATATCACCGATGTGAACCACTACCAGAAGGCTACAGAAGCCATGGATGAAATTTTTCAAGCAGCCGTCGAATTTGGAGGAGTTATATCGGGTGAACACGGTATAGGGCTTGAAAAACAAAAGTTTTTAATGAAAACTATAGATCCAACTGTACTCACAATAATGAAAAAAATTAAAACTCTCCTGGACCCCAACAATATCATGAACCCTGAGAAAATTTGGAGTGAGAGCGACAAACCACCTCGTTAATTTGAGATTTGATTAAAGCGAATGCACGTTACACAGCCTGCAAACAGGTAAGAAACGCCTCTTAAGAGTGGTGAAATGAACCTAAGAAAGGCCAAAGTTATTTGGGAAGGGACTAAAGCAGGATGGCCAATATGTGCAGGCTACTTCCCCGCAGGGCTTGCATTCGGTGTTGCGGCTCAAAAAGTAGGGTTATCACCTGTTGAAATTGGCCTAATGTCATTACTGGTATTTGCAGGTAGTACACAGTTTGTAGCAGTTTCCATGCTTGGTTCGGGCACAGGTATTGGCCCCATTGTCTTGACTACCTTTACGATAAATTTGCGTCATGTGCTCATGAGCTCGGCACTCGCTCCGTATCTAAGCAAGTTGAGAAGAAGCTGGATCTTTCTCTTCGCTTATGGCGTCACCGACGAGAGTTTCGCGGTAAATGCCAGCCGTTTTCGGTCAGGAGACTGGGACTGGCGCAAGGCAATCATTGTGAATCATGTTTCAAATCTATCATGGGTTGGAAGTAGTATTCTCGGAGGATATGTGGGGGAATTCGTTCCCTCGAACGCCTTTGGCATAGATTATGCCCTCAAGGCTATGCTCATCTGTCTCGTGGCAATGCAGATGCGAAACCGTTATTTTTTTATAGTGTTCGTCATTTCTGGCGTTTTGGCCATCATTTTCTGCTTGGTCCTTCCGGGGAACGGATATATTATCGTTGCATCGATGACGGGAGCTACCTTGGGCCTAGTTCTACGAAGAGATTGGAAAGAAGACTTCAGGTCTGGTAAATGAACGGGATTGCTAATTCCCATACAATTATACTTATCTTTTTCATGTGTGCTGTGACGTACCTTCCCAGGCTGTTACCCTTGTTCTTTCTCTCAGGAAGAAGGCTCCCCCTATGGATGGAGGAATGGCTTGGTTTTATTCCTATAGCGATATTGAGTGCTATCATCACACCTCTCTTGATTGTTAATGGCGATACGGGGCATGTAGTCTTCTTGAATCGTGAAGTTGTTGTCGCAATCCCAACCTTTGTATTTGCCTTGAGAACCAAATCTATAGGTTTCACTGTTCTCATTGGTATGGCACTGTACTGGCTATTAGGAAGGTTTCCGGTTTTGTATGTGATGAAGATATACGGGTAACGCTAAACTTTTAACCCAAATCATGCATTAAAACATCTGTAAGGTGGTCTCGCTGACCGTGTAATATCGGATAACCCATCCAACCAGGCACGTTTTTCTCTCGCAAGGGCGATCTTTAGGATGTTCTGGCGGGAATATTTTTTCATTCGTACTCCTGATGCAAAGCATCTGAACCGGGGTGTTTTCAAAGTGGATTGTTTTTCTTCGTGGAGCACCATCTGAGCCGGCAGATCAAGATTGGTGACGAATACGCTAAAGCGGTATTGTTCATCTATTCCATCCCAGAGCAAAAGCTTCCCGCCGGACTTGGGACGCTTTTACAGGTTTTTCCCACAGCAATCATACGCCTTTGTAGAACGTAACCGCATGAATGTAGTTGAGATTCCGTTTTTCGCAGTACACCATGAAACCATTGGCGAAGAAGCCGCTGTCAGCCCGGACGAGCCCCACCTTCTTATTCGACAAAATAGAAAATGTCTCATCAAGAAACGATCAGTAGTTGCTCAAATCTGCTGTATTGCCAGGACACAGCCAGGTGTTCACTACCATTCTCATCTCGGGTGTAAAGGCAATAAGGGGTGATGGGAAGGTTGCCCTGGTTTGGGGGGATTATACTCCCTCCTGTTCTTTCCGTATCTCGTGACAACGAGATCAAGGGTCATGTTAGCGGGGTCAAGCTATTCGAAGAACCACCGTTGCAGGGAAGGGAATAGGTGAACTTATGGAAGAATCTGTACGCTGACCCAAAAGCTCTCAATGATATCGATCGGATCATATCCCCGGTTAGACCCCGATTCAGGAAGATCGAGGGTGTTCATATATGCTTTGATTGCTGTTTGATCCACATGATTCTTCATCAACTTCATCCCACCCCAAGGAGTGATGTTCCTGCCGCTGTATTCTATCTGGAGGTCTTCCATCTGTCCTTTTGTCCTCACCCGTTTGATGTAATGGCGCATTGGTTAAAATATGGCGAAATGTTATCGGGTTATGTCACATAAAGCAAGTGGTATTGCGTGATTTGGGATAATCCTGATCCATTTTGAAGTTCAGATGCGTGCCTGGCATCTCTTTAGAAGCTTTTGGAGGTGTGGCAGGGATGGTATGTGGGATACTGCATGCTGAAGATTGGCCAGGCCGGCAGGAATATAATCGAGAAAGGCTGCAAGCCCTTTTTTGTGTCCCAGAAAACCGAAAGCACCGAGGGCCTGGATAAGTCGCTGTGTTGAAGCTTCCCAGAATGCCTTCTGAAATTCAGACCAAATCAGATCCTTTTCTGATAACTTGAAGTAAAACATTAATAGCTCGTCAATCTCTTCTTCTGAAAACTGCACATAGGGATCACAAAGAAGGGATCCCAAATCGTAAAAAGGACTCCCTATACGCATCCCCTGGAAATCGATAAGATAGGGCTCTCCGTATCTTATCATGACATTCTGGGACTGAAAATCACGGTGAACTAGGGATTGACTCGATGTATGAATGCGATCAGCGAGGGACTGAAGCTCTTTATCGAGCTGTTGTGAAAAGGCTGGTTGAAGCTTTATTTTGCAGACTTCAATCACAAAGTTGTCCCTGAAATAATCTTGTTCCCACTTATAGAGCTCGGGTCCAAAAGGCTCCATGAGTTTCACCTGTGCCACGGGAAAATTTTCTATTGGAAAGGTGTGAAGCACATGAATGACAGTCAAAGTCTTCTTATAAAATTCTTGACGAATGTCCCATGGCTCGTTTCTTAGCGACCAGAGATCAGTGTTTCCGAGATCTTCCATGACCATGATACATTGGTTAGAATCCTGACAGATCAGTGCAGGAACAGGGACGTTAATAGTTCTGAGGAAAGTAGCGATATCTCCATAGTAGGTGTTCTCAATGCGTATTGAATTGTAATGAATAAGGATTGCAGATTCTGTAGAATCCCAGGTGAGTCTGTAGAATATCCGGTCTGATCCACGACCGCCGAGAGGAGTAAGCTTCATTTCGACATCATGTGCAAGCCCCAGAACTTCCTTTGCAAACTTGATCAATGTTTTGCTGGTAGTCATCGGGACTCCATATGTGCCTTTAGACCCTCATAGGCTTCGATGGATCCGATATCGTGCCAGTCACCTTCGTCCATGACGATACCCATTACTGATCCAGGCTTAGCAACCAGACGTCTCAGAAAAACTGGAATGATAGATTCTATTTTTCCTGCCTCGATAAAATAGAGAAGGGACGTTTCAACGGTATAGATGCCAGTGAAAAGGTAACTCCCCATCCCTTTAATGCCGAGGGTATGGCGCAAATCGACTATCTCACCATGGTTGTTGATATTCACATTGAGAAGGCCACCGCTGCTTCTGAGGCCAATAGCTGCTTCAGGCCTGTTCTTCTCGTGAAACTTGATAAGCCTTTGCAGGGGAATGCTGCTCATGACATCACCGTTATAACAGATGATCGCTTCATCATCAGTCAGGAGATCTTCTATGTTTTTTAACCCACCGGCAGTTTCGAGAAGGACCGGCTCATGACGGAAGAAAATGGGAACACCATGCCATTGTCTCTCTGCGAACACCTTACTATATACCTCTGGACAATGGTGGGTATTGACGATGAAACGATCCACCCCAATTCCGATGAGATGGTCCATGGCATACGTTATTATGGGGCGACCATTCATGTTGAGAAGAGGCTTGGGGCAATGTTCAGTCAAAGGATGGAGCCGTGTTCCCAATCCTGCTCCTAAAATAAATGCAGTTTTAAATCTTCGTTTTTTCAATTAAACCCAACCCACCGTGTACCTGCGAAAAGTCAACCCATTGTCTCTTGCCCGTCCTGCAAGTGCGCGCAGAAGGTACGGAGTTTTTTGTCCAAAGTTTACCATGAATTCGAGACTGGGGAATTCATGGTGAATCTCAGGTTCGATTTCTCTTAAAATCAGGTCGAAGATAAAAGGATTTCTCAGCGTGCTCTGTGGGCTCGAACGTGACCAGAAGAAGTAAGGACGAGTGGGCACGAGGTGATAATGAGATTCAGGTAAATTCATCAATATAATCTCTGTATCTCCGTGCCGGGAAAGTAGTGATTGAGAATCTCCCCGGCTGTAAATCCTTTGCTTGCCATGACAGCCGCACCGATCTGACAGAGGCCCACGCCATGTCCCCATCCGGATCCATAAAGAACAAATCGATCAATCTCTCCAAGTTTGTCACGATGTACTTTCACAACAAACGCACTGCTATAGAGATGACTCCTTGAGAGCCATCGCCGAATCTCAAGCTCTTTTCCAACGATAATACTTTTCTTTGAACCCACTATTTTTAACCTTGAGATTCGCCCTGACGGCCCACGGTGAAGCGGCACGATATTCTGAAGTGTCCCGAAATCAAAACCGGATTTTTTCTGAAGAATCATCTCAAGCTCTTCCCGTGCATATTCTATTTTCCATCGAAAGAAATCGCGCGTCTCCCGGTCAAAATCCCGTAGCACATTTTCAAGAAAGTCCGTATCATTCGTGTTGCAGTAAACCACTGGCCGAGAGCTTATCCAGTGCTCGGCTTCTTCCTCACTTCTTATTGCGCGGTGAGGAACCGACGAATCTGATATGCTTGTCAGATAATGGACCTCTTTATCGTCCCATGCTGTACCATAATTTTCTGTTAATCCGCCACATGCCTTGGAGTATCTGGCATCGCAGATGGTTTCCCCGGACGTGATGACCTGGCCATGCGTCTGGCGTACAGCATCTATAGCCTCTTTGGATATGATCTTTGTGATCCCCTGGTATCTCTGGCAGTGATCATCTGCACAGACATCATAGAGGTCATGATCTTCCCTGTCATACCAGCGGACAATCTCATGTTCGGTAATTTTTGTTGCTCCTTCACGGGGTTGATGTGGTACTTTTTTTCTGTTCAACGCTGCCATGAGCCAGCTTCTGGAAAGTATTGCATGAGCCTTGAGAAATTCCCTGGGAGCCCTGCTATTCATCTCGGAGGAAATGACACTTTTCAGATAATCCTCAAGATTGATTTCGTTGATGACGGCAATCATTCCATCTTTACGCAACTCCAGGATGAGGTTACCCTGAAAAACCTGCTCTTCTTTTCTTTCCCAGTGAAAGTCTATCCCGATAGTCACCTCTGATATATGGAATAGCGAGTCAGGTTGTGCCGTACATCTGATCTTTAGACCGTGGATTATTTCAGTGCCATTGGCATCAGATAGAACGATTGCCCCGTTTTTGTCCCTTGCAGTAAAATTTCCGGAGAATTGACCAATACCTTCCACACCATAATAACCTTCAAAACAACCTGCGACTTTTTGCCGGTGGTCCATGATGCCAACAGTAATGGAGGGTTCGGTAAATGTGTGGGTCAGAGGGTTGCAAGAGAAAGGTGCCAAGAGGTTCTCTTTATAGTCTATCAAGTTTTTCACTACTGTAGATTGTATCTTCAAAGACAGTGCAACATAATCATACAATCCACAAAGCAAAGCGTCAACTAAACTTCGAGACCTTTGCACGGTATTTTCCCCTGAAATAACTTGTAACTATATGATATATATGGTAATATACCTCATTCTGACAACATGAAGGAGGTATCTTTGAAAGACACATTTACCACCCCCACCTTTGCCGATTACTTTGTCGAGATCCGGAAGCAATCCCGGAAGAACTTCCTTGATGATGTGAATCGTCTCATTGACTGGAAACCCATAGAGAAGATTCTGAAGAAGAAATACCGGAAAGTTGCCAGTGCTGATGGCAGACCTGCCTATCCTCCTGTTCCCATGTTCAAGCTCTTACTTCTCCAGAGATGGTATGGTTTAAGCGATCCCGGATTGGAGGATGCCCTCTCTGACCGCATCTCCTTCATCAGGTTCAGCGGTTTTTCCCTGGGAAGCACGTTACCTGATCATAGCACCATCTGTCGCTTCAGGAATACATGTATGGAGTTGGACATCTATGAAAAGCTCTTTGGAGAGATCAACCGACAGATTGAATCCCATGGACTTCTGGTTAAGGAAGGGGCCATCATCGATGCCACCATTGTGGAATCATCCCGGAGACCCCGGAAGGTTATCGAAGTAATGCGAGAAGATAGATGTGGGAACGAATCATCTCAGGAACCTTCTTCACATCAGATTACTTACTCCGATGATCATGATGCCACCTGGGTCAGGAAAGGGAAGAAACCCTACTACGGATATAAGACTCATGTGGTGGTGGATACCAAAGAAGGGTTTATCTTAAACGGTCATGTCACCCCTGCCCATGTTGCGGATACCACGGAATTTGAGAACCTTATGGAAAACCTCTTTTTACCCGATACATCCCCCGTCTGTGCTGACAAGGGATACGCAAGCCAGAAGAACCGCGACCTTCTTGCTGCCCGCGGCTATGAAGATGCAATCATGCATAAGGCAGCCAGGGGAAAACCGCTTACCTTCTTCCAGCGTTTTATCAACAGAATCATCAGCGCCTTCCGTTACCGGGTGGAACAGGGAATAGGGACTTTGAAGAAACACTATGGGTTTGCCCGCATGCGCTATCTCGGCCTTAAAAAGGGGAACATGGAGTTCCTCTTGATTGCCATGGCCTTTAACCTGAAAAAGGCAGCACGGATGATCGAGACATAGGAAGGGGAGCGTTCAAAGACTACGAGAATAATGAAAAAGAAGAAAATAGAGACTATATATGACAACCACCAAACCCTGAAATCCGACCGTAGGGAGTGAAAACAGAAGAAAATCCTCCCAGAGGCAGAGGTCATGGGTTATGCAAAGGTCTTACTTCGTTATTCTTTCATAAGAGAATAATGGTTCTCCAACTAAATGATGCAGGCTAATGCTATTTCCATAATCTCGTTGCTTCTCCGACATACCAGGCATGTGAGCTTATCCGGAAGAAATTATTGAATATCAATATCCAGCCTCATTTTCTCTGCTCCAAGGACTCGGCGGGTCAGGGGTTGAAGGAGGTACGGCGACAGATAAATAGGAAATTGTGAGACTGCAAAATAAAACCACGTAAGCTCAGGCAGTGCTCCACTGGTTGCTGCAAGCATTAAGCCCATATTGCGCTGGGAAACCATGAATCCGAGTGCCAGGGCCTTTTTCCAGCCAGAGGAGCGAAACAGGAGTATAGTCAGAAACAGAATAACAAAAAACACAACAAATGCAATTGATGCAAAGACTACAAATATC
Source organism: Syntrophorhabdus sp. PtaB.Bin027 (assembly GCA_002067585.1). GTDB lineage: Bacteria > Desulfobacterota > Syntrophorhabdia > Syntrophorhabdales > Syntrophorhabdaceae > Syntrophorhabdus. The sequence goes on from MVQO01000068.1 coordinate 12,328, forward strand.
ATTGGTGTTATGAGAACACGGGAACCAACACCTTCCATAATGGCCGCCACAAAAACGAAAAGCACAAAGATGTTAATCCCATCTATTCGATATTTGTGGCGTTCTATAGTCCTCATACCAAAAAAACGACGCAGGCAGAAGCCAACTATGGCTGCGCCGGCAATGATTGCGACGAGTTTAATCGCAAGCATAGCTGGTGAAACTGAAAGCGTGGGCCCAATGAAAAGATGGGCAAACAGAGGTGCTGTGAAGGGTATGAGTGCTGTGCTTGCAATGAGTGTGATAAGTACGAGCGTGGTATCCAATCCCATCAAAGCTGCCAGTGCAGGGGCTGCCATCATCGGAGATGCAACTCCCTGGAGCATCAGCCCGAGAAATAACTCAGGAGCTCTCTCAGACAAACCAAATGCACGACAGCCAAAGCCGAATAAGAATGGAATTGCCACAGAAGTCCATGTTGTTGCAACAATGATTAATGTTGGGTAGCGAATATGGGTTTTAATTGCCGAGATGTCCGTTCTGAGAAAGGCTATGCATAGCAGAATAAACACTGCCTCTGATACGAACGGTTTCAGTGCAGCGCCAATTGATGGCAGTGCAATACCGATAATGACAAGGGAAGCAACGGCACGCGTCCCCTGCCTGCCTGTCCATTCTAAAGGCTTAAGGATTGTATTAGGAATCATTGTTCAAAAAAACCCATGCAGGTGGATTGACATCCACGGTCGGGCATTATTTTGCCATATCTGCTTTAATCAGACTGACGATCTCTCCCTCATTGGGAAAGCGCTGCCCTTTAATTTTGTGTTTGGAAAAGATCAGCCTGTCATCGCACTTCACATCGAAGATGCCGCCGCTTCCCTTGACTAATGTAATTTTTGATTCAGGGTAATTTGCTTTCAATTCCGCTTCCA
>MVQO01000069.1 GCA_002067585.1 Syntrophorhabdus sp. PtaB.Bin027
CCATTTCCCAATTTTAACGGTTCAGTTTTTTCTCAACGAGGTGAGCCGCCCATAAGGAACGCAACGGTCACCACGATTGCCCCTACGGGTACAATCTCTATCATTGCCAATACCTCGTCAGGAATTGAGCCCATCTTTGCAGTATCGTTCGTGCGCCAGGTGCTTGACAACAATATCCTGGTTGAAGTTCATCCCTTATTTGAGATGATAGCAAGGCAGAGGGGGATCTATTCCGAGGCCCTCATGGAGAAGATAGCTGAGCATGGAACTATTCAGGACATGGAAGAGATCCCTGCGGACATTCGGAAAATATTCGTCACAGCCCACGACATAACCCCTGAGGATCATGTCCGCATGCAGGCTGCATTCCAAAGGCATACTGATAACGCTGTTAGCAAGACAGTAAATTTTCCGAAGACTGCCACTATTGATGAAGTACGGGAGGTTTACGAGCTCGCCTATGAACTTGATTGCAAGGGCGTCACCATATATCGTGACGGATCGAGAGAAAACCAGGTTCTTTCTACAGCCAAAACGAAGCAGGAATCAGTTGTGGATGAGAAAAAATCTGTCCGTGAGCGCCCTGTCTCCTTGAGAGGATGGACGTATAGGATGCAGACCGGGTGCGGGCCCTTATACGTTACTATCAATGAAGATGAGGAGGGGCTGTTTGAGTTGTTCACTACCATGGGAAAAGCTGGGGGATGTGCTGCGTCACAAAGCGAAGCCATAGGCAGGATGGTTTCGCTTGCCTGGAGAAGTGGAGTGCAACCAGAGCAAGTCATAAAACAACTCCTGGACATTTCCTGTCATTCCCACGCCGGTTTTGGCGACGAAAAGATACTATCCTGTGCAGACGCAGTGGCAAAAGCGATTGGAAAGCATCTGTCCTCTAACGGATATATTGAGAAAATGGAAAAAAGATCGCTTTTTAAGGGTGCGTGCCCGGAATGTGGCGGAAGGGTTGAACATGAGGGTGGCTGTGCTGTGTGCCATTCGTGCGGTTACAGCGAGTGTATTTAATCGAGCTAAATTGTCCAACTAAAAGATTATTGTGAATCGAATAAGGGTCGATAATACCTGTAACGATAAAGTTTTGATGAAAAGAAGATCGACATGGAAGGGTGTTCCAAGGTGAGACAGGGAAAACGTTTGCTGATCATCTACTCTGCCTGTGCTCTTTTTGTGTATATATTAGGGGCTGGGATGATTTGGGCGGACGATACCTTAAGCGTCAGGAAGAGTGGTGATAAAACAGTATATACTATTGGTGCTACCGATGAAAAAGACAACGCTTTGGGTGGGAAGAATGACGAAGAAAAAGCTATGTATTCTATCGGACCCAGCAAAACCAAACGAGATGAAAAAACAAAAGACAAAGAAAGATCATGGGATATGCTCAAGAATATGGGTATTGCAATAGACGATAGGCAGAGTAAGCACCACAACATTAAAAATTCACAGAACCAAACCAATCAGGATATACAAAATACCCAAGCCCCAATGAAATGAAATCTTCTGGTAATCAAGAAGGTGGGTTCAATGATCTGGAAAAGAGATTCCGTGTCATTGCGAGCAAAGTGAAGTGATCTGAAACTTTAGATTGCCATGTCCTCTTCTCAGCGCAATCCTGCGACGGGAAGGCACAGCACCGTGTTTCTTGTAATGACAAAAATATGCCTTTTTTGATTGGCAGTTTATATTGACAGGGCAAACGTAAAAGTGAAATACTGAAATACGTTACAATCCCGGGAGGGCCAAACCTATGTATGGAATTCTTGTAGTTGTTTTGGTGGTGATCATTGGCGTTTTTATGTACAATCGTCTTATACGTTCACGGAATATCCTCAATGAAGCGTGGAGCGGTATCGATGTGCAACTTAAACGGCGTCATGATTTAATTCCTAACATTGTTGAGACAGTAAAAGGCTATGTGACGCACGAAAGAAAGGTTCTTGAAGAGATTACCAATCTTCGTTCACGGCTTGCCGGCCCTTCAACGGTTCAGGAAAAGGGGCAACTTGAAAATAGTTTTTCCCAGGTATTGAAAAGCATATTTGCCCTTGCAGAAGCCTATCCTGACCTTAAGGCCAGCCAGAATTTCATTGAACTTCAGCGGACCCTTGCAGATGCAGAAGAACAGATTCAGCTCGCACGAAGATATTACAATGGAGCTGCCAGGGATTACAACACCATGGTTCAGTCCTTTCCGAGTAATATGATGGCCCGTATCTTTGGCTTCTCAAAAGCCGAGTTTTTTGAGATTGAACTTGCTACAGAACGGGAAGTACCCGGTGTTAAATTTTGACTAATTGACAACCGTATTGTAGGCATCATGATAAAAAAAATCTTTTTCCTTTTTACGGTTTTGTTCTTGAACATCCTTGTAGTTGTGGCAGTTTCTATCGGGCAAGATCGCCAGAAATCGGAAAGGATAATAAGTTTTGATAGCAATATACATATTTACAGGAATGCTGCAATGTCGGTTGTTGAGACCATAACGGTTTACAGTGCGGGCAAAGAAATAAAACGTGGTATTTACCGGGATTTTCCCACAAAATACAAAGACAGATATGGCAATAGTGTTGTTGTTGATTTTAGAGTAAATGAGGTTCTGCGGGATGGAAAACCGGAGGAATACCGTCTGGAGGGCTTAAGGAACGGTGTGCGCGTTTATATTGGCAGGAAAGATGTTTTTCTTAATCCCGGCAGGTATACTTACACGATCCGATATTCAACCAACAGGCAGCTTGGCTTTTTCAAGGCTTATGATGAGATCTACTGGAATGTGACAGGTAATGGATGGTCTTTCCCTATAGACAGGGCTTCAGCAACTGTTCGGCTTCCTGATGTGAGCGTGGGAGAGATATTGGAAATTGATGGATATACCGGTTTCAAGGGTGACAAGGGAAAAGATTTTTTCTCCTCCACCCGCAGCCCGGGAACAGTTCTTTTTCAAACTACACGAACATTCAAGCCCGG
>MVQO01000070.1 GCA_002067585.1 Syntrophorhabdus sp. PtaB.Bin027
GAGCCGCATCTCGGATGAAGGCACAGGTATTAATAATGACCGTATTGCAATCATCGGAGAGAATATGCCCGTCCTTTTCCAGCCTGAAAGAAATATACTCCGATTCAACAAGATTTTTCGGGCAGCCCAAACTGATGATTTTGAATTTCATCGCTTTTCAACTATTTTGCAGAAGCAAGCATTTTTCAATACAGTCAGTCGTTTTCACTCCAGTACACTTACCATTAATCCCTACACTCTGACAGAGAAAGAAATCATATCGAAGGGGGTCATCGGGCGAGAAAGACTTCAATACATCGGTAATTTCACACGCAGCTTTCCAGGAAGGGCTTTTCAGCCGCGTCCATCCAAAACATTTGCCAATCTTGAAGATATGCGTGTCAAGGGGGATAACCAGCCTATTCTTTGGAATAAAGTCCCATAATCCTACATCGATCTCATCTTTTCTCACCATCCACCGGAGATACAGGCTCCACCTCTTCATGGGATTCGATTCAGAAGGTTTCGGGAAAAAGAAGGTCAATCTCTCATCGCTCCCTATAAGCTCATCACGTATCTGCCATATCATTTTTCTTGTATCGCCCGTATAAAAATTTTGAAGCATTGCCCCCATACTGTCAAAATACTCAAGGATCCGTCTCAGAATAATAAACAGATATACAATGTCATCAGCCTTTTGAAACCTGTAATAGAGGCCCTTTAAGGAGGAGAAATCTCCTTCCATCACAAATTTCCACGGTGACTCGCCCATGAGAGAAAACAGTTTTTCTAAAAACTGTCTTAGAACACCCACCTTGCCGTATGCAAATTGGGAACTGAGAAAACCTGCCAACTCCTTGTCTTTTGAAGATTTGAAACGATGAAGAAACTCAACCGGATCATTTCTGACCAAAGGATGGAGATTCGATTTTTCCCTACTGTATATTTCGCTGAGATTGATGTGTTTTCCTTTTCCTGAGTGTTATCTGGGAAACTGCCTTTGTATTTATCTGCTTTCGGTTGCTGCCCTTGCTTTATTTTTTAATTCTTTCATTGTAGCCCCAAAGGCTTCGCTGGCTCTCCTGACCTCTTCGTCCCATTCATCCCAGGCATCGAGATTGGGCTCAATAGCACTTCCTGTAATATTTAATTCGGCAAGGGCATCCCTGATCCTTTTCTGGATTGCAGTTCTCCTGGATTCTATCTCTTCACGAAATTTGCGATTTATTGTTTCAAGATCACTACGAATGGACTGTGGCAGGTCTATTCCTGCAGCATGAAAAATGGCAAATAATCGTTCGTTGTCTTTATGAACATCAAACTCATCTATCAGATTTTTTATGATTATAGTACGTTTTGATGACATGTCGCCTTGAATTTTGCCCAGCTCCTTTGCAGCACCTTCGTGGTCTATCATTGACTCAGCAAACCTTCTCAGGACTGCCTTTACTTTATCTTCTATTTCCTTGATTGCCATGGCCTCCCTTTCTTTGGGATCTACGACCAGGTTCTTTGTTCTTTCCATTGCCAGTTCTATTGCGCTCTTTATCTCTGCCATTCTGCCGTGTTATATCCTCCCTGTGAGCATAAGTTTCACTGATAAAACTCTGTGTAAGGTTGTCAATCTGATCATACTTTATTTTGCCTATTCAGTACCGGATATTATGAAAAGATTATAAAGGCTTCGGAGATTCAGGTCAAGTATTGATGCAAGCACTGGAAAATGGTAAATTTTCTGGTGCAAATCACAAAAGCATATAAAAGGTTTTATCTTTATCTTCTAAAGGAATTAACCTACATCTTACTCCTTTCCCTTGCCATTCTCACCTTCATTCTTGTCATGAGCAGGCTTGGAAAACTCACAGACCTCGTCATCAACAAAGGTGTTGGGTTGATGGACATTGTACTTCTTATCGTATATTCCTCACCACCTTATCTTACATTTACCCTTCCCATGGCCTTTCTTCTATCTACCATAGTGACCCTGGGGAGGCTTTCCACTGAAAACGAAATATTGGCGCTCAAGGCAAGTGGGGTCAACCTGAGGTGCTTGTTTGTTCCAATCGCATCCGTAGGTATCATCATCAGTGCTGTGGCTATTTTTAACACAAACTTTCTGTTACCAACAAGCGCCAATCTTTTTCGTGAAACACTGTTGAATGTTCTCAAAAAAGGAATAGCTGTTGATGACAAAGAAGGAATATTTAATGACAGTATACCAGGAGTGGTAATTTACATAGACAGAGTGGATACACAAACCAATAGACTGACCGGTATATTGGTTTCAGACGACCGCGACAAGGATGAGAAACAGACAATTTCTGCCTCTACCGGTTTTATCCATCTTGATCCAGCAACCTTGGACCTCTCATTCATTCTATACAACGGGAGTTTGCATAAATGGGAAAAAAAGAGCGATACTTACAGGACAGTATCATTCAAGGATTACAATTTCATGATTAATCTTGCAAACATGCTTCCTCCAAGCGCCGGTATCAGGAAAAGACCCTTTGAAATGGACAGGTCAGAGTTGAAAAATGCCATGATAAGGGCGACCAAAGATCGAAAATACGATTTACAGATAGAGATCTATAAAAAGATAACCATACCTTTATCTGCGTTGGCTTTTGTTCTCCTCACAGTACCCCTTGGTATCAGGAGGAAGGTTGAGGGGAGATTTTCCGGGGTTGTCTATAGTCTTGCCCTCTTTGTCTTTTATTACATGCTTATGGCTCTCACTGAAAATCTGGGAAGGGCATTATATGTGCCTCCCATATTTATTGCAGCCATACCAAACACAACCATAGTCGTGCTCGGCCTTTACCTCCTCAGGAACCTGAACGTTGAAGAACCGGCAAAAACATCACACCTCATCAGATCCTTCTGGATGCGATACCATGAAAAGGCTAAATAGATATCTCATTCTTAACGTATTAAAACTCCTGCTCCTTACCCAGTTTGCCGGTCTTGTTATGTTTGTTGCCATCGAGTTCCTGGAACATATGGATATCTTTACGGACTCCCTTAACAGTTTCCTGCTCAGCCTTGTTTACATCCTATTAAGGCTTCCCCACTATTTTAACCTGCTGCTGCCATTGGCATCCCTTATCTCCATGCTCATCCTTCTGATTCTGATGGTGCGAAATAATGAGATCATCGCTGCAAGAACATCGGGTATAAGCACTATCTCCCTGATGAAACCCTTCATTGCTTGCGCTTGCGGGCTCATTATCTTTACCTTTATTATTGCCGAGTGGATCATGCCTTATGCTGCAAATGCTTCCGAATACCTGTATAGAGTAAAAATCAAAAAAGAAGACTCTTACATTCATTTTAAAAATGACAGGATATGGTTCAAGAGAAACAATGTGCTTTACAACATCGATTATTATGATATGAAGAAAGATGTTATTAGAGGACTCACAGTTATAGAACTTGCTGACGATTTCACTATTCAAAAAAGGATTGATGCCAAAGAGGGGATATGGAAGGATTCCCAGTGGGTTTTCACAACAGTCATGGAGAGGACTTTTGCCGACAAAATTATTCGGTCAAAGAGCGTTTACCCTGAGGTAAAAGGCCTTCTCAGAGAACCACCAGCAACATTAAAAGTGGGCAATAAAAATCCTGAGGAGATGGGATATAATGATCTTTCAAAATATATTAGAAGGCTAAAACGTGATGGCCATGATGTACGGAGGTATCTCGTCGACTTGTATAACAAAACAGCATTCCCCTTTATAAACCTGATAATGGTGTTTGTGGCCTTTTCCGTAGGACTTCGATATTCCAAAACCAAACATATTGCCAAAGGCATTCTCATTGGTGTATGCGTTGGCATCCTTTACTGGTTCATTCATAATATCTGCCTGTCCTTTGGATATGCTGAGACATTTCCACCGTTATTTGCAGCATGGCTATCCAATATGCTATTTTTTTTCGTGGGCATTATTGGGGTCGTCACATTGAGAACATGAGGGAAACTGAGTGTGGACTGCTATTAATTAATAAATGCCGCCGGCAGCGCAAAACGAAAGAATGGGCAAGGGTCAGCTCATGAAATACAGGGCAGAAAGGCGAGAACAAAACATATGAAGGCATATCTTGACATTGAAACAGACAGGGAAGGCAATATCAGTGTAATTGGCATTTCGATCGGGTCTAATGGATTCAAACAGTTTGTCGGGAAAGCGATCACCAGCAATAAAGTAGAAAACTGCTTGCGTCAGGCAAAAACCATAGTCACATTCAATGGTGACAGCTTTGATCTTCCCCAAATCAAAAAACAACTCAATTTGGATCTCGCAGTATCTCATCGGTCGTACGATCTCTTCAAGGTGAAGAAATGGCTCAACATTAAAGGGGGTCTGAAAGAACTTGAGAAGATGTACGGTATAGAAAGAAAAACTGAAGGGATAGACGGATTCAAAGCAGTCCAGTTATGGGAAATATACCGAAGACATGGCAGAAAAGATGCTCTTGAACTGCTCCTTGAATATAACAAAGAGGATGTTCTGAACCTTATCCCCCTTGAAGAGAAGTTTAACACACTGATAAAGGAGCAATTCCATGGTCAAAAAGTTTGAAGTCTCATCAGCGCATAACAAAATAGCAGGGCTTATGATCATACCGCCTGGCAGAAAAAAACACCCCTGCGTAATTCTCTCCCACGGACTTGTCAGCTCCAAAGAGAGCTCAAAATATGCCCTTGTATCAGAAGTATTCGCAGAGGCTGGTATAGCAACGTGCCGATTTGATTATCACGGATGTGGAGAAAGCGGAGGCGATATTACTGAGACAACCCTTACAATTCGCCTTGATAACCTCGATGTGATAACAGAGTATATTATAAATCACCCTTCTATTGACCCTACGAACATAGGCATACTCGGAAGCAGCTTTGGAGGAACCGCATGTGTATTGAAGGCAGCAAAAGATAAGCGGATCAAATGCATTTCCCCGTGGGCAACCCCTTACAGGCTGGATAAGGATGGAGACGGAACCATATCAGGTATTCCGTTCAAAGAGACTATTTTTACAGATTTTCAGAAGTATGACATTCTTTTTGAAGCGAGAAAGGTATCAGATGCGCTCGTCATTCACGGTGAAATGGATGAAGTTGTGCCCTGCGAGGAAGGGAAAACAATCTATAAAAATATGAAGAAACCCAAAAAATGTGTGATAATTAAGAACGGCGATCATGTGCTTTCAGACCCTATTCACCGGGACAGAGCGATCAAGCTCGGCCTTAACTGGTTCCAGGGATATTTTCTGAAAGGGTAGATTCTTCACGGCAAAAAGCTCAGTAAAAAATTAAGGATTAAGATATCAGTGGGGTTGTGGGTTAATTAGCTCGCTCAGTGAGCGCGAAGAGAAGGCTTTGACAGTTTTGGAGGTGGAGAGGACAAACACTCTTCCAAAGCTCCTGCGTGGGTTGCCACAGGTTGCAGGAACAGGTAAGCTACTCCTTTTTTTTGTCTGTTTTTATTCCAAGCCTGTCCTTAATAAGGTCACCTACAACATTACTCAAACCTATGCCAAGGGCAAGTGAGAGGGTCATGATAATGCCACCGAAAATTATGAGAAAACTTATGGTGATAATTGTATTGCCCACTCCTATATATTCAAAAACAATTCCGAATGTTATGATAACGAGTAAAATTTTCACGCCCCTTCCGATAGGCTCACCATATTTGATATTTGCATTTTCACAGGCCAGGTAAATGACCCTGCTAATAAAATTGCTCAAAATAATGCCAATGATAATGATAACAATGGAAACAACAATGAGCGGAAGAGCGCTTGATACGCGTGAAGCATATTCTGTGAACTGGCTTATTCCAATGAAATTCAAACCAAATGAGAAAAAGACAACAATAAAAATCCAGTAAACGATCTTGCTTATCACAATAGATGGCAGGGTATGAACTCCACCCTTTTGTAAAAAGTTGATAATGCCAACCTCGTTTGCCCATTTGTCGAATCGGAAGAGAACAAGAAGCCTTGCTAAAAGCTTTTTTATGAACCAGCTTATGATAAACCCACTGAGCATCACGATGATCATCACAATGATATTCAGGAAAACCTCTGTAAAGTTGTCGTACAGGTCCAGAAACATATCCTTGAAGAAATCGATCATGAGAACAATCTTATTCGATGTATATAGTGAAGTCAATGAAAAACACTATTCAATTCATAGCCTCCATAACATAAACTAAGCAATAGGATAAAAATCCAGCTTGCCGAAATATGTTTCAATATTTCCCTGGGCACCAAGAAAGAAATAGGATTTTAAATTTTTTTATTGACATTTTTTTCAGATTCGTTTAGGAATTCTAAAATACTCAAAGGAGGTAAACGATGCCTGCAAAAGTTGATGAAGATGCCTGCACGGGATGTGGGGCGTGTGCTGAGGTGTGCCCGGTCGATGCCATTACAGTTGATGACACGGCAAAGGTTGATCCGGAAACCTGCACTGAATGCGGGACCTGTGTGGATGAATGTCCCGTAGAAGCAATAAGCATGGAAGAATAAGGTTCACTTAAAATATAAAAGGATGGGCAAGCCCATCCTTTTATATGTCTTACACCAAGATACTCTCTATTTAATCAATACTCTTTACAACAAGCTCTGAGATATCTAATGCTTTCATGGTCTCAGTTTTTTCCCTGTCCTTGATAGCATCTTCCATCATGGTGAGGCAGTATGGACAAGCTGTCACAACGGTGTTGGCGTTAATGGCAATCGCTTCATCAATCCTCAGGTGGTTCATCCTCAGATGATGCTCCTCCATCCACATTCTCCCGCCACCGCCGCCACAACAGAAACCTTCATCGTGATGACGACCCATCTCAACATAGCTTCCCTTCTTGAACTGATTCACCACACTCCTGGGTGCGTCAAAGACCTGGTTCACTCTACCAAGATAGCATGGGTCGTGGTATGTGGTAATACCCTCGAGATTGGCGTTGATCTTGATTTTGCCCTCCTGTGCAAGCTTAGCTATAAGCTCTGTGTGATGAAAGACCTCAAAATTTGCACCGAGTTGGGCATAATCGTTTTTCAACGTATTGTAGCAGTGTGGGCAGGCTGTAACTATCTTTTTGACTCCCAGTTCCTTCAGCAATTCCACATTTCCTTCTGCCAGCTCGAAGTACTGGTATTCATTGCCTGTTCTCCGTAGGGGGTCACCGCAGCATTTCTCCTCCGGGCCCAGCACACCAAATGAGACGCCTGCTTTCTGGAGCACCGTTGCAACCGACCTGGCAATTTTTCTGTTCCTATCATCCAAAGATGCCACGCAGCCAACCCAGTACAAGTATTCGACCTCCTCTTCAGTAGCCTTTTTGATATCAAGGCCTTCGGTCCACTCAAGTCTCTGGGATTTACCCATTCCGTAAGGATCAAACCGGGTCTGGAGATTTTTGTAAAGAAGCTTCAGTTCCGAGTTTACTTTACTCAATGTCATGATGAGGTACCGTCTCATTTCTATATTCTTATCAAAAGTAGGGATTGATACAGGACAATTAACCTGGCAGGACAGGCAGCCCGTACATGACCAAACCGTCTCTTCCTGGATTACATTGTCAAGGAGGCCATCTTCGTTTTTGATGCCTGCTGCTGTCTTCTCCCACTCCCCCTTCAGGTCCTGGATGAATTTCTTGGGTGAAAGCGGCTTTTGCGTCAGATGTGCCGGGCAACGATCCTGGCATCGTCCGCATCGTGTACACGCATCAAGGTCAAATATCTGCCTCCAGGTAAAACCTTCTATATTATTTACGCCAAACTCCTCTGCATTCTCAAAATCAGGAATTGGTGCAATAGCGCCTCTCGGTTTGTCTTCAACCCCTCGGAACATCATGTTGAGGGAAGAGGTGAGAATATGCATCAATCTTGTTGAATACGCGATATACACAATGAGGCCAAAGCTTATGACCATATGAAAATACCAGAGGATCAGGTGGGTGGTCTCAATAGATGCTTTATCCATGCCGCTGAAAAGGCCTGCCAAGAACCAGCCCACAAAGCTCCACACCTCAAAATCGGGTTTTGTTGCAGCGATTCTTGCAGCCTCAACCAAAAAACCAGATACAAGAACCACCAGTATCCATATGAGACAGATAAAATCATCAGGCTTATTGTCATTTATCCTTTCCGGCTTTGTTACATAGCGTCTGTACATGGCCATCAGAACGCCAATGATAGCGGCTAAACCTGCGAGCTCGAGAAAAAATGAGAACCACAGATAAAAATCGCCTTTGAGATACTCCCAGCCAAATACGAGGTGGGTAAAATGGTGCTGGAATGCATCAAGGAATGCACCGATTGCAAGAATCAGGAAGCCCCAGAAAATGAACAAGTGCATCCAGCCAGGAAAGCCCTCACCTTTTCTCAGGATGGTCTTATGAAAAACTCCACTTTTAATGAAGTATCCAATCCTCTGACCAAGCAACTTCATAAAATCAAAGGGTTCGCTTTTCCCGATCTTCCACATATTGTATCGCTTCTTAAGACCGAGAAAAAGAATAATAAAGGAAATTACCATAAGCGAGTAAGCAATCCACTCACCCGTTGATTTGACGTTCCAGAAGATCTCCCTGCTTATCTCCATCATCCTCCTCCTAGACTTTTTTGCGATATACTACCACAAAATATTTTCGTTGTGAAAACAAATTCATACTTAATTGTGAAATTATTTACAAGATTTCATATAACCTTCGCCTTCAGTGGTTTTGGCGTGGACATTAAGTTATCAATGCAAAAATGCGAAAAAATATCTTGACATGATGTCGCACCTTCTGTTATGAAACACTAAAATAAATTTCGTATAGGTAACGGTGATAGAACAGGAGTAATGAAAAGGACTGTCTTCACGTTTGTAATATGTTGTTTTTTTACCTTTATCTCGGTAAATCTTGCATTATCTTCCAATGTTACATACAAGGTAAAATCTGGAGATACGCTCCAGAAGATTTCAAAAAAATTTCATGTTCCTGTTGAGAAGTTAAAAAATCTCAACGGCCTTTCTTCAACAAAACTGAAAAAAGGTCAAACCCTTGTCATTAAAAAAGATGTTCCAGCGAGAAAGGAAAGGGAAACGGCTTCTGCACCACCGGCAGGCAAAGATTCTCCCGTTGATCTAACTGCAGCAGAAAATGATGGGGAATTTATTGAATATCGGCCAAAGAAAGGTGATACCCTTGCAAAGATTGCATCGAAGTTTAACGTGGATAAGGAAGATTTACTCGAATCAAACAATATAACTGGCAGAAGGCTTCCGAAGGTCATACTGGTCCCCAAGATCATTGCAGTTGATGATTCTGAGGATATCGTTGATCTCTCCTGCGGTAAGCCTCTAAAACCATGGCGGAACAATGATGAGAAATACATGCTCGTGAAGGTAGCCAAGGGGTTTATGGGCGCTCCTTATAAGTATGGCGGCGAAACTGTCCGTGGTCTTGACTGTTCTGCATTTGTTAAAAAAATTTATGATATCTTTGATGTACAACTTCCAAGAAGTGCCAGGGAACAATTCAGCGTAGGACATAAAATAGCAAAGGACCAGCTAACTGTGGGTGACCTAGTCTTCTTTAAAACAAAGCGTTACATCAAATATCCCACCCATGTAGGCATATATATTGGTGATGGAAACTTCATCCACGCATCTTCAAATCGCAACAGACTTGGCGTAAAAGTTGACGCCCTTTCCTCCGACTTTTTTTCAAGAACATTTATGGGGGCTACACGGGTGAAAAAATCACCTGATGACACAGCAGAAACCTCCAAAAATTCACAGAATCAGCCCTCAAATAATTCCTAGTATTTGAACAAAAAGACCACACCTATTCTCCTTTTCTCAATCCTAATCCATCTTTCCGGTTACTATGTACTCATCGAAAGGATTGAGCCTTTCCAGTATTTTGCTTATCTCATCCTGTGGTGGTCCTATATTATCTTCATCGATGCAGTCCTTGCCCGGAAAATCAAGCGTTTCCTAATTTTGAACAAAAACCTGCCTTTCCTGATAATTATTTCTTCGGGTTACTGGTGTTTATATGAGATTATCAACCTCAGACTTGAGAACTGGTTTTACATAAACCTTCCTCACAACTTCTTTCAGAGGTGGGCAGGTTATATGCTCGCCTATGGCACTGTCATACCAGCCCTTTATGTAACCAAAGAACTGCTTCTTGAAATACTGGACGAGATACAGGTCAAACCTCGACCCATGAGGGCTTACCAGAAATTAGCTGTTTATGCAGGTATTTTTGCACTCATCATGACCATAGTGTTTCCTATTTATTTTTTTCCTCTCGCATGGGTCTTCCTTATTCTGATTATGGAAGGTTGTAATTATCAAAAAGGTTATTCCTCTTTCATGAGAGAAATTGAACAGGGTTTATTGGGAAACCTCATTGCCACTATCCTGTCAGGGTTAGTCTGTGGGATTTTATGGGAAATCTGGAACTATTGGTCTATTTCCAAGTGGGTATATACTGTTCCTTTCTTTGAAGACCTTAAAATATTTGAGATGCCTCTGCCTGGTTACTTTGGGTTTCTATTCTTTGCTGTGGGGACCATTGCCTTCATGAATTTTCTTCAGGGAATCAAAGTGTATAGCTTATATCTCCTTCGGGTAACATCTGTAGCCCTAGCACTTTCCTTATTCTCATTTATATTGATTGACAGAAACACAGTCTTTTCATACACAACGAGGCTCGATCAGCTATCTTTTATAGCAAAGGAAAAACTTGATACATTGAAGCGCGCAGGAGTTCAAATAAGTTTTGGAATAAACCCTCAGCAGTTAGATCCCATGGAAAAGGACGCCCTCGACTTGATTCATCTGAAAGGTCTAGGATATGATCACTTCCTCAAACTGCGAGACCGTGGAATTGACACCATACAGAAACTCTCCCTGACGGACGAAAAC
>MVQO01000071.1 GCA_002067585.1 Syntrophorhabdus sp. PtaB.Bin027
GAGAAGCCCCGGCAAAAAATTACCGGTTAATTTTCTCACATCCATAACGTCAAAACTCTCTTTTTTATTTTCCCAATCCTGTATCATCTTTTCTCAACTCCTTTCTGTAAATTTGACTGATGTCGACCCGTGCATTGTTGTCTGGATAGCTTCCTGCAAACTTTCCATAAGGGTGCCCAGGGCAACCCCGTAAATTTTGGCTACATCTTCAAGTGTGTGATAGCTTTCTGTCGGGCATCCTACGCAAAGCATCTTCCGTTTGATAAAAACCTTGATTGATATCGGATGATGCTCCAGCAACTCCTTGATCGTCATGTGTGGGTCTAAAGTCATTGTTGTATCAGGATAA
This sequence comes from Syntrophorhabdus sp. PtaB.Bin027, assembly GCA_002067585.1. GTDB lineage: Bacteria > Desulfobacterota > Syntrophorhabdia > Syntrophorhabdales > Syntrophorhabdaceae > Syntrophorhabdus. The sequence continues at coordinate 350 of MVQO01000071.1, forward strand.
TACTTTTGCTCTACCTCATCATTGCGCAGGCGCAATGATCGAAAGAATATATTGATCTTTCCTAATTATCGGTTTTCTGTGAACAGGACCAGAGCATGGGGATCAGACACCGTGATACGTTCTCGCCTGGAAATTACCCAACCCTTCTTCTCCCAGGCACTGAGAACCCGGCTAACAGTGTATACAGTGGTGCCTGTATAGTCTGCCAGTCCCTGACGGCTGAGCGGGAAGTCGATTAAGATGCCCTCATTGGTTTTACGACCGGACTGTCGCATAATGCGCAATAGAGCACGGGCGATGCGCTGTTCTACCTGTTCGGCGAAGAGCTCCAGGTACCTGGCCTGCAAATCCTGAAGTCGATCGAAAGCAACTCCGAGCATGTTGACTGCTAATTGTGGGTACTCTGCCATGAGGGCTACCATACCCTGCTTGTCCCAACCGACTAATTCAGAATGACTAACTGCTTCAGCGGTGACAGGATAAAGACTCTCTTTAAAAACGGCTATTGCGGCTGTCAATTCTCCTGGTTTGATGAAACGAACAACAACCGCTTTACCCTGTTCATGGAATTTTGTGAGCTTTATGAGGCCCACCAAAAGAAAATAGCATTTTCTGGCAGGATCACCCTGGAAAAAAACTGTTTCACTGGGCTGCACATCGATTCGGTCTCCACGGTGGAAAATACTACTGTGAAATTTTGCATCTATGCCCGATAGGAAATCAGTCTGGCTTAAACTGTCGGCTATTGTAGAAAATAGATCCAAGAAAACATCCTTCAAAACTTTTGAAATACCTCTTCAAAAGCGTGCGGAAAGAATCTCTTACATTCATTTATCTGCCATCGTACAATTATACCATCTTTAAAGTTGTTTTTTCCATCACAGCAAGAAGATCCCTAGGTAACACTAGGAAATAAAAAGCGATGTAAAGTTTTAGGAACCAGGGTCACATAGACGATGGTATTGTCTAAGTGATCCTTCTTCTTTTGTCAGAAACAGTACCATACCTTATGCTGTCCCTTTTCAATTTTTTATTTAAACTACCACGTATTCTCTTTTTGAAAGAGTCTGTAATCCATATAAAAATATATTATAGTGGCTTGTATTTACCTTTACCAGGGATTTGGAAATCAGTTCGTTGCTCTTCACAGCACAGGAAGATGACCGGCAAAGCGGGCAGAGACTTCTCCTCATGGTTACTATGCTCGCAGAGGGCCGCCGCCCTTTTCTATGTCCTTTGGCTGAGAGCTGTCATTGAGGCCGGGAGTACATCCGTTGCTGAATCCTTGGTCTTTCTCTCATCTGTTGTCCCGCCTGATTGCGAAGCCTCGGCTGTTGAATCTGAAACCGTGGTTGTTGAACACCAGAGATGCGCTGCCTTTCAACCCCTGTCTGATAGTTCCGTCTGAGCTGAGGCTGCCTTTGTTGATGTTGCCACTTTTGTTGATAATATTGGGATTCCATTCCCGGATGATACCTCTGAAAAGTCTGCAGCCTTGGTTCTTTCGTGGGGAATCGTGTCCTGGATTTGTACGTATGACTGCTCCATGTTTGCACTCTTTCTCTGTGGTTGTCATTATGCCAGCCCTGCCAGTTCCGTAAAGGCCGGTGTCTGTACGTTCTATTATAATACCAGGGATTTCTGTACCATGCGTAATTTCTGTAGTGTCTTCTCCATCCGGGGCCCAGGTTATAATAGAATCTTGGAACAGAAGCATAATACACCCAGCCACGATCATAATAGTATGAGCTATACCACCGGTCCTGCCATAGGCGCCACCACAATCCGTTCCAGAAGAAGAGATCTATATCCACGTAAGGAGCAACATAAACATCGTCTGCATAGGGTAATGGCACCATATCAGGTGGTGCCTCGAAGTCATAAGGTGGTGGTGCATTAGTTGGCGGGGCAAGAGGAACATCATCGTATATTTGTGCCACAGTTGGAAGAGGAGCAAAACAGACGATCCCCAAAAGCACTGTTCCTGCCAGTAATTTCTTCATCGCACTGCCTCCTTTCTCCATCGCCAGCAACATTGTTTAAGACTGTGTCTGGCTTTACACGGTAATGAGCAATATTGATACCCAAACATGCGTACTCTAACTATCTTGATATTATTGGTAATTATTTTATCAAGCGCTGAATGGCCAACATTTTCGTCGTTTACTATAGGAATTTCCGACGAAACTGTCGACAAAGAATCTGCCATCAACCTGAAGGGCCTGAAATATATAAAGGGATTAAAGAGGTTTAGTATCGATGTTCATCTACCAGGATAACACATGAGCATCAAACACCGTATCTCTGAAGACCACAACCCTATGCATCCCATTCATGAAAAGAGAGATTTGATTTCTCCTGGTCGATACAGTATAAAAGCTGCGAGTGCAAAACTGACAATAATACAAAAAATATGACATGGGATGTAAAGGAATGGTTGAAGCACGGTCGATAGCCAGAAAGGTTTTTCATTTTTCCAGTGCATCCATACCTCTATGCTATCTTTTTATAGGTAGGATGGCTGCACTAGTCTTTTCACTGGTCTTGCTTGCCCTGTCGGCTTGTTTTGAGATTTTGCGTATAGGAGGGAGACTCAATATCTCCTTTGTGACAAAATACATGGAGGTGAAAGAGTCTGAATCCAGAAAACCTACAGGGAGTTTTTACTATCTCCTTGCTATCCCTGTCACCATTCTTGTTTTTCAAAAATCAGTGGCTGTTTCCTCCCTTTTCATAGCAGCCATTGCAGATCCCCTTTGTTCTCTTGCAGGCTTAAAGTGGGGTAAGACAAAGATCTTTGAAAAAAGCCTTGAGGGAAGTTCTGTATTTTTTGTAGCTTCTCTTCTGATACTATCCTTTTTCCCCTTTCCCACACATGTCCGTCTGATAACTGCATTTGTTGCAACCCTTATAGAGCTCTTCACCCCGAAGTGGCTTGATGACAACCTCACAATTCCCATTGGTACAGCCCTTGTGCTGACTTTTTTGACTTAATCCAAAACCACGCCTACACTCCACACACCTGTACCATAAGTCCAGACAAGTTTTTACCTCAATTCCATCTCAGTAACTGGTGCTCATACAGTTAGTTTTTAGCCTCTCTCCTCATTTTCTATTATCTCAGGCACCGCCAGATCCAGCGCAGAGAGGTTTTGTTAAGGGTTTCTGGAAGGTAAATAAAGGTTTTGGGGTAAAAGAATAACCGGATGCAGATCATTGCAACAGGAGATTCTAAAGATTTGGGATTGCAGAATCAAGAAATTGGGTGTATACTGAAAATATGTGTGACAAATGTCACATTCTATTGTAGCTTGGGGCAGTAGTAAATCTATCTGATTTGGGTAGGTTGCAGAAATGAAGCTTCTTTTTACAAGACTCCAGGAAGAAGTGATTACAGTCAAAAGGTCTGTCACCAGGGTCCAGGTTGAGACAGGCGCGTCCAGAATTAAACCCTATAAGTTTCAGGTTATCGATATAACACCGGAGCCATGTGAAAAGAAACGAGAGGATGCTCAAGGGGTATCAAAATTATCCAGCGAAGATCAAAAGAACTCATTGAGCCTGAATGTAAAATCAGAGTATGTCAGCGATATCGTTGATCTTCAAGGAACACCTGATAAAGGAAATTCCCTCACCCCCGTCATCTACTCAGCTGGGAGTATACTGAAGGGAAACCACAGCCGTGAGAAGTCTGTAGACAAAAGCTTTTTAAGTTCAAAAACTGGATACATCCAGAAAAATGAACCCAGTTTTAACAAATCAGCAGACTCTGTGGATTTTTCTATGGTTGACGAGAGCCTAGCCCGATATCGGTTCACAACCCGCAAATTCATCTCCACCCAGGAGATGATTGAATACCATAGGGCTCAAGAAAAACGAGTCTCTTTTGAACTGACGATATAAATTTATATTCAGGTAAGAAGCGATAAGATTTCTACCATCCCTCCTTCATTTTAAAATCGCCTACTTCTTACCCTTCTTTCGATCGGTTTTCAGCGCTTCCATTTCTCCCCTCAACTGGGTCACTTCTCCCTTTATCACCTCTCTTTCTTTCTTAAAATCCTCCAGCTTACCTTCAAGGGTGGTAATCTGAAGCTTTGGGTCAAGAGCCGCTACCTGGGTTTTGAGATTCTTTAAATCAGTAATGTCATTTTTTAGTGAAGCAATGTCAGATTTCAGTATAATGACCATTGCCCCCAGGGCTACAATTAGGAGTCCCAGTATGATTGTGGCAACAGGGATGCTTTGAAAGAATGACTTTTGTCGTTCCGGATGTCTCGCCTCCTTTTCCTTCTTTGCCTGGAGCAGATCGAGTAATTCTTCCACGCTCACAGCTGGTTTCTTTTCATTTTCGACAATTCTCATCCATGGCTCCTTGTTAATTGGTCTGCTTATCATACCAGGAATTATTGCAATATTAAGGCCAGAAAGAGGATGATGAAGGGTAAAGATGGGGGAGAAAGAATCTTGGCAACAGGCTACACAATGAAAGAATGCTCAAATCAGTGGTTATATCTTTGCCTGAGAAAGAGATAGACAAGAAAGACACCTATGGAATCAATGAAGACATCACGTATCGTTCCTTCCCGGAATGGGACAAAAGTCTGATGGTATTCGTCAGATATGGCGTAAATCACAGCAATGACTGCAGATACAAAGAGAGCCCTGCGGGGAGTCATAAGAGATTGAAAAGCACGAAAAAGGAGAAAATAAAGAACTGCATACCCGGTAATATGAGCCCCTTTCTTGACAAGCACATCGAGGAAGCCAAAGTGCGAAATTGAAGATCCATGGAGAGAAGATAGAAAAAAGATCAGGGCCATAAAGCATAAGATAGGAAACCAGTAATAGAAGAATCTTTTTACGCGTATTTTTAAGCTCATTGGATCCTCAAACATCATAAATTGAATTCATACCATGGGGCATCTGAATCAACTATTTCTTCCTTAGTAAAAGCCGTATCGGAACCCCGGTAAACCCATATTTTTGACGGAGCGAATTTTCAAGGTACCTTTTGTAATGCTCAGGGATTAGCCTGGGAAAGTTAGTAAACAGGGCAAAAGTGGGAGGCATAACCTTGACCTGGTTCATATAGATAATATTTACCCGTTTTCCGTGCTGGTACGGAAGGCTCTGCGCCTGAATTATCTCCTCCAGCGTCTTGTTCAGGGCTGATGTCTTAATTCTCCTGTTGAGCTGGCTATAGATTCTGAGGTCTGATTCGAGGATTTTCTTTATGTTTTTCCCTGTTTTTGCAGATACGCAGATAACAGGAGCAAAGCTTGTGTGCGGTATCCTCTCATGCACCATTTTGCGGTATTCTTCCATGCTTATTTTGTTTTCAACGAGATCCCACTTGTTCACCACAATGCAGAGTCCTTTTCCCCGTGTAATGATCGTATGGGCAATACCACCATCCTGATGGCTTACCCCTTCATTTGCATCAATAATAAGGTTGACCACATCAGCCCGTTCAATCGTCCTCAGGGCCGATACAACGGAATGTTCTTCAACCTTTGCTTCGATCCTGCTTTTTCGCCTGAGGCCAGCAGTATCGATGAGGATCAAGTTTCTGTTACGAAATGCTACCTGTGAATCAATTGCATCACGTGTTGTACCGGGTAAATTGCTTACTATCATCCGCTCAGAACCCAGGAGCCGGTTTGCAATGGAAGATTTTCCTGTGTTCGGTCTTCCAGCAAAAGCAATTTTAATCTCCGTTGATAGTTCCATATCCATGGCTTCTGATATGGAATCTTTCTCTATGACATCATCGGTATGTTTCCTACGCTTCCTGGTTTTCTGCGGATCTTTATCATTCATCACCTGTTTTGCCGTTGAAACGAGGTCTTCGAGCAATTCATCTATACCCAACCCATGGAGAGAGCTTACAGGATAGAGTTTTTCTGTGCCGAGGGTATAAAATTCTGGCGTAAGCAACTCCCGTTTACCAGAATCGACTTTGTTTACCGTGAAAAAGATTGGCTTGCCATATCTTCGCAGCCCCTTGGCAATCTCCATGTCCTGGGGCAGCAACCCTTCTTTCCCATCAAGAAGGAAAATAATCATGGAAGATTCTTCGAGAGATATGGTGATCTGCTGACGCATAAGAGGAAAGTAACCTTCTTCCTTTGTTGGTTCAAATCCACCCGTATCTACCAGACGAAAATCAGTGCCGGCATATTCAAATTCACCATAATTGCGGTCCCGGGTAACTCCGGGTGTGTCCTCTGTTATAGCTTTCCTGTATCCGATTAGGCGGTTAAAGAGGGTGGACTTGCCAACATTTGGCCGCCCTACAATGGTGACAATCGGTTTCTGGCTCATTCCTTGTATTTTACGACAAGGCTTAAAAGAAAGCCAATGAACGGGAGGACCATGATTGCTTCAAGCGCAACAGGAACGCCGAAGTTGTCGGCGATAACCCCTAAGATGGTAACACCAATACCGCCTGTGCCGATGGCAAAGCCTACCATAAGACCTGAGGCTATTCCGAGGCGATGGGGCAGAAGTCGTTGCGCCATTACGACGGTAACCGAAAACGTAGATATGAGAATCAGTCCCTCCAACCCCAATACGACGAAGAGAAGATAGCTTTTGGCAATGAAGGGAACAAACATGAGAGGCAGGATCAATGTTGCAAGAAACATGGTAAGCCTGATAAAAAATCTATGCCCCCACCTGTCGGCAAAAGGAGCGCCAATAAGAGTTCCTGCTGCGCCACAGGCAAGGAATACAAAGATAAGATTACCTGCAAAGAGGGGATCGCCTTTCAGATGGTTAATGTAATAGAACGGGATATATGAGAGAAGCCCCATCTGTGTCCATGACCGCATGATAACGATGGCCACCACGAGAAACAGTGACACATAGGAGCTTGCCGTTGTTTTTGATGTTTCTGCCTGTTTTATATTGTGCTCGAGCCTGGGTATGGCAATTGTCTTTCTCTGGGTGAGCATGAGGGCAGTACACAGCAAGGAGGGTATTACAGCCACCGGAAGGGCATCAAATCCCAGATAGCGGGTCACATAAAGTGCCATGGGAGGCCCGATAGCAAGGCCAAGATTTCCACCCACTGAGAATACAGACATACCGGTCACACTTCGCTTTCCTGTGAAAAAATGTGCTGTCTTGTATCCTTCTGGATGGTAGGCTGCTATGCCGAGTCCGCTGATAATGACCAGAAATAACACCATATAATAATCAGCCGGTAGTGCAAGGAGAGCATATCCTATGCCTGCTGCCAGGAGTCCAATGGGAAGCAAGGCTGCTTTTTCTTTCTTGTCGGAATAAAAACCAAAGAGGGGCTGGAGTATGGATGAGGTAAAGTTTGCAACCATGAGGATTACCCCGGTCATTGTATACGTTAGCCCGAGCTTATCCTTCAGGAAAGGAAGGGTGGCTGGCAGAGCCCCCTGATAGATGTCGGTTACCATGTGACCAAGAGACAGTATGATGAGGACCTTTAGATTAAACCTTCCCATGTAATATCCACCTCAGTCTTAAAAGTATCCTGCACGTTGCGCCCCAGATTCTATCACCTCTGTAGTAGAAAGACGGAACTTTTTCCACGTGGCCATTCAACTCTGCTTGTTCAAGACCGGGTGAAACGTTACGAAGAGTCTCAAACGGCAGAGAGATAATGTATGCCACCTCTTCCGGATTTGGTTTGAACTTATAGGGAAAAGGTATTGACGCAACATAAGGTCTTACACAAAATCCTGTCATGGTGTACATATCATCAATCCTGCCAAGAATTTCCACGTCTTTTTCTTTTACACCAATTTCTTCGCAGCACTCCCTCACTGCAGTAACCATTCGGTTCCCATCCTTTTCCTCGAACATACCACCGGGGAAAGAAACTTCGCCTTTGTGGTTCCTTACGGTCTGTGTCCTCTTGGTAAGGATAATAAAAAGCTCATTGCCCATTCCATGGATGGGGATGACTACACCAGCCCATTTTGACCTGACGCAATGAATGTTTTCGGGCTTATATGTGGTAAGACATTCTCGTATGTAAGAAATCATCAGGTATTTTAGCAGCAGAAGGCTTATGAAAGCAATGGTAAATCAGCTCATAGCTCTAAGTTGACAGAGCTGGAAGCACAACGCCTTTTTCACTGATTACCGGCTACCGATAACTGTTCATTGGTCTTCCCCCGGTGCTTTTGCTAGAATGTTGTTCCCTTCTTTCTCTTTCTTTTTCTCCAGGGCTTCGCCAATCTCAGTCAGTCTTTTGGCAACGAGATAGTTGATCGTACCTTCCGGATATGTACCGTTTTCATCTAATTCTCCAGCTGACATGCCCGTAAGGATTTCAAGGCCTTCTTCCATACGGTCAATCGTATAGATAGAGAATTTACCCTCTCGAACCGCATCAATAACTTCCTCCCTGAGTACTAGATGCTTCATGTTTCTTCCCGGGATTATCACGCCATGGCTTCCATCAAGGCCCCGCATTTTGCAGAGCTCAAAAAACCCCTCAATCTTCTGGTTGACGCCTCCAATGGGTTGGACATCGCCATTCTGATCCATGGAGCCAGTTACTGCAAAACTTTGTTTGAGAGGTACGCCCGAAATACTGCTCAGGAGCGCATACAATTCTGCACACGTTGCGCTGTCACCCTCGATCATTTCGTAGAGCTGCTCAAATGTGATTGATGCTGACAGACTGATGGGGTTCTTAATGGCGTACTTGCTTCCAAGGTAACTCGAGATAATGAGAATCGCTTTTTCGTGGATCTTTCCGCTCATCTTGGTTTCCCGCTCGATGTTCACGATGCCAGCTTTGCCGGTAAAGGTTTTTGCAGTGATTCTCGATGGTTTTCCAAAGCTGTAGTCTCCGAAATCAAGAACAGCAAGCCCGTTCACCTGGCCCACTTTTGTACCTGCTGTGTTTACAATGATGGTATCTTCCAGAGTCATCTCCCTCATTCGTTCCTCAACACGATTGATCCGGAGGATCTTTTCGTCCAAAGCCTTTTTGACATGCTCGCCTTTTACAAGGTTGCTCTCTGCCTTCTTCGCCCAGTAGTGGGACTCCCTCAGGAGGTCCATGATGGTACTGAACTTCGCTGACAGTTTGTCCTGGTGGTCGGCAAACCTTGAACTGGACTCTATAATTGCAGCAACACCAGACCTGTCAAAGGGCAGGAGATTTTCTTCTCTCTGGCAATTTGCAATAAAGCCTGCGTACTGGAGCATCGATGCCGGCGTCCTGTCCATACGGCTGTCGAAGTCAGCCTTCACTTTAAAAAGTTCTCTTGACTCCTCATCCAGACCGTAAAGTATATAGTAAATATATGGATTTCCCACGAGCACAACTTTTGTATTGAGTGGTATCCCTTCTGGCTTCAATCCTGAGGTACTGATCATGCGATACTGTTCAAGGATATCTTCAATTCTGATCTCCTTGTTTTTTAAGGCACGTTTCAACGCATCATAAGAAAATGGATTTTTGAAAAGGTCGAGGGTATCAATTACCAGGTAACCTCCGTTAGCTCTGTGGAGTGCTCCTGCTTTAATCATGGTAAAATCTGTGGTAGCCATACCATAGGATACCTTGTATTCAATTCTTCCAAAAAGATTGAGATAGGAGGGGTTGCTTTCAAATATGACCGGAGCCCCCTTGCAATTGCCGTTATTGACAATAACGTTTACAGTATATTTGAGGGAGGATGCCTCGCTTTTGGGCATTTTCAGGAAAGGAATAGGGGAGGGCTGTTCCTCTTGGGCCCTGAATTCATCCAGATGGGAGAGGATTTCTTCCTTTGCATCATCAAGATACTGGGATACCTTCTCATAGTTCTTATATTTAACTTTCATAACCTCTATGAGAGGGCCAATTAGATCAAGAGCAATCATCCGCTCAAGTTTGGAAAGCATGTCTCTCACAAGCTTATCAGCATCACGGAGCACCCTGACCACATCATTGAGTTTTTCCTGAAACATCCTTCCAGTTTCTTCCATTTTTTTGCGGTCTTTCTCGTCGAGAGCTTCGAACTCCTCCTTTGAGAGGGGTTCTCCGTTTTCCTTGATAGGTATAATTAGCACACCCGTTGGTCCTCTCTTCACCGCAAATCCTCTTGTTTTAGCCTCCTCATCAAGGCGCGAAAAATACTCTGACTGTTTTTGTTGAAACTCCTCAATGATTCTGCCTTTCTGCATCTCATATTCTTTGGATTCGAAGGCTTTTGGAATTTCAATTCTCAATGCCTTAATGAGGTCATCCATCTCTTTTTGAAAGATTACGCCGTGGCCTGGTTCCAGTGATATGGCGATGGAGGTATCGGGATCTTTGAAGTTGTAAACATAACACCAGTCTTGTGGCACCTTTTCCTTTGACGCCTTTTCCTTGAGCGTTGTCATTATGGTGGTCATCTTTCCAGTGCCGCCCTCACCAAGGGCGAAAATATTAAAACCTGTACTATCCATGCCCAGGCCAAATTCGAGGGCCTTAAGAGCTTTTTCCTGACCGATTGTGCCAGGTATACCTGGTATGTCAGCTGTTGTGTTAAAAGTGAACATATTGGGATCACATTTGTTATGAAGCGCTTCAGGTGCTAATTTATTTGCCATAGCTGCCTCCATCGATGAATAAACTCTTTTGGTGTATATTTAGAAATAGTGTAATCACTCTGCACTTTTTTAGCCACTGCCATTCGTATCATCGCATCCAACTCCCGCCGGTTACACAGATGGTCTGGCCTGTTATGTATTCGCCTTCCTGAGAGACCAGAAAAAGCACTGTATTAGCAATGTCTTCTGGAGTGCCTTTGCGCGGGTACGGTATCTCATCATACATCCGATCGATTTCATCCTGAGGGTAAATATGGGGGATGAATTCATTATAGATGAAGCTCGGCGCAATCGTGTTTGCAGTAATATGGTACGGGGCGGCCTCCATGGCCAGGCAGCGGGTGAAAGCCATGACACCTGCCTTTGCAGCTGCGTAATGAGCATGGCCAGCTTTGAGACCCCTGAAGGCAGCCACAGATGTAGTACTCACTATACGGCCAAAGTTTTGTTTTATCATGGCAGGAAGAACCGCCCTGCAACAATAAAAGGTTCCTCTGAGGCTTGTATTGACCACCAGATCCCAGACCTCATCTGTTATGTCGATGATCTGCGATGGACGATTGGTTCCCGCATTGTTGAAGAGTATGTCAATTCTATCAAATTGTTTCAGTGTCCTATTGATGGCCGCTTCTACATCTTCACGGTTGGTGACATCGCACTTGATAGCTAAGGCATCAACACCAAAATCATGTTGAATTTCATCCGCCACAGCGCGGCAGCGCTCCAGATGCACATCTGTGATAACGATGCTTGCCCCTTCTCTGGCAAACGTGCGGGCTGTTGAATGTCCTATGCCTGCGCCAGCTGCTGCGGTGCAAAAAGCTACCATGTTTTTCAATTTCATACTACTTCCTCCTGCACATCAACCTGTTCAACCCAATCAATCGCCCCATTCTGCATCGTGGTATGAGACCGAAAAAGAGTTGTTTTGTGGATTGTACGTTAAGCATGAATTCTTACGCCAATTATCATTGTCTTCTTTTGGATAGTCTTTCCGAATAAAACTGCCTCTGCTTTCTTTTCTGCCCATGCTTGCACTGAGGATAGCTTTAACAGAGAAGACAGCGCTTAAAAGGTCTTCCTTTATGATTCGTTCACGAACATTTGTCCACATTGCATTTTTTAGCTCTCCCTCAATGCTGTCCAACATAAGCAGGCCTTTCTTTAAGCCCGCTTCATCCCTGACGATACCTGCATGTTCCCAGGCAAGGTTACGTACATGCGCGCGAAGTTCTCTGAATGAGATAAACAACCCACCCTGTGCAGAATCAGCATGCTCGTTTTGATGATTCATGTTGTCATGGTCTTCACTTTCTTCTTCTCCTCTATATCTTGCTGCAAATGTGCCGGCAACTCTTCCCATGACAAGACATTCAGTAAGAGCGTTTCCTCCCCTTCGGTTCGCTCCATGGAGCCCCCATGTGACTTCTCCGCAGGCATACAGACCTTCCAAGCTTGTTTGCCCCTTCTCGTTTACCTCAATGCCACCCATGCAGAAGTGAACAGCCGGTGAAACAGCAAAGGGCTTTTTTCTCACATCAAAATGAAGTTTTTCAAGGATAGAAAGGGGGTACGCATCCCACATGTGGTCAGGTACTTCACTGAAATCCATGAGAACGCGAGATACTGTAGATTCCTCGTTCAGAATCACTGATAGCTCATCCCGTTTTTTCATAATGGCATCATTGATATCTTCAATACCGTATCGTGCGAGAATGTCCTCACCCTTACCGTTCACAAGCCTGGCCTCGTGAGGGTACGGAGGGTAGACGAGCAAAGAGGGTAGGTGGGGTTCTGCTATGACAAACGGGTAACACTGGACAAATTCCATGTCCCAAAGGTTGAGTCCTGCACTACTGGCGAGGTAGTAGCCTTGCCCCATGATTGTCTTCTGGTTATCATTTTTTGAATAAATTGCCCCTGCCCCTCCTGTGGCAAGGACAATGCCATCGCCGTGTATAGTCCTGTTTCTACCCTCTTTATCAAAACCGCATACGCCTGTAGCCTTCCCGTTTTCAATGATGATTTTCGTTACATAGAAACGAGTTAAGATTTGAATATGCTTCATCTCTTTTATCTTTTCTGCCAGCGTCCTGACAAGGGTAACACCGGGGATAACCACTGGGTTCGGAGATTGGATTCTAAATGCTGTAGGTGTTTCAATGAGTTTTAGTCCAAGGTGGCGCAAAAAATCAAAAGCCTCGGGTGCCTTGAAAGCCACAAGCCTGACCAGGCGCTTCCTGTTAATGCCCCTTCCTGTATCCAGGGTATCCTGAATGAATTCTTCAGGGCTGTGCAGGAAAGTTGGACCGGTGAATTGTCCTCCGGCGAGGGCGGAGTTTGTTCCCAAGCCTATCGATCCCCTGTCTATGAGGGTGACAGATGCCCCCTTATCATGGGCACTCATGGCAGCTGCCATCCCTGCCAGTCCTGCCCCAATAATGATAACGTGGTTCCTCATATGGTGTTTCCTTTATTTCCCTGACCAGTTTCGTCCCTTACCCAATCTGCATATGCCGGTAAAGACTTTTCCACATCTATGGCTATAATCTCAGGAAGATCATAAGGATGGAGTTCAAGGATTGCAGTCTCAACCTTCTCATAGAGACCTTCAGTAGTTTTCAGAGTGCACACCCACTCAGTTGCCTGTTCGATCTCCCCTTGCCACCAGTAGGTACTCGTTATTGGGCCCAGGATTTGAGCGCATGCAGCCAGTCTGTTCTCCACGAGATACGTGCCGATTTCCTCTAAAAGTTCTTTATTGTTACACGTTGTTATGACCTGAATAATTTTATCCATGTCGCCCCTTATTGATTTTTTTTGCTATGAGCTGAGATCTACCGGGTATGAGCCAGGTAGTGCTCTCATATTTAACTTGAAATTCAACAGAATTTCATATATTTTTCTATTTTACGATAGGAGAAAGCGATGTTTCAAGTTAAGGATGGAGACTCAATAGTACTTGCAAGTGAATCCACTCGAAGGGTAGATATTCTGAGGAGTCTGGGTATATCCTTTTCCATCATACCTCCTGATGTTGATGAGACGAAGCACAGGGATGAAACGTATAGAGAATTTGTAGAGCGTATCTCTTACGAGAAGGCAAGAAAGGTTGGAAAGCATTTTCCAGACAAATGGGTTATAGCTGCGGACACCATTGTCGTCCTGAAGGGCAAGGTGCTTGGCAAACCGAAAAATGAGCGGGATGCTTTTAACACGCTGAAAACCTTGGGTGGTAAATGGCATAAGGTAATCACAGGGTTTTGTGTTCTCAATGTCTTGCAGGACATTACCTATTGCAATATCGTTGAAACGAAAGTCTTCATGAAAAATATGACCGATGATGAGATTATACGTTACATTAAGACATCCGAACCTATGGGAAAGGCTGGTTCATATGCTGTGCAGGGGAGGGGCGGCTATATGGTTAAGGAAATCAAAGGTTCCTATACCAATGTGGTAGGTCTTCCAATCTGTGAAATAGCAGAAGCACTTCTGTCCTTGGGCGTTCTTTCGTGAATACCATTGAAGACGGCATACAGAGGATAAGGGAGAGAATATCCAGGGCAAGCATCAGGTCAGGCAGATCTGAAAAAGATGTAAGGCTGATTGCTGTCACAAAAAGGGTGGATGTAGAGAGGATACGTATTGCTTTCTCGTGTGGCATCAGGGACCTTGGTGAAAACTACATCCAGGAGGCCCGGAGAAAAATAGACGATTTTGGTGAAGGGCCGTGCTGGCACATGATCGGTCATTTACAGACAAACAAAGTGAAGTATGTTCCGGGTCTTTTCAGCTATGTCCATTCAGTTGATCGATGGGAGATTGTAGAAAGGCTTGAAAAGTTTGGAAAGCCCATGAAGGTATTGTTCGAGCTTAACCTTTCAGGAGAGCAGTCGAAGCATGGGACCCAGGAGGATAACCTGAAAAGGATGCTCGAAAGGATACACACATTGCAAAACATTGAACCGGTGGGCCTTATGACCATGCCTCCCTTTACAGAAAATGCAGAGGACGTGAGGGGTATTTTTTCTGGCCTTCGGCAAATATTGGAGAGAGTGAATAAAGAGTTTTCTCTTTCCATGACTGAGCTATCAATGGGGATGTCATCTGATTTCGAGGTAGCTATTGAAGAAGGTGCAACGATGGTCAGGATTGGAACAGCCATCTTTGGAGAGAGACAATGAAAGCCTGGGGTGGAAGATTCAAAGGAAAGACCGAGCCTCTTATGGAGCGGTTCAGTGCTTCAATTGGTTTTGATTGGGCGTTATATGAATATGACATTGAGGGTAGCAAAGCCCATGCCGAAATGCTTCACAAGATCGGCATTTTGGATGAAAAAGAGAGGGAGATCATCATCAATGCTCTTGAGGAGGTGAAAAGAGAGATTCAAGAAGGAGAGTTTGTTTTTTCTAATGCTCTTGAGGATATCCATATGCATATCGAGGCGAGACTTATAGATAAAGCTGGAGAAATCGGAAAAAAACTCCACACAGGGCGGAGTAGAAATGATCAGGTAGCCCTGGATATGCGCATGTACCTAAAGAAAGAGTTGGGAGAAATAAGAGATCTCCTTCGAAATGTACTTCACAGTTTTATAACCAGGGCAGAAAAAGAAAAGGAAACCATCATGCCTGGTTATACCCACATGCAGAGAGCCCAGATAACAACCTTTGCTCACCACCTTCTTGCATATTATCAAATGCTAAAGCGTGACCTGGAAAGATTAATACAGATATGGAAAACCGTTGATGTTCTGCCTCTCGGAAGCGGTGCAATAGCCGGATCAACCATACCTCTGGACAGGGAGTTTGTGAGGGAGAGGCTCAATTTCTCTTCTATCTCAGAGAACAGTATGGACACAATCGCAGACAGGGATTTTGTTCTTGAATCAATTTACTCGATTGCTATGATAATGATACACTTGAGCAGGCTTGCAGAGGATTTGATCATCTTTTCTACTGACGAGTTTGCCTTTGTCTCATTGCCGGACGAACTTTGCACGGGCAGCAGCCTCATGCCCCACAAAAAGAATCCTGATTCTCTTGAGCTTATCAGGGGTAAAACCTCCCGTGTCATTGGTGATCTCTTCAGTATATTTTCCCTCCTAAAGGGTCTTCCCCTTACCTATAACAGGGATCTTCAGGAGGATAAAGAACCATTGTTCCATGCCATATCTACTGTAAAAGATGTATTGTCCATAGTGGAACTCTGTATCAAGGGCATGTCTGTCAATCGCGAAAAGATGAAAGAGGCTGTGTATGAAAGTTTCATGCCTGCAGTTGAGATGGCTGAATATCTTACCCTCAAAGGTATACCCTTCAGACAGGCTCATGTCATTGTAGGAAAGCTTGTTCGTGACTGCGAGGATAAGGGCAAACAGCTACGAAATCTAAAACTCGAAGATCTCAGGACCTACTCAGAAGCCTTTGACAAAGACATCATAGCGCATATTGATCCACTTACCATTTTGAGAAACAGGAAAACTATGGGGGCCGCATCCTTTGAGGAGGTTGAGAGACAGATTGTCGCGGAAAGACATTATCTTAATTCTTAGCATCGGAATCCTGTGCCTCGTATTTTCCTGTGGCAAGAAGGGAAACCCTTTACCAAAACAGCAGCCGGTGCCTGCAGGGGCTGAAACACTTTCAGGAGAGGTTAAGGATGGTGTCTTGTTCCTCTCTTTTGCCATGCCGATCAAGAACCTGGATGGATCGGACGCTGTGGACCTGGCTGGTTTTAAGATTCTCAAACGCTGCGTAACCTGCGAGGGAGCATTTGAAGCATTCAGGGAAATCCGCCTCGAGGATGAAAAAGGTTATACAATGGCAGGAAACAAGATTTTCATCTACGATGATGACCTGTACCATGGTTACACGTACTCGTACATGGTCAAACCGTTTACAACCAGAGGTGTTTTAGGCGAGTCTTCAAAAATATTTACCATCCGTTGGGAGGATCCTCCCACGAAACCTGCAGGTAATGTGACAGTCAGGGAAAACGATGGCAGAGTCGAGTTATCATGGCACCAGGAAAAGGGATTCTTCTACAATGTGTACCGGTCTGAGAATGGGTTCTACCAGCTTTTTCCGATCAATAAGGACCCCCTGTCAAGTCCATTTTTTCTCGATGCAGGTCTTAAGAATGGTCAGAAATATGTTTATGAGATTCGTAAGGTAAAAGTAGTGGAAAAAAGAGTCTTGGAAGGGGAAGGGATTCGCGTTGAGGCAACCCCTAAAGATTTAACACCCCCGGCGGTTCCTCGCGGAATAAAGGCTGAAAAAAGAGGAAGCGTTGTCCAGATATCATGGCTTGAAAACAAAGAAGATGATATGGCTGGCTACAATGTTTATCGGGTTGTTGGCAGGCTAGAGCAAAAGCTTACCAAAACGCCCATAAAAGAAACGCAGTTCATGGACCATAATCTTGGGGAGCATCGTTTTTTATCCTACTATGTCAAATCAGTAGATATCTCGGGTAATGAAAGTGAACCATCTCGGGAAATAATAGTAATCGTGAAAGAGTGAGCTGAATCATGAATTATTTTGATTACAAGAATGAAGAACTGTTCGGAGAGAGCGTTCCTGTGGCGCAGATCGCACAGGAAGTGGGAACGCCCGTATACATTTACAGTTATAAAACACTGGAGCGCCATTACCGTGTATTTGACAGCGCTTTTAACCGAGTCCCACACCTCACGTGTTACTCTTGTAAGGCAAATTCCAATATTGCCATATTAAGGGTCATGGGATTTCTTGGCGGCGGGGCAGACATCGTATCAGGAGGAGAACTCTACCGCGCCCTCAGAGCAGGTATACAACCCCAGAGGATCGTTTTTTCAGGTGTTGGTAAGACGGAAGAGGAAATCATATCAGCGGTGAAGGTTGGTATCCTCATGATCAACGTGGAATCTGCTGAGGAGCTGTCTGTTATCCAGAGGGTAGCAAAAAATATGCGAAAGAAAATCCCTCTTTCTGTCAGGGTAAACCCGCAGATTGACGCAAAAACCCATCCCTATATCACAACAGGACTGAAGAAGAATAAATTTGGCGTTTTATGGGGTGAAGCATACAGGCTTTATCATGAGATGAAAAGTGATCCATACCTTGATCCAATAGGGATATCATCCCATATAGGCTCACAGATACTCGAACTCGGCCCATTTGTTGAGGCTGTGCGATCACTGAAAAAAATGGTTATGCAACTCAGGGGGGATGGTATCCCTGTCGCGTATATGGATATTGGTGGCGGTCTCGGCATCACCTATAAAGACGAACTTCCCCCTCACCCAGGCGATTATGGCAAAGCCATTGGACAGGAGTTGGAAGGAGCGGATCTTACGATAATCCTTGAACCGGGAAGGGTTCTTGTGGGGAACAGTGGTATCCTCGTAACAAAGCTTCTGTACAAAAAAACAGTTCCAGGAAAAACCTTTTATATAGTTGACGCAGCCATGAATGACCTGGTGAGGCCTGCCTTCTATGATGCATATCATGAAATTGTCCCTGTAAGCAGGAAAACCAGTAGAGAGATCAAGGCTGATATTGTGGGCCCTATTTGTGAATCTGGAGATTTTTTTGCGAAAAGCAGGCAAATTGCTGACCTTGAAAGTGGAGAGCTTCTCGCAATAAAGGGTGCTGGCGCATACGGTTTTTCCATGTCTTCTAACTATAATTCACGAAGAAGAGCGGCAGAGGTTCTGGTTAAGGGTAAGGAATTTTTCATCATCAGGAAGCGCGAGGTCTTCAAAGACCTCATTCGCGGAGAGTCTGTCCCATCATTTTTGGAGGAATGAACACGTGTTAGACCTACAATTTTTCAAAATGAGCGCGAGTGGCAATGATTTTATTATCATAGACAACAGAGATGGCAGAGTTTACGATAACTTCAAAGAACCAAAAGAGTTTGTTGTTAAGGTTTGCAGAAGAAATCACTCGGTGGGATCTGACGGCCTTATCCTTATCGAGAAGTCGGCCATGTGTGACTTCCGGTGGAGGTTTTTCAATGCTGATGGGTCAGAGGCTGAGATGTGCGGAAATGGTGGGCGGTGTGCAGCAAGGTTCGCATACATAAATGGAATAGCCAAAGAGAAGATGAGTTTTGAAACGATTGCAGGCATCATAAAGGCTGAAGTTGATGATGCAAGAGTTAAACTCCAGCTTACGTCTCCTACGGATATTAAGTTGGATTACCCTGTTGGCCTGGAAGACAAGGAGATCTTTTTAAGTAGTGTAAATACAGGCGTTCCTCATGCTGTTCTTCTTGCCGATGATGTTGACCACATGCCGGTAGAGGAATTGGGCAGGCTTGTTCGATACCATAAAGCTTTCGGAGAAAAGGGGACAAATGTCGATTTTGTTCAGATTGTTGATAAAAAAAACGTGAAAATCAGAACGTATGAAAGGGGTGTAGAGGCTGAAACCTATGCCTGTGGAACCGGTGCTGTTGCTGCAGGCGTTATCCTTAAAGCCAAGGGTTTACTGAAGAGTCCCATGAACATTTTGACCAGGGGTGGGGAAACACTCAAAGTTTACATAGACGAAGAGGTCTATTTAGAAGGTGTTACAAAGATCATATACGTGGGCAAACTCCATGAAGAAGCATTGATGTAAAGAAGGAGAGGAAATGGAACTAAAAGGAATATATACAGCATTGGTCACACCATTTAAGAACTACGATGTGGATGAAGAAGCACTTGAAAGACTCATCGATTTTCAACTTAAGAGCAAGGTAGATGGGCTTGTGCCATGTGGCACAACAGGGGAGGCAGCAACCCTTTCCTATGAGGAGCATGAAAAGGTTGTGGAACTTACTGTAAAACACGTAAAAGGTGCTGTCCCGGTGGTTGCCGGCACAGGTTCGAACAGCACAAAAGAGACAATAGAACTGTCACAGAGTGCAAAAAATGTTGGAGCTGACATGTGTCTCCTTACAACACCTTACTATAACAAACCAACCCAGGAAGGCCTTTACCAGCACTACAAGAAGGTGGCTGAAGAGGTGGATATCCCCATCATTCTGTACAATATACCGGGTAGAACTGGCATCAATATGAATCCCGATACCATAGCGAGACTTGCCCAAATACCGAATATTGTAGGGATAAAGGAGGCGTCGGGATCGCTTGTTCAAGTAGCAGAAATATATAGGCTTGCCAAGGAACGGATTACCATCATGTCTGGGGATGACAACCTTTTTCTTCCTATGATGAGCGTAGGCGCCAGAGGAGTGATATCTGTTCTCTCGAATGCCATGCCAGTTGAACTCCAGGCCCTTTATCAGGCGTTCCTTGGAGAAAAAGACATGCAAAAGGCAATGGACATGAATACAAGTCTGTTACCTATTATGCAGGCTATGTTTGTAGAAACGAATCCCATTCCTATCAAAGAGACCTTGTATCATATGGGAATGATGGAAAAGGAGTTCAGACTGCCCCTGTGTCCCCTGTCTGAAGGAAGCAGTAAATTTCTGAAAGGGGTGCTCAGGGAATACGGACTTCTGAAAAGAGAATAGAACTGCTATAGAATGGTTTGAGGTGTGTATGATTAAAACAATAATTACTGGTGTTTGCGGGAGGATGGGAAGTATGATCCTCAAACTTGCTCTGGAGGATCCAGATTTCATGGTGAGCGGCGTAACCGAAATAGAGCACCATCCCAGTGTTGGCAAGTGTGCAGAAGCGGTTATTGTCGGTGCCGGTAATGCTCTCATCGTTGAAGGCAGCCTTGCCAGTGTTATTGACAGGGGTGATGTGGTAATCGACTTTACAGAGCCCGAGGCTACCCTGGAAAACTTCAGACTGGTCAAGAAAAAGGCAAAGGCTATTGTCATTGGTACGACAGGGCTGAAGGGCCAGGGCTTGGATGAAATAATGAAGACGAAAAACACTCGTATTGTTATATCACCAAACATGAGTGTGGGTATGAATCTCATGTTCGATGTGGTTGAGAAATTATCCAAAAAAATGAAGGACCATTACGACATAGAGATTTTTGAGATGCACCATAAACTGAAAAAGGATGCACCGAGCGGAACAGCGGTTAAACTCAAGGATCTTATCAAAAATGCTGCACCTGACAGAAAATGGATTGAGGTTTTTGGCAGACAGGGAATGCTGGGAGAGCGGAAAAAGGAAGAGCTTGGCATCATGAGCCTGAGGGGTGGCGATGTTGTCGGTGAACATACAGTTATGTTTGCCGGTATTGGGGAGCGTCTCGAGATTACTCACAGGGCGTTTTCCCGCGAAAACTTTGCAAGGGGTGCCCTTGTTGCTGCCCGATGGCTGGTTAAACAGAAGCCCGGTGTGTACACAATGAAGGATGTGCTGGGACTCTAAAGATCAATGAAAAGATAATATTTCTTTATAACTCTTAATCTGCTTGAGAAAATTTTCTCTTGCATTTCGATCGAATAGTTGTTACAAATAAAAACTCGCACGGTATGAATGAAA
The DNA here is from genome assembly GCA_002067585.1 of Syntrophorhabdus sp. PtaB.Bin027. Taxonomy (GTDB): domain Bacteria; phylum Desulfobacterota; class Syntrophorhabdia; order Syntrophorhabdales; family Syntrophorhabdaceae; genus Syntrophorhabdus. Next base: position 21,378 of record MVQO01000071.1, read on the forward strand.
AGGTCCATAAAATGTCGAAATACCCTAAGATTCCGGGGGCGACAATCAGAAGACTTTCGAACTATCTTAAGGCCCTTGAGGATCTCGAGTCTAAAAATGAAAAAGTTGCTTCCAGTGCTTTACTTGCTGAGATTTGCAATGTAAATGCGGCCCAGGTAAGAAAGGATTTCGCGTACTTTGGAGAGTTCGGTATTCGTGGAATGGGTTACAATGTCAAGGAGCTTAAATTCCATATCAAAGAAATCCTGGGGGTTAACCGGGAATGGCGTATAGCAGTTATTGGCATTGGAAACATGGGAAGCGCGCTCCTTGTCTACAAAGATTTCCTCAAGCAGAATTATAAGATTGTGGCAGCCTTTGATATTGACCCAGTAAGCGTGATTGGCCGTATCTCGGAGAGGATGGGAAAACCCGTGGAGATTCTCCATGTGGATATGCTCAAAGAAGTCATTAAAGCAAGGAATATTGAAATAGGCATTATCACCACCCCTCCCGGGGCAGCGCAACAAATAGCTGACCTGCTATCAGAGACTGAAATTAAGGGAATTCTCAATTTTGCCCCCTTGCCTGTCAGGTCACATGGAAACATCCCGTTAAGAAACATATTTTTTACCGCTGCACTGGACAATCTTGTCTATTATTTGTCCAATTAAGAGGTTATCATGTGGAGAGTGCTGAGTAATATCATCGAGATGTTTGTCTACTCGGCGGTCTACATAATTATTGTCCTGATAATGCTGAAGGTCTTCGGAGCAACCTTCACTTCAGAATTCGAAAAAAAGATTAGTGAAGATGGGAATATGGCACTTTCTATTCTGTGCGCAGGTCTTTTAATCGGATTGTCACTATTACTTGCTTCAATAATACGGTAATGAAAGTAATTTTTGTCACAGGAACAGACACAGGAATAGGCAAGACTGTTATATCCTCAGCAGTTTCTGCATTTTTTTCCCTTAGAAAAAAAATGAATGTGGGAGTCATGAAACCATTTGAATGCGGACTCTCAAAGACTGACAAAGATCTTCTGCCCTGGGATGCAATCTGTTTGCGAGAGGCATCAGGAAGCACCGATGGCCTCAACATCATAAGCCCCTATACGCTGGAAGCTCCGTGCGCACCCGAGGTTGCAGCTATGATAGAACACGTGAGCATAGATATTAGTCTGGTAGATAAGATTTTCCAAGGCCTTAAAAGGTCACATGACTTGCTTGTTATAGAGGGTGCAGGCGGCGTTCTTGTACCTATAAGGGAGCATTTTTTCTTTATAGACCTGATCCAGAAATGGAATGCGCCAACTCTGGTCGTTTCAAGGCTTGGCCTTGGCACGATTAATCATACACTTCTGACCATTCATCTTCTCAAGGAGCGGGGAATTAAGGTTCTTGGGGTGATTCTGAATGATAACGCTGGTTCGGATGATTTACCAACGCAGACAAATCCAACCATTTTGAAGAAATATCTGGCTGATATTCCCATCCTTGGCATCTTCCCCCACGTGAAGGACTTGATTAAAGGAAACGTGGACAGGGAGCGTATGGCAGATATTCTCGCAAAGAACATCAATACCGATCCACTTTTAGAGCAATAACTGGGACTTACGTCGTCTCCTTTTTTTCCGAATATTCGAAGGATGACCGCTTCGCTAAGACGTTCACCTCGCTTGTTCGCAAAAGGCAATGATTATAGCGCCTGCGCCCTTCTTTCATCCTATTCTGAAAGTTACCGATCACGCGTCACGGATCACTGTTTTATTTCTGTCCCTTTCTCAACAGCTCTCCTACTTCCTTGAAGTGCGGCCTCGACTTTTCTATTATATCCATAGTAACACAGTAGGCTAAACGGAAATATCCAGATTTTCCAAAGCCAACCCCGGGCACTGTGAGGATGCGGTGCTGCAACATGGTTTTCACGAATTGAATATCATCAGGGATTGGTGATTTGGGAAAGATATAGAAAGCTCCCTCTGGTTTTATGACCTCAAAGCCTGATTCCACAAGAATATTGTAGATAGCGTCTCTCTTTTTCTGGTATTCCATTATGTCTACGCTATTGTGCTGAAATTTTGCAACAACCCTTTGCATTAATGCCGGTGCGTTGATGAAGCCGAGAATTCTGTTTGCAAAGATTGCGGCATCGATAAGGGAGCGTACATTTTTAATGCGTGGCGATATGGCGATATATCCAATCCGTTCCCCGGCGAGGCCAAGGTCCTTCGAGTGGCATGTCACATTTACAGTATCTTCATACATATTCGGCAGATTCGGCAGTTTGATTCCATTATAAATAATCTTTTTATAGGCCTCGTCAGCGACTATATAAATTCGCTGGCCCTTTTTGCTCCTCTCGTGAAGAAGATCTGCAAGTTCCAAAAGCTCTGCTTCATTGTAGACAACGCCTGTCGGATTGTGAGGAGAATTAATAAGGATTGCCTTGGTTTTTCTGCTTATGGCAGCCTTAATCTTATCAATATCAAGATGAAAATCATCCTTGGTGTCGACAAGTTTTATGATGCCGTTATGGTTCCCGATATAAAACATAAATTCCACAAAGAATGGAGATGGTACGATGACTTCGTCCCCTGGATCAAGGATTGACTTAAAGATCACGTTAAGACCGCCTGCAGCGCCAACTGTCATTACAATGTGATCCCTCGTATAGGGAAGTCCTGTTATTTCTCTTTGATACTGGGCAACCTCTTCCCTTACATTATCGTATCCGCTATTTGTCATATAACGATGCATGCCCTGTGCATCGGATGAAGCAACCTTGATTAGCTCATTTTTTAAAGCTTCAGGAGGTTCGGTTATAGGATTGCCGAGGGAAAAGTCACACACATTATCAGTCCCGAATTTCTTTTTTAATTCTTCTCCCTCCTCGAACATGGCCCGAATCCAGGAAGAGTTTTTCATAAGTGTTGAGATATTCTTTGAAATCGGCATCATTTCCCTCCTCTATAATATCGATCGCCTGTCCTCAAGAAGCCTTCACGGGCCTTGAGTATTTTTTCCATAGGTACACAGTAAGCTATCCGGAAATAACCTTCCCTGCCGAATCCTCTGCCAGGAACAACCATGATACGCTCTTCTTGCTGGAGGGTGCGAACAAACTCAAGTTCATCAGGTATAGGCGATTTTGGAAACATGTAAAAAGCACCCTGAGGCTTTACGCATTCAAAACCTGCCTCCATGAGGATTGCATAGAGGACATCCCTTTTTTTCTCGTAATCGGCGATACTGACTGAGGTCCTCTGAAACTTTCCTGCCACCCGTTGAAAAAGGGCAGGTGCATTGACAAAACCAAGGACCCTGATTGAAATTGTCATGGCAGAGACGAGAAGGTCCATATCCTTGATGCTCGGAGATATAGCAACGTATCCGATTCTTTCACCGGCCAGGGCAAGGTCCTTTGAATGGGAGGTCACAGAAAGAACCAGATCGTACATCTTAAAAATATTAGGAATCTGAATACCATCGTAAACAAGTTTTTTGTACGCATCATCGGTAATGATGTAAATATCCTGGCCCAGTTCCCGTTTTGTGTTTAAAAGGCTGGCAAGCTGTTTCATACTCTCTTCATGGTAAACAGCACCGGTAGGATTGTTCGGACTGTTGATGAGGATCGCTCTGGTTTTTTTTGTGATTGCTGCCTCTATATTTCCAATGTCGAGCTGAAAATCTTCTTTTGTTTCCACAAAGCGGGTCACTCCACTAAAATTATTTATGTAGTTTTTGAACTCCCAGAAAAATGGGGTAGGGACGATGACTTCATCACCAGGATTCAGCATACTCTTGAGGATCACGTTTAAACCGCCTGCACACCCAACAGTCATAAAGATGTGACCTGCAGTAAAAGGAACACCATGCACTTCGCGCAAGTACTCAGCAATATTTTCTCGTACATCTTCATATCCATTGTTAGACATATATCTATGGGTACCAACTTCCGGGCTTGAAAGCATATCGATAAGTGCTTTCCTCAGGGTTTCCGGAGGCTCAGTATCGGGATTTCCAAGGGAAAAATCACAAACGGCATCCAGGCCGTACAGTTTCTTGATCCTGATTCCTTCTTCAAACATCCTCCGGGTCCAGCCTTCCTGGTCTTTGATTAATTGATCCATCTCATTAGAAATAATCATTTTGTCCTCCTCATAATAAAAAAGCCATGGTTGTTACCATGGCTTTACACAAAAAAAAGCCATGGGTTGTGCACCCATGGCTTTTGCTTTTTCACAGCAAAATACTACATGGGTGCAAGTTCCTAAAGTAAAAATAAAAATGGCCATAGAAAGGTAATCGATTATTCATGGTGAATGAATTTAAAAGAAATCAGTTGTTTTGTCAAGGGAAATCATATAAAAATTTTAAAAAAGGATCTTAAGGCTCGCTGTTCAGGGCTGCCAAAGGTTTAAGTTACGAAAAAAGACAGACCCGACGTCCAGTTTTCAAACATGCTCTCATATAAGTGCGTGTGGCCTTACTGCATAAGGACTATGAATCTACCCAAGATTATTGAAAAGAATGAGATAAAAATCTTTCTCCGGGACAGTTGGTCTATCAGCTGGCCTATGATCCTCATCATGTTCTTTGAATTTCTGACAGGTCTTGTTGACATTTATATTGCAGGACAGATTGGCAAAGAGATACAGGCTGCATACGGTTTCATTATTCAACTCTATTTTGTCTTTATCATTGTAGGAAATGCATTGACTGTGGGTGCAGTGTCGATTATTTCAAGGCTTTTTACTGCCGGAAACAAAGATGAAATAACTGAAGCGATTTATTCGACATTGTCGATCACTATTATAGCGGGGGTATTTCTGGGCATAGGGGGTTTTTTTCTGACTGGCAATATAATTGCCCTGCTAAATATACCACAAGAAGTAAAGCCTCTGGCAATGCCCCTTGGGGTTATCTACTCAGCCGGTCTCCCGTTCCACTACGTATTGATACAGACCAATGGGATACTCAGGGCGTGTAAAATGGCCAAGACATCAATGAAAACAATGGTCATTGTCTGTGCATGTAATATCAGCCTTGCTTTCTTGCTTGTCTTTAACACGTCTCTTGGTTATAAGGGGATTGCCGTGGCCACTGCCGTAAGTGTCTGTATAGGGAGTTTTATAAACAGCTTCCATGTATGGAATCTCATGGATGGAATAAAGCGGTTCTCCCGGGCTGTTTCAAAAAGTGTCATGAACATCGGCTGGCCATCAGGCCTGTCACAGGTACTCTGGCAGGCCCACTCAATGGCAATTTTTCTGATTTTAAGCTCACTTCCCAAGAATAATGTAGAAATACTTGCAGCCCTGTCTGCAGGTATACGGATTGAGTCAGCTATTTTCCTGCCTGCTTTTGCTTTTAATATGGCAAATGCAGTAGTCATCGGTAATTTTCTGGGTGAAAAGAAGACCGAAGACGCCTTTAGGGGTGGCATCATAACAGCCTGTCTCGGTGTGCCTATTGTCATTGCCCTGACACTGGCAGTCATCCTGAATGCCCGATGGATAGCGCCAATTCTTTCGAACAATGGGATTGTCGTTGCAGAGACAATACGATATCTTTACATCAATATGTTAAGTGAGCCTTTTATGGCGTGGGCCATTATTCTGGGTGGTGGCCTTATGGGCGCTGGAGATACAAGATCGGTCATGGTGCTCATAGGAATGTCAATATGGCTTGTCAGGGTGCCGCTGAGCTATCTCTTTGTTGTAATCCTTGGTTTCGGGGCAATTTCAGTGTGGTGGGTCATGAATATATCCCAGCTTGTCATGGCCTTTCTTATTTCCAGGCGATATTTCAGCAAAAAATGGCTGAATGTAAAGCAACTTTGAGTTTTGCGTTGAGAAGAAAAAAATGTCCCATTGCAATATGGATTGTTATTCCACGAATGCTATCGAGGCGTGATGTCGTGTCTGCGAAGAATGTGCGAATCCAATGCACACCTCAGTGGAATAGCCTGATTCAATAGGTAATCTGTTCCCATTGAAAAACTGAGCTGTATCCTGTATGCTTATTAACCCGTGGAACCAATAACTTACTATAGCACAAACAATCCCAATGAACGGATCAATTTCGAAGATGCCCTCTTGAGAGGAATGGCACCGGACTATGGCCTTTACATGGTACCAAGGAAAGAGCTTCCCAGAATATCCCACGAGAAGCTGATGGCCATGCCATTCATGTATTATCCGCAGATTGCCTTCGAGGTTCTTTCTCCTTTTCTCAGATCAGAGGTGCCTGAAAAGGTCTTACGGTCACTCCTGAACGACGCCTATCGCGAAGATGTCATCCCAACAGATATCCAGCAAGTAACGGGACGAACCCATATCATGTGGCTGACGAAAGGACCTACCTACTCGTTCAAGGATTATGCAGCCCGCTTTTTCGGTCGCATGCTCAATTACTTCCTTGGGGTGAGGCGACTCCGAAGGGTGGTCGTGGTGGCAACCAGCGGCGACACAGGCGGAGCAGTAGCCGATGCCCTTCTTGGGTTGAAGAATATTGATAATATTGTCTTTTTCCCGAAAGGTTCTATCAGTGAAGGTCAGAGAAGGCAGATGACGACCCTCAAGAACAACATATATGCCTTTGAGATAAACGGAGACTTTGATGTGTGTCAAGCCCTTGCAAAAACGATTCTCGGTGATCAGTCCTTTGCCGAGGAACTTTTCAACGACAGGGAACGGTTTACATCGGCCAACTCCATCAGCCTCGGCCGTCTCCTTCCTCAGGTAGTATATCCGTTTTATGCCTATTCAAGAATAGCAGATAATATGGAGCCAATAATTGCCAGTATCCCCTCTGGAAACTTTGGAGACATGATGGGAACTGTCCTTGCCAAAGGAATGGGGCTTCCTGTCTCGAAGATTATAGCAGGAGTTAATGAAAACACTGAGTTTCCCGAGTTTCTGGAGACAGGACAATACGAGGTGAGACCTTCCATAAAGTCTCCTTCTTCAGCCATGATTGTTTCTCATCCCAGCAACCTCGCCCGCCTGATTGATTTTTATGGCGGTCACATGTATGATGAACGGGATAGAGTAACCGGAAAGATTATCAAGCCAGGTGTTATTGACCGAATGCCTGACATGGACGAAATGAGAAAAGATATTGTATCCATGGGTGTTACAAATCCCCAACATTTTGAAACGATGAAAGAAGTGTATGAGAAATACGGAGTTGTCCTTGATCCCCATGGTGCGGTAGGTTGGAAGGTCTTGGAGGTATGCCTGGGAGGCCGTCACGATGAACCTGCAGTCGTATATGAAACAGCTGATCCAGGAAAATTTCCTGAAGATGTTGAGCGAGCCATTGGTGTTGAGCCGGATCTTCCTCCTGGTATGCAGAGGCAGGCTACCATGGAAGAACGAATTTATTCAATAGAAAGCACACCGGAACAGGAGCATGGTGGACTAAAGCTTTCTCAAGCACAGATCGACGAGACAAAGGCAAGGATCAAGGAGATATTTAAAAGGTAGCATGAGATTGAGACGCCTTACATTGCCTCTGATCTTTGCATCTGCTCTATTCTTATTTTATTGTGGCATCAAACCGGATATACCTGATCTTTCTGCTGATGAATTGATGAGAATGATGAATGGGGAGACCAATCTCATGGTCATCGATACAAGAACGCAAATTGAATATGCACGAGGCCGTATTCCCCGATCACTCTTTGTACCCGAAGAAAAGTTTTATGCACTGAAACTGATTCTTCCACCGGCAAAAGAGACTCTTCTTGTATTTTACTGCAGGGGCCCCGGGTGATATCCAAGCGTCAAAGCTGCGGTCGCGGCAAAAGACCTTGGGTATACCAAAGTCTTTACTTTTAGGGCAGGATTTCCTGAATGGATGCGCAAAGGGTACCCAGTAGAGCGATAGAGAGACCACACCCTCATTTAAACAATTTACAATATAATGCTGATCTTATTTTCTACAGATATGGTGTCAGGTTTTTCTGACACAAGCTGCCACGAAGCATGGACATTTGGTCATTTGTATAAGCAAAAGTTCCGAAGCTGAGTGTGGACGAAGTCACCGCTTGAGCCAGTGAACGGTTTTTTAGGGAATGGCAACGCCAGTAGATACGCTATTAAAATATAAAAAGCCTGGTTCAGATTTTATTCTTGACTGGTTTATGCCATAGGGGTAGACTTTCTAATTAGAAATTAATTCTATTTAGTACAGGCATGACCCAATGGATACCAATCGTATAGTAAAGGAACTTGGTCTCAAGGCAACACCCAAAAGGATTGCAATCCTTGAAATTCTTGCCGAAGCATTTTGCTATCTTGGTCCTGAGGAGATTTGGAGGAAACTTCAGACACGTTTCAAAAGAATCGGACTCCCAACCGTTTACAGAAACTTGGAAGAACTTTCGAATGGCGGAGTTATTATAAAGATTATCCACCCTAACCGTAAACTTTACTATTACTATTGTAATAATACCAGCCATCATCACCATTTTGTCTGTATAGCCTGTCGCAGGGTCCAGGACCTCGAGTTTTGCGGTGAAGAGAAAATAATCAGGGAAGTGGAAGATACGTTGAAGGGGAAAGTGGTTTCTCACCTTTTTCAAGTCTATGGTTTGTGCAGCGATTGTACTCTTTCTCATGCGGTCCCAACATAGGGTGTTTGTATGACTACTAATGCTGTCCCTTCCTCTATCCTCATTTTTAGCCTCATCCTTTTTTTAGTAGGGGCTGGATGTCAGCATAGGGAGCAAGAGGCAGTGGAGGCAAAGAAACTGAGCGTGGTAACCACTTTGTTTCCGCTCTACGATTTCACAAAAAATATTGCCGGTAGCAAAGCAAGGGTGACACTTCTCATGCCTCCTGGGGTAGAGGCTCACAGTTTTGAACCAAAGGCTGGAGATGTGCTCAAGGTAAACAACGCTGATGTCTTTGTGTTTACCGGCCAATACATGGAGCCCTGGGCTTATGGTCTTCTCAGAGGGGTTGACAAGAGGGAACTCGTTGTGGTTGATGCGAGCAAAGGTATAACCCTTGAGGAAGGCAAACAAGAACATGGCGACCATAAAGACGAGAAAGGGGAGAAAGATCGCACAGGTGGCAGCCATGCCCATGGAAAGATTGATCCTCATATATGGCTCGATCTTGCCAATGCCCAGAAAATGGTTGCCAATATTCTGGGAGCTCTCTTAACGGTGGATCCGGATAACAAGGACTTTTACAGGAAAAACGCAGATGCTTATATCATGAAGCTTGCTGATCTTGACGCGCGGTACAAGAAAGGTCTTTTTGCCTGTAAAAAAAACATTTTTGTCCATGGTGGCCACTTTGCCTTTAACTATCTTGCAAAGCGATACAACCTCAGGTATATTTCTGCCTACCCGGGCTCTCCTGACACTGAACCATCACCGTGGCAGATAATTTCTCTAAAAAAGAAAATACGAGAAAACCATATCCAGTATGTCTACTATGAAGAGCTTATTGCCCCGAGAATGGCAAATATTCTGGCAAAAGAAACCGGAGCAAGGCTTCTCAGACTTCACGGAGCTCACAATATCTCAAAAGAGGATTTTGAAAAAGGCGTTTCTTTTCTCAGTATCATGGAAGAAAACCTGAAAAACCTGAAGGTAGGCCTTGAATGTCAACAATAGATGCACTATCAGTGCATGACCTTTCTTTTCAGTACAATGCAACTGAAATACTTTCAGATATATCGTTTCATCTGCAGGTAGGAGATTATCTTGGTATTGTTGGGCCAAATGGCTCGGGGAAGTCAACCCTGATTAAGCTGACCCTTGGTCTTCTACTGCCAAGCAAGGGAGTCATTAAGATATTTGGAACCAAAACGGCTGATTTTGTTGATTGGCATAAGATTGGCTATCTTCCTCAGAGGATCAATTCTTTTAATCCCCATTTTCCTGCTACGGTGAGAGAGGTTGTTGCCCTTGGTCTGCTCTCAACCAAAAGCAATCCCAGGCGCATCACGAAAAATGATGAAAAAGCCATCAATAATGTCCTGGAATTGACTGAAATTCTGGATATTAAAAACAAATTGATCGGTGAGCTTTCAGGGGGCCAACAACAGCGAGTTCTCATTGCAAGGGCACTTATTAATGAGCCGGCCTTACTCATTCTTGATGAACCGACCACCGCCCTTGACCCTGAAGCACGGGAGAAGTTTTTCAGTACCCTGAAAGACCTGAATGAACACAAAAAAGTGACAGTAATTATCATCACCCATGATATTGGCACTATTGGAAAGTATGCTTCACGGCTTCTTTATCTGGATAAACAGGTTGTTTTCTATGGTGGTTTTGATGATTTTTGTGAATCCAATGATATGGCAAGTTATTTTGGTGAATATTCACAGCATATTATATGCCATAGACATGATTGAAGGCCATGCATGGTTATGCGCCATGCAAAAAAAGGTTGAGAGGTTAGGGGTAAGAGGAAAGAAACAGGATTACGGAAAAGGGATAGAAAAGTTTATGTACGTTTACTCGCCACCAATTACTGAAAGCCTGTTTGCCTAATAATTTCATTATGGATATTATAAATTTACTGAGTCATGGATTTATACAGAGAGCGCTCATGGCGGGATCATTCATTGCCATACTCTGCGCAACCTTGGGAACATTTCTTGTGTTGCGCCGTTTCTCGCTGATTGGCGATGGTCTTGCCCACGTGACCTTTGGTGGTGTGGCAGTTGGTCTGTTCTTGAATGTTTACCCAATTTATGCTGCAGTTCCGGTTGCCATGATCAGTTCCCTTGGCATCCTCAAACTTGTTGAAAAAGCAAGAGTATATGGTGATGCGGCAATTGGTATCGTTTCTTCTCTGGGTATTGCGTGCGGTATTCTCCTGGCAAGTGTTTCCGGTGGCTTCAATATAGACCTTTTCAGCTATCTTTTTGGCAATATCCTGGCTATCAGCAATGCCGAGGTCATTTCTTCAATTTTCCTATCCCTGATTTTGATGTCAGTTATCTGGTATTATTATCATGAGCTTTTGTCAATTACTTTCGATGAAGAGTCTGCAAGAGCGAGTGGGATAAAGACCAAGACTATTAATGGAATCCTTGTCCTATTGACATCACTAACAGTAGTCCTTGCTATGCGGGTGGTTGGGATTATGCTCATATCGTCCCTTCTGATACTACCGCCTGTAACCGCACTCCAGATAGCAAGAGGCTTCAAGATGACTATTGTTATTGCTTCAGTGAGCGGTGTTTTATCTATTATTTTGGGGATATTTTTTTCCCTTGTGTTTGACCTTCCTTCAGGTGCAACGATCGTTATACTCAATTTCTTGCTTTTTGTATGTTCCTTTGTCTATGGCCGGTTACTTGTTAAATAAAAGGTGCACAAGATAGAAAGGTTTTCAGCAAACGAAAACGTCTTGAAAATATAAGGCCGAGAGTCATCTTTTGCAATGCCATCATATATTGACAAGGATACCCTCGGAGATTATATTACGTATGAATTTTAAGCATCTCACTTAAGTAAGCTAAATTCAATCAGGAGGATACATATATGGCAAAAAAAGTTATAGGAATAGACCTTGGTACTACCAATTCTGTCGTGGCTATTATGGAAGGGGGTGAACCAAAGGTAATCATCAACGAAGAGGGTAATAGACTTACACCAAGCGTTGTTGCTTTTACAAAAGACGGGGAAATACTTGTCGGGCAAACAGCCAAAAGGCAGGCAATCACAAACCCTGAAAATACAATTTTTTCCATAAAAAGGTTCGTTGGCAGGAGATATAACGAGGTACAGAGTGAAATCAAAACCGTTCCTTTCAAGGTTGTCAGCGATTCGGAAGGTTTGGCTCGCGTGGAAGTTAGGGGTAAGCAGTATACGCCGCAGGAGATATCAGCCTTTGTTCTTCAGAAACTGAAAAAGTCTGCAGAAGCCTATCTGGGTCAGACTATAGAAGATGCTGTTATAACGGTTCCAGCTTACTTCAATGACTCCCAAAGGCAGGCAACAAAAGATGCTGGAAGGATCGCAGGCTTAAACGTGCTCCGCATCATCAATGAGCCAACAGCTTCAGCCCTTGCTTACGGACTGGATAAGAAAAAGGATGAGACGATAGCGGTTTACGATTTTGGTGGAGGTACCTTTGATATCTCAATTCTCGAGGTCGGTGATAACGTTGTGGAGGTAAAATCAACAAATGGAGATACTCATTTGGGCGGTGACGATATCGACCAGAGGGTTATTGAATGGATAGTAGCCGAATTCAAGAAGGATCAGGGCATTGACCTGGCACAGGACAAAATGGCTCTTCAGAGGCTGAAAGAAGCAGGTGAAAGGGCGAAGATCGAGCTCTCAACAGCAATTGAAACGGAGATTAACCTGCCGTTTATCACGGCAGATGCATCGGGCCCCAAGCACCTCAATCTGAAACTGAGAAGGGCTGAACTTGAAAAGATGTGTGATGACATTATTCAAAGGACCGTAGAGCCCTGTAAACGAGCATTGGAAGATGCGAAGCTGAGCCCTGGCAAAATCGATGAGGTTGTCCTGGTGGGTGGTTCTACAAGGATTCCCAAGGTACAGGAAGTTGTTAAAAACTTTTTTGGTAAAGAACCCCATAGAGGGGTTAACCCTGATGAGGTAGTTGCCCTTGGAGCGGCAGTTCAGGCAGGCGTCTTGGCTGGCGAGGTCAAAGACGTGTTGTTGCTCGATGTTACGCCCCTTTCACTCGGTATAGAGACTCTCGGCGGTGTGATGACAAGAATTATAGAAAGAAATACCACAATACCAACCAAGAAGAGTCAAGTTTTTACGACAGCTGAAGATAGTCAGACAAGTGTTGAGATCCACGTGCTCCAGGGTGAGCGTGAGATGGCCCGGGACAACAGGACACTTGGAAAGTTTCACCTCATAGGTATCCCGCCAGCACCAAGAGGCATACCCCAAATAGAGGTTACATTTGACATCGATGCCAACGGCATCCTTCATGTTTCAGCAAAAGACCTTGCAACAGGAAAGGAACAGAATATTACAATCACTGCTTCCACAGGTTTAAGCGAAGATGAGATTAAGAAGATGGTGCATGATGCTGAGACACACTCAGAAGAAGATAAAAAGAGAAAACATGAAATCGAGATAAAAAATCAGCTCGACAATATGATTTATACCACAGAAAAAACACTCAACGAAAGTAAAGATAAACTGTCTGCTGACGATATTAGGTCTATGGAAGACGTTCTCACCAGGGCAAAGGAAACTGTCAAGACCGGAGATGCCGACAGGATTAAGAGTGCAGTTGATGAGCTGACAAAAGCCTCCCATAAACTTGCAGAGACGCTATACAAGAGGACTTCTGAAACCACATCAAAAGGCCCTGGACCAGAGGGGGCCCAGACACAGAGTGAGGCCGGTGGAGGCAGACGAGATGACGATGTGGTGGACGCAGAATTCGAGGATGTTAAGAAATAGGGGGAATGAATGGTAATAGGTTTTAGGAATGACAAGACTCTAAAAGATAAAATATTTATACCGGCCGAGTTGCCTATACTTCCATTGCGTGGGACGGTTGCGTACCCTGATCTGGTTATGCCTCTGATTGTGGGGCGCGATCGTTCCATAAAGCTTGTTGATGAGGCAAACGCCGGTGACAAAATGATCGGGATCATAACACAGAAAAATCCTGACATAGAGGATCCAGGGATAGATGATCTTTATATGATTGGAACGGTTGCAACCATCATGAAGATGGTGAAGATGGTTGATGGCAGCCAGAGAATTGTAGTTCAGGGAATTTGCAGGTTCAAACTGGTGGAATTCACAAGTACGGAGCCTCATCTTCGTGCCAAGATCCTGCCAATTTTTGAGGAATATCAGAAAGATATCGAGATTGACGCCATGTACCTCAATCTCAAAAACCTGTACAAGAAAGCGGTTGAAATGGCGCCCTATCTCTCATCAGAGCTTTCGCAGATTGCAAGTCAGATGGAGAACCCGGGGAACCTGGTCGACCTCATTGGATCAACAATCAACATCGGAGTTGCAGAAAAGCAGGAGATTCTTGAAAAAATCGATCTGAAAGAGAGGCTCAAGAAAGTTACCATACTGTTGAACAGGGAGGTGGAGACTCTTGAACTGAGCAGCCGTATTCAGTCCCATGTGAAAGAAGGAATTGACAAGACCCAGAGAGAATACTATTTACGGGAACAGCTCAAGGCCATCCAGAAAGAGCTTGGTGAAACTGACGACAAGATGTCTGAGATGGAGGAGATTAGAAAGAAGATTCTTGAAGCGAGGATGCCGCCTGATGTCCAGAAGATTGCAGAGAAAGAACTTGACCGACTTTCCAAGATGAGCAACATGTCAGCTGAATATACCGTATCGAGGACTTATCTCGACTGGCTCACAGAGATTCCTTGGTCGCAGGCGACTGAAGACAACTTGAACATACAAGATGCGAGCAAGATTCTCGACGAAGACCACTACGACTTGACAAAAGTGAAAAAAAGGATACTGGAGTATCTGGCTGTTAGAAAGTTGAAAGCGGATATGAAAGGCCCAATACTCTGTTTTGCTGGTCCTCCCGGCGTGGGAAAGACATCTCTCGGAAAGTCAATAGCCAGGGCTCTGGGTAGAAAATTTATGAGGATTTCCCTGGGTGGAATCAGAGATGAAGCTGAGATCAGAGGTCATAGAAGGACATATGTTGGTGCCCTACCGGGTAGAATTATTCAGGGTGTGAAGAAAGCAGGCTCGAACAATCCTGTTTTCATGCTTGATGAGGTGGACAAGATTGGCATGGATTTCAGAGGTGACCCGTCAAGCGCGCTTCTTGAGGTGCTTGACCCAGAACAGAACTTTTCTTTCAGTGACCACTATCTGGAAGTGCCCTTCGACCTCTCCAAAGTGATGTTTATAGCAACTGCCAATATGCTTGACCCTATCCCTCCCGCGCTTAAGGATAGGATGGAAGTGCTTGAACTTCCCGGATATACCGAAGAAGAAAAGCTTATGATCGCAAAACAGTTTCTTATACCAAAGGAACGTAACGAGCATGGTTTGACTGAAGATCTTATTGAGTTTCAGGATGATGCATTGAAGGTTGTCATTAAATCATACACAAAAGAATCCGGTGTAAGAAATCTTGAAAGGGAGATTGCCACAATTTGCAGGGCAGTGGCCAGAGATGTTGCCGAGGGCACAACTGAAAAAAAAATAATTACAGCAGACAGTATTCACGGTTACCTCGGGCCCATAAAATTCTTTTCTGAAGTAGCGGAAAGGGTGAAATATTCAGGTGTGGCAACGGGCCTGGCCTGGACACCAACAGGAGGGGATATACTGTTCATTGAATCAACCAAGATGAGGGGAAAAGGAAACCTGACACTCACCGGTCAGCTTGGTGATGTTATGAAAGAATCAGCCCAGGCAGCCCTGAGCTATATCCGCGGTAAGGCGGCTGATTTCAATATTACCGAAGACTTTTTTGAAAAGAATGATCTACATGTCCATGTGCCTCAGGGGGCTATTCCCAAGGATGGACCTTCTGCTGGAGTCACCATGCTGGTTTCTCTGGTGTCTCTCCTGACAGACAGGCATGTGAGAAATGATGTAGCCATGACTGGAGAGATTACCTTGCGTGGCCTTGTACTGCCTGTTGGCGGCATCAAGGAGAAGGTTCTTGCGGCAAAACGTGCTGGCATCAAAAGCGTTATCCTGCCCAAACTGAACGAGAAGGATCTTGAAGAGGTCCCTGAGAGCATAAAGGAGAACATGGAGTTCAAGTTCATCGAGAGGATGGATGAGGCAGTAAGTATATGCCTGACAGCATGATACGTTTAAACAGGATCCTGTCCGTCTGTTTGTAGTTGAGCACAGGGGGCTGCAATTGTTGCAGCCCCCTTTTTTTTCACATCATTTCAGTCTACATCACTGTAAGTGGAAAAATGTGCCCCAAATGACAATGTTTGAAATAGAATTTGTGGTATAGGTCCTTTTACCGGCTGAAAAGATGCTGATATTTACCGTAACCTTCTTTTTCCAGAGCAGCCTTGGGGATAAACCGCAGAGCCGCCGAGTTAATACAGTAACGCAGCCCTTTTGGCTTTGGCCCGTCGTCAAATACGTGTCCAAGATGTGAGTTTGCGTGTTTGCTGCGTACTTCGGTGCGTACCATAAGAAAACCACGGTCGGTTTTTTTAACAATATTTTCCGGCTCCAGAGGTTGGGTAAAACTTGGCCAGCCGGTTCCAGAGCCAAACTTGTCGGTGGAACTGAACAGTGGTTCCCCTGATATTATGTCAACGTAAATGCCTTCGTTGTGATTGTCCCAGTATTCATTATTAAAAGGGGGCTCAGTCCCATCCTGTCGGGTGACGTGGTACTGTAGTGGTGTCAAGCGCTTTTGCAGTTCCGTGTCACTGGGGATTAAATAAGGTGAAGCAATCTTTTCAGTTGTTGCCACATTCTTTTTTGTTTCCTTCTTTATTCCAGAACTCTCTGTGCTCTTCCTCTCTGCCCAAACCTCCTTAAGAAACCGGTCGCGACCAGATCCAGAACGGTATGCGTTGTAATGGCTCGGGTTCTTTTTGTAATAATTTTGATGATAGGGCTCAGCGGGATAGAAGGGGCCGAGCTGGAGGATCTCAGTACGAATCTCTTCTGTAAAAGGCCCCATGGCAGCCAGGTTTTTCTTCGAGTTTTCAGCAGATTTGCGTTCTTCTTCGGTTGTGTAAAAAACTGCGCTGCCATACTGGGTTCCTCTGTCAGTAAACTGACCGCCCGCATCTGTTGGATCTATGTGTCGCCAGAATATGTCGAGTAATTCCTCATATGTAATTTTTGAAGGGTCATAAATGACTTTGACTGCCTCCAGATGTCCTGTATTACCCGTGCAAACCTGTTCATAGGTTGGATTCGGCATAGTGCCTCCAGTGTATCCTGATATAACGTCGATAACACCTTCGACTTTTTCGAAATCTGATTCAGTGCACCAGAAACACCCACCAGCAAAAACTGCTGATTTTGTATTTTGAAATACTTCTCCCATTTTTCCCTCCATTGTATAACCAAAATCTCTTATCTGGTTGAAGCCCAATGTCGCTGCTAACAGAATTAGAATTGTTGTTATCCTTTTCAAAGATCACCTTTATTTTTTATCTGTATGAAAAAGATAATCATCCAATTAAAATTGTAAACTTTCCAAAGCCATTCACTTTATACTGCACAGCAAGGTGAGAGAACACCCTTTGTCGAAAATATACATGTGGTGATTATGTACAATAACCCCTTTTTTCATAGGATCTTTCAGATTTTTCGAAAAGGAAAGTTAAGCACATCAATACGTTCGAGGATGGTGAAACACAAAAATAGATTTTGGGTGTACCTTTACATTGACAAAATATCATACGAATTATATGATTCTCTAAAATACAGGATTTTAAGTGTCGACCCTGTGTGGCCTGAATATGATATGAGCTGGACCTACAGGGAAGGATAGTCAAATGTGTTCTTATCCTTCAGTATCCTTAGCCGGAAGGGGTGAGGACGAGAATCAGGCTAAAGGGGAAGGCCTGGTACCTACCGCCTGAACAGTAACTTCTTGCGGGTTGAGTATGGAGAAAGATAAGAAAAAATCCATATACGCCGAAAAAAGGATTTTTCAGTTCCCCACGCAGGAGAGGCAACTTTTAGTACCTGATGAGGATGAAATGTTTAGAACTGGGGCCGAGAAACCGGCAGGAGAGATGATAAGGGTGAACGCAAACCTCAGCAAGAAGCCTTGTGGAGAAATCTTGATGGAGGAACCCAGCCCAAAAGTTTTTGTTGCGAAATCCATCTGACAGGAGCAAAACCATGAAAGAACGCATAAAACGACTTAGAGAAGTTAAAAAAACAGCTTCCATGGGTGGTGGTGCGGAAAAGATTGCTAAAGAGCACGAAAAAGGAAAACTGAGTGCCCGGGAGAGAATTAATCTGCTTCTTGATCCGGACAGCTTCAATGAGTTCAATATGCTTGTTAAGTATCGGATGGGCGCACCGGGTGACGGCATAGTGGTGGGTCATGGGACTATTGACGGCCGTCGGATTTGCGTTTTTGCTCACGATGCAACAGTCATGGGTGGGTCCCAAGGTTACATGCATGGGAGGAAACTCTACAAAATCCATGAGATGGCTCTGGATATGGGTGTGCCATTAATCGGCCTTAACGATTCGCCGGGAGCCCGTGTCATCAGACATGAGGTGGCGGGCAGTGACGATCCCTACCGTGTTAGCGATGAGAAACACGCAGGAGTAGTTTTCTTCATGAACGCACGCTGCTCAGGTGTGGTGCCTCAAATATCAGCCATACTAGGTAACTGCACGGGTGGTTCTGTTTATTCGCCTGCCCTCACAGATTTTATCTTCATGGTTGATGGACTCTCTCATATGTGTATAACCGGTCCACGGGTTATAAAATCTGTCATGCATGAGGATGTGACCCTTGAAGAGCTGGGGGGTGCCAAGATCCATTGTCAGGTAACGGGCGTGGCAGACTTTCGCGTCAAATCCGAGGAGGATTGCATGGCGAACATTAGAAAACTGCTCTCCTATCTCCCCCAAAACTGTACTACACGGCCTGAAAGAAAAGATACTCAGGATGACCCCGGGCGAATGACAGCTATGCTGGAGGAAATTGTTCCCGAACAGCCAACGCAAGGCTATGATATGCACAGAGTGATTGAAACAATTGTCGATGAAGGTGATTTCTTTGAAATTAAAAGGGAGTTTGCAGGAGAAATTATCGTAGGTTTTGCCCATATTGATGGACGTGTTGTAGGGATTGTGGCGAACCAGCCTATGGTGAAAGCAGGGTGTATGAGTGTAGACAGTTCTGACAAACAGGCCCGTTTCATCCGTTTCTGTGATGCCTTTAATATCCCTATAGTACTTCTTGTTGACACCCCGGGATATTTGCCTGGAAAGGGTCAGGAGCACGCCGGGATAATCCGCCATGGAGCAAAGGTTCTGTACGCCCTTTCTGAAGCCACTGTGCCCAAGATTGCCATACTGTTACGGAAGGTGTATGGCGGAGCTGCTCTCGGTATGGGTATAATGCCGGGGTTTGGTACAGATCTTATCTTTGGCTGGCCAACCGCAGAGGTAGGGGCTATGGGGGCGGCTCAGGCAGTAGATCTTTTCTACGGAGATGAGATTAAGAAAGCGCAAGATCCTCAGGAGTATCGTGAGCGAAAAATTCAGGACTACAAGGATCTGTATGCGGATCCTTTGGCCCTTGCTTCTGATGTGACGTGGGTTCAGGATATTATTGAACCGGCGGAAACTAGACGATGCCTGGTTCGCTCCCTGAATTTAATAGAAAATAAAGGCATTACACGCAACGCCAGACGACATGGCAATATCCCTCTATAAAGGAGGCATACGTGAAATTTGATCTTAATGAAGAACAGACTATGGTACGCAAAATGGCCCATGATTTTGCTGAAAAAGAAATGCTACCCACACTACTGGACTGTGAACGCCGCCGTGAAGTGAACTTGACTCTTATACAAAAAATGGCGTCTCAGGGCTTACTCGGGGTACATCTACCCCAAAAGTATGGGGGTATGGAAGCAGGCTACGTTACTGCATCTATTGTATGGGAACAACTGAGCCGGGCAAGCTGGACACAAACACTTATTTCGCTGGGCCACGCTGTCCTTGCAGGAACCATCCTGAGTAAAGTGGCCAACGAAGAGCAGAAACAGAAATACCTTCCAGATCTCTGTAATGGAAGTCTGATTGTTGCTATGGCTGCAGTAGAACCGAATGTAGGCAGTGATGCCTCTGCTGTGGAAACAAAAGCTACTCTTGACGGTGATACTTGGATAATAGACGGAAGCAAGAATTTCATTACAGCAGGGAACCTTGCAGATGTCGTCCTTGTTCTTGTGCAGACGAACAAGGATTTAGGCCCAAAGGGATTGGCCCTCATAGCAGTCGAGAAAGAAGTGTCCGGTTTTACCGCGACTCCTGCCGAGATGGTGGGAGGCTGGGCCAGTGATATTTCAAACTTATCTTTTATGGAGTGCCGGGTTCCGAAGGCAAATCTGATTGGTGACATTGGTCGAGGTCTTCAAAATGCGCTGATAGGCATCGATACGGCCCGCCTTTTTGTTGCTGCTGGTGCCATCGGGATGGCCCAATCATGTCTTGATGCATGTGTAAAATACGCCAAAGAACGTTATCAATTCAAAAGGCCTATTGGAGGATTTCAACTCATTCAAGAAACAATAGCGCGTATGTATGCTGAGATTGAGGCTACACGCTGGCAGGTCTATTATGCTGCTGATCTGAAAAGTAAAAACGCTCCTCACGCCAAGGAGCTTTCTGCTGCAAAATGGCTGTCTTCGGAACTTGCTGTGCGGGTAGGCGCGGAGGCTATCCGGTTGCATGGGGCGTACGGATGCACGAACGAATATCTTGTGGAACATCATTATAGGGATGCAATAATGAGTACCATCCTCGGAGGAACGTCAGAGATGCACAAACTGACCATCGGAAGAGAACTGTTAGGGATCAATGCGTTGTCCTGATTTTAGTGAAAAAACATTTTCTTTTGTAGCAAAGGAGTCAGGTGTCAGGCACAGGTCCTGGTGGACAGGGCCAACCCTTTTAGCTATTTTTGAGAAAGAATCTGATGTCTTTGAAGATCCCTTTTTTAATCGTTACCCCAATCTTTGCCATAATGTCGAGTTTCATGTAACGCACTTGGGAAAGCCATATAGGATCATCTACCTCAACATAGAGAATCCTGTTATCGATTCTTACTGGCTTCGCATGATTGGCAAGACCTTCTCCGGCTATTTTTTCCCAGAGGTGGAATACTTTGTATGCATCAATATTGTGGGCAGGAAGATTGCAGTCCTTGAGAACTCTCTTCAGAACTCGCTGGAGGGAGTGGAAACCCATTCTATCCTTCTATCCTTGGGAAAATTGGGTTGATTTTGTCGATGGTTCCGAGGTCGTCCATGAAGTAAAAAATCTTCTCAGTGTCAAAAAGAATTTTGTCAATGGGTTTGCCAATGCCGAGAGCATTCCAGATAGCCTGAGATTTTGAAGGCATATATGGATAGAGCAACATTGCCACGATTCGTAAGCTATTCCAGATATTATACAACACTGTTTTGATACGATTATCTCCCTCTTTTGCCAGTCTCCATGGCGCCTCAGTGTCTATATACTTATTAAGTATAGATATTATTTCAAAAGCATTCTGTAAGGCTTTGTGATAAGCAAACACCTCCATCTCTTTCTGGTATTCCTCAACAAGGCGCCTTACATTATCTTCCACGTATTCATCCATACCACCCTTTTTCTCGGGTCTATCGATTTTCCCTTTGAGGAATTTTCCTATCATAGTCACGCTTCTGCTCGCAAGGTTTCCGAAATCATTAGCAAGGTCACCGTTAATACGGTTCACAATCCCATGTTTTGAAAAATCACCATCGAGGCCAAAAGGCACCTCCCTGAAAAGAAAAAACCTGAACTCATCCACTCCGTATATCTTGACAACCTCATTGGGATCAATAACATTCCCAAGAGATTTTGACATCTTATGTCCTTCAATAGTCCACCATCCGTGAGCAAAAACATGTTTTGGTGGTTCAAGGTTGAGGGACATGAGAAAGCTTGGCCAATATACAGTGTGGAAACGAAGTATATCCTTGCCAACAAGGTGGGCATCGCATGGCCAGAATGCTTTAAACTGATCCACATCATCGAGAAATCCTATGCCGGTAATGTAATTCGCCAGGGCGTCAAACCAGACATAAACAACATGGTTTTTGTTCATTGGAACAGGTATGCCCCAGTTAAAGCTTGTCCGGCTCACACTTAAGTCTCGTAAACCTCCTTTCAGAAAACTTGCAACTTCGTTGTAACGTACCTCGGGTAAAATGAAATCCTTGTGATTTTCCATGTAGTTAAGGAGTTTTTCCTCATATTTGGAAAGCCTGAAGAAGTAACTCTCTTCTTTGAGTTTTTCAGTGGGTCTAAGGCAATCAGGACACATTCCGTCCTTTAGTTGTGTTTCTGTGAAATAGGTCTCGCAAGGGACACAGTACCAGTCTTCATAGTGACCAAGGTAAATGTCTCCATTTTCAAATACCTTCTCGAAGATATATTGGACAACTTTTCTGTGTCTCTCTTCAGTGGTTCTGATGAAACCAGTATTCGATATATTGAGAGTTTCCCACAAATCTGAAAACCTGTGAACCGTTCTATCGGCAAGCTCCTTCGGGGAAATACCCTGCTGCTCTGCTGCTTTTTCAACTTTCTGGCCATGTTCATCTGTGCCTGTAAGAAAAAAAACATCAAACCCGCAAATCCTCTTGTAACGGGCCATTATATCGGCAGCGATTGTTGTGTAGGCATGCCCAATATGGGGGACATCATTAATGTAGTAAATGGGCGTTGTAATGTAATAGTGCTTGTTCATCAGTTACCTTTACCTCCAAAGCTTATCCGTAGCCTTCAGTCTTTAATCCCCTGCATTCTTCAGAGTCTGAAGATCTTTTGCGGTTATTGTTATCTCTTTGCCATCCTCAACCTCTACAGTGATCGATGAGCTGAGCGTGTTATGTTTGACCACCTTGCCCTCCCCCTGAGGGAGCTTTATACGTTTGCCGAGTTTAGGAAAACCTTTTTTATATTCCATGTACATGTCGTACTCATAAGAAAGACAACACATCAATCTCCCGCAAATACCTGATATTTTAGCAGGGTTCAATGCAAGGCTTTGTTCCTTAACCATTTTAATGGAGACTATGGAAAAGTTGTTCAAGAATTTCTTGCAACAGCAAACATTACCACAATTTCCAAGGCCACCGATGATCTTCACCTCGTCTCTGACACCAACTTGTCTGAGCTCTATCCTGATCTTGAATTCCTTTGCGAGTTCCTTTACGAGTTCTCTAAAATCAACCCTGTTTTCAGATACAAAATAGAAAAGAAGCTTTGTTCCCCCAAAGAGATATTCGGCAAAGAGAAGTTTCATAGGGAGTCCCATCTCCCTAACCTTCTCACGACAAAAGTCAAGGGCAGGTTTCTCATTCTCCTTCAAGGAATAATACTGGGTAACCTCATCGTCAGTTGCTTTACGTACTATCTTTTTGAGCCCCTCCTTCTCAGTGACTACAGGAGTATTTGTGACGACTCCGAGGCACGGCCCCTTCTCCATTTCAACGACAACGTAATCACCACGTCTAATATCATCAGGCGCTTCCATTTCTGTGGTACCTGCAATTCTGTCTATCCTCACATTACAGCTTTTCATAAGTTACCTCATGATATGAATCAGCAAGTTTTCCAGTAACAACCAGCGGTTTACATTATACCGCATAATTGTCATGGTTTCCTGCACCTTTTTCATGGCATGTTCCAGCCACCTCCGGTCGATATTTTCCCACTCAAGAAGCTCTCGAACATCCCTGTTCATGACCATTGCAGTGTCTTTCTGATCTAGGACCACATACATATCCCTTAAAAGAGAGAGCATGAAGGTAAGATACATTGAAAGATCACCGGAGGTCTTTGTACTCTGCTCAGCGAGACCTGTTGCATTGAGGAAACTTCTTCTTTTACCTGTTATGAGCTCAGCGAGCTTGTATCTCAGGTTCAGATTCCCTTCCTTCAGCCAGAACAGTCCGTTTCCAATGCTACCACATGCGATCATCGAGATAAGATCAGCCTTTTTTTCATCAACATTGAGTACTTTCCTGAAATATTCTTCAATGTGTTCCCTCTGTAGAGGAGCAAAGGAAACCCTTACGCATCGTGAACGAATAGTAAGAGGAATTTCCCTTTCAGATGACGTTATTAGAAAGAAGATGTTGTAAGGGGGTGGTTCTTCAAGGGTTTTAAGGAGTGCATCAGCAGCGTCTTTTCTCATCCTATCTGCGTCATCAATAAGAATTGCCCGTGTTGATCCTTCATAAGGGTATGCAAGAACCTCCTGGTTAATGCCTCTTACCTTACCATCTTTGTCACCGGCAATGAGTGAACGTGGTATGTTACTCCTTGCGGTTAGAGAGGATTTTTCCTCAGCCTCCAAGAAATCAGGGCTGTCATCGGCTTTTTTTTCCTGGGGTCCTATAAGGAGAAGATCCGGGTGTGTCTGCCGTTCAATCTTGATGCACGCCCGACAGGTGTCACAACCGCTACCTTTCTCGCAGAGAATATGTTTTATGAATTCAAGGGCAATTTTCTTTTTGCCAATCCCACTCTGGCCTGAGAAAAGAAAGGCATGAGGTAGCCTTTCTTTCTGGAGAAATGAGAGGAGCAGGGCTTTCTGCTTTTCGTGTCCAAAAATACTATTCAATCCCATGGCTCATGAGAAGTGATTCGACTTTCTCCTTAATGATCCTGTGTACTTCATCAATCTCTGCCGTTCCATCTACAACAAAAAACCTTTTTTTGTCTTCTTTTGCAAGTTTCAGGTAAGCGTTCCGTATCTTCTGGTGAAACAAGAGACCCTCTTCCTCGAATCTGTCGAGTGGCCTGTTGTTCTTTTCCTTTCTCTTTAACCCCATGTCAGCCGTGCAATCGATGAGCACGGTAAGGGTAGGACTAATACCTCTGGTCACGAGTCGATTGAGGGTTTCAATGATCCCAAGGTCTATGCCCCGGCCATACCCCTGGTATGCATAGGACGCATCAACAAACCTGTCGCAGAGAATTATTGTTCTATCCTTTAGGGCGGGTACTATGAGTTCTTCAACGTGTTGTGCCCTGATCGCCATGATTGTGATAAGCTCCGATAAGGGAGACACTTTCAAATTTTTTTGAAGGGCAACATCCCTGAGCGTCTCACCATAGGCTGTACCACCTGGTTCACGAGTCTTGATCACCCTGAGGCCCTTCTTGATCAAATAATCAAAGAGAAGATCGACCTGGGTTGATTTACCACATCCTTCTATGCCTTCGAAGGTTATAAGCATGGACAATCCTACTTTGAAACCCGCTCTATATACTGGCCTGTTCTGGTGTCAATCTTAACAACTTCTCCTTCTTCCACGAATAAAGGAACCTGTATCGTATACCCTGACTCGAGAAGGGCAGGTTTTGTCACATTTGTTGCTGTGTCCCCGCGAACACCAGGCTCTGTTTTAACAATCTTTAAATCCACAAAGTTCTGAATCTCAACACCGATAGGGTTTCCTTTGTAGAACAGCACCTCGATTGTAAGACCTTCCTTAATATAGTTCTTTGCATCTCCCAGATTCTTTTCGTCGATAAATATCTGATCATAGGTGTTGGTATCCATAAAGTAAAATTTGTCCTCTTCGCTGTATAGAAACTGCATCTGGGACTCTTCGAGTTCAGGGAGGTCAACCTTATCCCCTGACCTGAAAGTTCTATCCAACACGTTTCCTGATATAAGACTTTTTATCCTTGTCCTTACAAAGGCGCCTCCTTTGCCAGGTTTGACATGTTGGAAATCGACAATTACAAAGGGTTCATCTTCCAGAAGAATCCTTAAGCCCTTTCGAAACTCTGACGTGGATACCATCATATTAACACCTCCGAGTGATGTAGCGCTAAGCATTCAGAACATAGCGTAAATCAGTAAAAATTCCTGTGGCAAACAATGATGCGTGCCTATGCTTTTATATGGAGCTCATCCTTACGAACTCGCGTGAGTATCCGGGGGGCGTCAGAAGTAATGAGTACCATATCTTCCAAACGAACGCCGCCCAAATTTGGAATATAGATTCCGGGCTCAATGGTTATGACCATTCCCTCTTCCAGGAGGCCATCGCCAGTGCTGTTGATAGCTGGAGCCTCATGAACGGCGATTCCAACACCATGGCCTGTGCCGTGCCGGAAAAATTCTCCATAGCCTGCGGAACCAATAAAACCTCTTACAATCATATCCATTTCTTTGATGGGCATGCCAGCCCGTGCTTTTTCAAGGGCAAGTTGTTTCGCATTGTTTACGACTGTGTAAATATCCTGCAATTTTCCGTTAACATCACCAATTGAAAGTGTGCAGGTCTCATCGCTACAATAACCATCGACGTGGGCGCCGAAATCTATGATGACCATTTCACCATCACGAATCCTTTTATCGGTTGGTTCAGCATGGGGAAGGGCTGCCCTTGGTCCTGAGGCTACTATTGTAGGGAAAGAAGGGCCTTCTGCGCCAAGTTGGCGCATAGCGTAGTCCAGATTGTTTGCAACCTCCTTTTCTGTCTGTCCGGGATGAATCCTACTAAAAACATCATTGAATGCTTGGGTCGCAATGTCTATTGCTTTGATAATACTGTCAATCTCACCAGGCTCTTTGTTTTTTCTTATTTCCTCAATTGTAGCATCGAGAGGAATAAATTCGATGTTTTCAATTGCATCGGACCATTTCTTGAATGTGAAAAACGTTGTGTGAATGCTATCAAAACCGATTCGCTCGATTTTATACTGGCTGCATAGTTCTCCAAGGACGTTTCGCTTGTCACGAACTTCGATTATTCTAATACCATGTGTAACCTCTTGCGCATAAGTAACATACCTGAAATCTGTTAACAGGAAAATATCGCCTTTTGTGATAAAAAGTGTTCCTTCGCTGCCACGAAAGCCGGTGAGATAGAAGATGTTGTCCATGCCCTTAAGGAGGCACGCATCTACCTTCTTTGAACTCATGAGGGATAGAACTTTTTCAATCCTGTTTTCTCTCATGTACTGTCACCGGTTTTTGTTACGAAGAACCCTTTTAAAGAGGGGGGATCTGCTTTTTTCCTTGAGGGTTTTTTTGAGAGAAGAAAGCCTCACTCTATAGCTGTCATTTTCCGGCTCCTTTGCCAGGAGCTGGTCATAGATTGCTATTGCTTTTTCAAGATAGCCTTGCTCCAAATATATCTCTGCCAGCGTTGCAGAAACAATTCCATTCTTTTCCATGATTGGATAGTTAAAGAAATCTCCCTGTAAAAATCAAGTTAAAACTACCAAAACAAAAGATCAATCAGTAATCTTTACAGAGAACTACGATGTTATCTCGAGAAGGTTTATTTCAAACGCTAAATCTTTACCTGCAAGGGGATGGTTTGCATCCAAAGTGACTGTTTCATCAGTCAATGCTTTAACTAAGACTGACATGTGTCCACCATCAGGTGTGCGCATCTGCAAAACGTCTCCTACTTGCAGGTCAATGTTTGGAGGTATCTGGGTCCTTTTTATAGAACCGACAAGATCTTCCAAATAAGGACCGTAGGCATCCGCAGATGCTATTGAGACAGTCTTTGTATCTCCCACAGTCATTCCAATGACCTCTTTCTCAAAGCCAGGAATCACCATTTTCTGTCCAATAGTAAACTCGAGCGGTTCTCTGTTGAAGGATGAATCGAACACTGTGCCGTCACACAAGTGACCGGTATAATGAACTTTTACAGTGTCATTGACTTTAGCCTCTGTCATAATTTCCTCTTAATGTTTTGGAATTGCAGGCTTCTGGCATATTTCTAATCATAAAAGCTTTTACGACGTTGAGCCTTCATCCTTCTCTTTTGCGCCTCTCTCCTTTTTCTTCGGTCCTTTACAGAAGGTTTTTCATAGAAGCTTCTCTTCTTAATCTCTTTAAAGAGACCTTCTTTTTGGAGCTGACGCTTCAGATCCTTGATTGCTTTTTCAATGTTGTCGTCATGTACTCTTATTTCCAATGTTTTCTTTCCCTTTCTTTCCCCTGTATTGATTTGTGAAATACGTGATCGTTCGGTGTGCCCATAAAGGGGAATCTGTCAATTATTAAAGAAGTTTTTTAATATCCTCGTGGGCCGCCCTGTCTCGGTTTATCCTTTTTAGGGCGTGCTTCATCAACGGTGAGGGTTCGGCCCATAAATTGTGAACCATGCAACTCCTTTTTTGCTTTTTCTGCTTCGGCTTGTGAACCCATATCAACAAAGCCAAATCCTTTTCCCTCGATTACTCTCACATCACGAACCTCGCCAAAACCGGCAAATAGTTCCTTAATTTCTTCCACGGTCGAGGAATAATTCAGGTTACCCACATACAGTTTGCTGCCTTCCATTCAACCCTCCACTTTGTTGAATTAAATCGTTTCTTGTGGAGGGGTGAATGTGGATCCTGTTCCGCTCCATATGAAACTACAGTGCACAGGAATAAAATCCCACTACCAAATCAGCTTATACCCTGATACTGTTAAGGGTAACCTACAATAGAATGTATAATATAACAATTGGGCAAGAATTGGAAGCTTTTTATTTCGCTTAGAGAAAGCGGTTTGTAGCGAAGTGACCACAAATGTAATAAAATATCCATTGAATTAGAAGCTTGTGAGGAGAAAACCATGAAATATCAAGTCGGTGAAATGGGCAGAATTGTGGTCGCAAGGTTTGAGGATGGAGACGAAATCATACAGGGCCTGTCTGATATTGCAAAGAAAGAGGACCTTCGAGCCGCAGTGTTTTATCTGGTAGGGGGAATAAAAGAGGGGAGGATTGTGGTGGGACCGGAAAAAGATGTGTTCCCCCCGACCCCAGTATGGAAAGTATTGAATGAAAGCCATGAATCAGCCGGTGTGGGCACGATATTTTGGTACAGGAATGAGCCAAGAATTCATTTTCATGGAGTATATGGAAAACATGATATGGTAAAGACAGGATGCCTCCGTGAACTTGCAAGGGCATTCATTGTCATGGAGGCTGTCATTATTGAAATCAAAGGCATCAATGCAGTGCGTGACCTCGATCCCCGCTCACAGATGGTATTGCTCAAGATGATTGACAGTTGAAAGGGCCCAGCTTTTATTAAAAGAGCCCCTTACAGTGTTGAGGTACGAATTAATTTGCTCACCATGGCACTGACGTTAGCAATCTGACTATGCCCTGGCTGACCACAGCAGCTTTTGTTTTTTCCCGCCAACCAATTCACATTGTTGGGGCATGTGTCTATCTGCGCTGAGGCTTCGGAAGGCAGCCGTCCCGTCCATTGCAAAGCTGCCCGAATTTACCCTTCAAACTCATGGTATTTACTGGGCAGATTCCAGTGCATGTGTCAATGCCGACTATTTATTCTTTATCTTTCTGCGCTTTAGTTATCCGCCGCCGTACCTTTGCCCAACTCTTGGTTATTAAAAAACTCTCCTCCATATTGTCGATCATCTTTTCAAACTTATTCATAGGGATTGCAATTGTGAGTGTGTTGCCAGGGACAGAGGGCCGTGCAGAAACATCAAACATACCGAGCACTGCCCGAGGGCGGTTTGCTGATTTTTCAAGATATGGATGGGTTACGATGGTTGAACAACCGGCAGCAAAAGGTGCAAATACCCCCTCTGGTTCGATTTCGTCAAAGCTTGCTAGGGTAAAGACGCCTGAAAGTACGTCTGGAGGTGCAAAGAAGATTACTACATCAGGATTATCATAGGCGTCGATCTTATCCCATCTCTTAAAAACAATGTATTCTGCCGGCGCCTTGAAGCTTGGCATATTTTTCATGACTTCCTTTACAATGGCCGGTGACTTTTTATAACGTTCTCCTTCCATTTCCCCGGGTATCCCACACGAGAGAAAGTACTCGAAGTTTGGCATAAAACCTTGGTTGAATCCCAGATACTTTTTACCGCCAAAACAGCCAACTGCACCAACATGCAAGGCAACAGACGTTCCTTTTCTTGTTCGTGCTATGTCTGCAATAACGCACCTGTGCTCTGCCTTTGGCGGTTTTATCTTTATTACATTAACCGGATTGTCAGTGTAGAAGAAAATGATCGGTAAGTCTGCTTTGCCAAAATATTTTTCCCACAGTTTTATAAACTTTTCTTTTTTTGCTGAATCCATTACCTGTCCTCCATGATCACAATATTTTGATAAAAAAAGCGTATGACCTGTTCTGTCCTGCGTGACACCAACATTTTAATGTAAAAACCAGGTTATTTCATTATTTTTCTATTCAATAAATGCAAACCTTTCAAAGAATCATTTACATTCATAATTTTATGGTATGATTATAACCTATGGTCAGTTAACCTACAAAACTCTGAGGAGATCGAAAAGTGAAGAGAAACAGGATATTTCTTTTATGGATTATCATGTTGGTGTTTACTGTTTGCTCCAAAGCAGTAGCTCAAGACGCAAAAACATACTTTGAACAGGGTAATGACCATTTCCGCTCTGGCAACTACCTTGAAGCTATCAAGAGCTATGATAATGCCCTTGCAATAGATCCTCGGGATAGCAGGCTCTTTCTCCTTCGCGGGGTATCATATGCTGCTCTAGGGAAATATGAAGATGCAATAAAAGATTACGACAAATCTGCAGAGCTTAACCCAAAATATGCTGCCACGTATGGTAAGCGAGGAGAGGCTTATGCGGCAATGGGCAAAAACAGCGAGGCTATCAAAGATTTTGACATGTCAATCGAGCTTAACCCCAAAGATGCTTCATTGTATGTTCGGCGTGGGGCTGCATACGCAGCTCTGGGGAAATATGTTGAGGCAATCATGAATTGTGATGATGCGATTAAACTGAGTCCGGAGTATTTTGAAGCATACATCAATCGTGGTATAGCTCATTATATGTCAGGAAATTACCATGAAGCCATCAAAAACTATGATGTAGCTGCGAAGCTTAATCCGCGAGAAAATACCGTCAATCTTCTTCGGGGGGCTCCCCATGCAGCTCTGGGTAATTATCCCGAAGCCATTAAGAATTACGACAGGGCAATATCGTTAAACCCCACATATGTGGAAGCTTACTCTAACCGTGGTCTGGTTTATTCCATGTCAGGCAATTACCGCGAGGCTATAAAGAATTATAACAAAGCCATTGAACTTAACCCTAAAGATATTGCAACGTATCGCCGTCGTGCAGATGCACACGAAAAAACGAACAGCGACGATGACGCAATAAAAGATTATGATAAGCTGATAGGGTTTGGTCTGAAAGATGCTACTGTTTATCTAAAACGAGGCAGTTTATTCGACAAGACAGGCAAGTTTTCAGATGCCATAAACGACTTTGATGAAGCTATCAAGCTGAAGCCGGATTATTTTGAAGCCTACTACAAAAAAGCCCTGGTTTTGTATGCCATGGCTCGCTATCCCGAATCCATTGCCACCTTTGACAGGGCAATAGAGATAAATCCTGAT
Source organism: Syntrophorhabdus sp. PtaB.Bin027 (assembly GCA_002067585.1). Lineage (GTDB taxonomy): Bacteria > Desulfobacterota > Syntrophorhabdia > Syntrophorhabdales > Syntrophorhabdaceae > Syntrophorhabdus. The sequence continues at coordinate 52,468 of MVQO01000071.1, forward strand.
TTTTCTGTTGCTTATTATAACCGTGGGATCGCATATGCTGTGACAGGTAACCAGGTTGAGGCCGTCAGGAACTATGAAAAGGCCTCAAGTCTCAATCCAAAGGACCCGGCTATCTATGTTCGCCAAGGAGATGCGTATACAATTCTGCGGGAGTATGCGAATGCAGCACAGAGCTATGAAAAGGCCCTTAATCTTGACCCAAAGGCGCCTGGCGTCTATTATAATCGTGGTCTTGCCCTAGCAAAGCTGAAAGATCATGCTGAGGCAATAAAGAGTTTCAGCAAGGCCGTTGAACTAAACCCTGGATTTGTGAATGCTTTATACAACCGGGCAGTTTCTTTCAGGGAATTGGGCCGTGAGGCAGAGGCTCTCAATGACTACAAGGCGGCAGCGAGGCTTGGTGACCATGGATCGCAGTATTATTTAAGATCAAAAGGAATTAAATGGTAAGTCTCGGCCTTCCTAAAAAATAGCTCTAAGCCGTAATAATGCATGAGCAGGCGCTATGGGCGCATCAGGCCTGTTTATTTGTTTTCTAGGGGTTGGCACGGGAGGCCCGAGTTACTGTGTGGGACAGCCAAGCCGCTCTGGGTGTGAGTAGACGGAGAGGCGGTTGCCCCGCGCTTGACCAATCAGGGCAATACCCAAATCTTTAGCCATTGACATGGCAGTGCCTGTGGGTGTATGACGGGAAACAAGAACCGGTACCTGCATTCTTGCTGCTTTGCGGAGCATCTCGGAGGAGACACGACCAGTGGTCAGAATCAGTCGATCTTTTGTTGTTATTCCCCTCATCAGACACTCACCCTGTATCTTGTCTAGGGTATTGTGTCGGCCAATATCCTCAGTTACAACGAGCAATTTCCTGCCATCAGATAAAACTGAAGTGTGAACGCCGCCACTAAGGCGATATAGTTCTTCCTGCTCAAGAAGGAGTTTCATCTGTGACAAAACTACAGCCGGTGTTACAACAAGGTCCGAATTAACCATCTGCCCCCCAGTTGTGAAGGTCGCGCCACCCCCGCAACCAGAGGTTAGCGTTCGTTTCGTCGGTAATTGGAACCCCGAGTCTTTTAGTCTTACGTCAACTTCAGACTCAGCATCGCAGACCCTCATCATTACCACATCATTAATATTCGATATGATTCCTTCTGAATAAAGAAAACCAAGGACAAGGTAATTCAGTTTGGTGGGGGTGCACAGAATGGTGACCAGATGCTGGAGGTTGACATAGACTGTCAACTCTCTTTCAAGAGGAGCGTGAACCTTTGCCTTTGTCCATCCAGTTTCGGAATAACGACTACACAGTATATCAGTCGCTACACCCTTCACGTCTGGTGCACTCATTGCCTCTTCCATTTTGATCCAATTCTTATTGTGGCTAGGCCGTTAGAGTTTTCTTTCCCCTCAGGCTACCTCTTTCTCTTTAGCCTTTCTTACCACACCCCGTTGATCTTCAGGCAGGGGAGGCGGTGCAGGCACACCAACGAGCTTTGTCACTGCACGGAATTTCGGAGGACATACCTCAAAGCAGGTCCCGCATTTTATGCACTTGTCCTGGTCGATGATGTGGATTTGGCCCTTGGCGCTTATGATTGCCTCTGCAGGACATCTGCGGAAACAGGTGGTGCAGGCCTGGCATTTTTCAGGGTCAATCCAGTAGGCAATAACCTCGGCAAAGAGCTTGTCCACCTCTTCCTTGGTGAAGACAGCATCGTAGGGTCCTTCAGCACGGGCTGCAAGCTTATCCCGCATGGTGACTTTGATATAGGGGATGAGCTTGCCCACATCTGCAAGCCTGGCAGCGAGGGTGTCTTGATCCAGTCCTTCACTTACCCCGAGGGGGCCAATCTTTTTTATGGTCTTGACAAAATCGTTGGTCGAATCGACAAAGATGTTTGCCTCAGCACCGGACATGAACTGGATCCGGAGCCTGTCAGGGTTGAGCCCTATGTGTTCCATGATCCGCTTAAAAAGGAGGACCATGTTCAGTGCGTGGTAATTGCCGTGGGCGATGTAGTTGCATTCGTTTAAATGGCATGCGCCGATGAAAACACCGTCAATGCCTTTCTGGAAGGCCCTAAGCACAAAGCTCATGTCCACCCTTCCGGAGCACATGACGCGGATTATTCTCATTTCAGTTGTATGTTGTAGTCTGGAAACTCCAGCCAGGTCAGCAGCTCCGTATGCTCACCAGTTGCATGCAAACCCGAGTACTTTCGGTTTAAATTTCTCTGCACTCATTCGTCTCCAACCTCCTCTTTCTTATTTTCCCGCAGCTGCATCAATCTGTTCGATGATCTCCTCATCAGGTACCATCGCTTCAATTTCACTCATGATTTCCTCATCAGTATAGTGTTTTAAGGAGATTGCCCCTGTGGGACACTTTGAGTTGCACAGGCCGCATCCTTTGCAAAGAACAGGGTTCACCTCTACCTTCTTGCCCTGCTTTGTATCTTTGAGGGACAGGGCAGCATAGGTACAGGCATCGACACATGCCCCGCACCCCATGCACTTGCTCTCAACCACCTGGCATACCGAGCCTGAAGCAACGACGATATCGTTTGAGAGGAGCGTCATGACACGGCCTGCAGCTCCGTATGCCTGGCTGATGGTCTCCTGCAAGAACTTGGGATAGTGGGCCAGGCCGCACAGATAGACACCGTCTGCAGCAAACTCCACAGGCCGCAGCTTCACATGGGCTTCCTTGAAGAAGCTGTCAGGGCTCAAGGTCACCTTGAACTGGTTGGCCACTTCTTTGGTGGCTGCTGACGGGATAACAGCTGCAGCCAGGGCAAGGATATCAGCATCGAGCTCCAATTTCTTATTGAGGATGTAGTCTGTGGCAGTAACCTTGAGAACAGCCCTGCCGTCTTCAGCCTTTCCCGGTTCCACCTGGGGAGGATCCTCCGGCTCATACCGGATAAACCGTACCCCTTTGTCTGCTGCTTCACGGTAGTAATCCTCTTTGAACCCGTAGGTCCGTATATCCCGGAAGAGGATGTAGATATCCATGTCAGGGTTTTTCTCCTTGAGGAGGAGGGCATTTTTCACAGACTCGCTGCAGCAGATACGGCTGCAGTAGTTCCTCTCCTCGTTCCTGCACCCTACGCACTGGATCATGACGAGGCTCTGGGCGCTGACGACCTTCTCATCCCCTGCAGTGATCTTTTCCTCCAGCTCGAGATGGGTCAGGACCCTTTCATCCTGTCCGTAGAGGTATTCTGTAGGTGTATAGAGATCTGCGCCAATGGCAAGAACAGCTGCACCGTGTTTTATCTCGGTGATGCCTATTTCAGACTTTACGGTAGTCACAAAATTGCCAACATAGCCGGTAGCATCTGTGATTGTAGCATCATGGTAGACATGGACCAGGGGGTGCTTGTACACCTTTTGCGTGAGGTCGCGCAGATATGCCTGGACATCGAGGCCTTCCAGGGTGGAATGGATCTTCCTGGCTATTCCCCCGAGCTCCTTTTCTTTTTCCACCAGGTGGACAACGTGTCCCTGGTTTGCTATGGACAGGGCACAGTTCATGCCTGCAACGCCCCCGCCGACGATGAGGGCGGCTTTGTTCACATCCAGGTCGAATTCCTGCAGCGGCTCAAGCCTGGCAGCCCGGGCAACTGACATGCGGATCAGGTCCTTTGCCTTGTCGGTTGCTTCTTCTTTTTCTTTCTGATGGACCCAGGAGTTATGCTCCCTGATGTTTGCCATCTCGTAGTAATACTGGTTAATACCTGCTTCACGCACGGTGTCGCGGAAGAGGGGTTCAAGGGTTCTGGGTGAACAGGCAGCTACAACCACGCGGTTGAGCCCTTTTTCCTTGATCATGTCTGTTATTTCCTGGGCTGAGTTCGTGGCACATGAGAAGAGCTGTTCCTGTGCATAGACCACATTGGGCAGGGTTTTACAATACTCAACAGTTTCAGGGACATTGACAATCCTGCCGATATTGGCGCCGCAGTGGCACACAAAGACACCGATCCGCGGTTCCTCCTGGGAGACATCCCGTTCCTCAGGGTACACCCGTTCCCGGGAGAGGTTCCCGCGACGGTAGCTAAGGAGCTCGCCGATCTGTGAACCGGCAGCTGATGCACCAAAGACTGATTCAGGGATATCGATGGGGCCTTGCAGGCCGCCGCTTACGAAGATGCCCGGCCGTGATGTTTCCATGGGGTTGAACGGGTCAAGCTTGCAGAAATCGTGGTGATTGAGCTCGATGCCGAATTGTTGGGCAAGGTCCTTCACACCCACAGGCGGTGCCAGCCCAACGGACAGGACCACCATGTCGAACTCTTCTTCCTTCACACCCTCGTCCGGGGTGGAGTACCGCACCGTCACATTCTTGGTTACCGGATCTTCCCGTACGATGGATGTGTAGCTTCTGATGAACCGGACTCCGGGTAAGCCCTCTGTTCTCTGGTAGTAGCGCTCAAAATCCTTTCCATAGGAGCGGACATCATTATGGAATATGGTACACTCTGCGTCTGCATCGTGGTCTTTTGTCAGGATTGCCTGTTTTTGCGAGTAGGTGCAGCACACAGCAGAGCAATAGCTGTGGCCGCCTTCAATAACCTGCCTGCTCCCAACGCACTGGATCCAGGCAAGCTTGTGGGGATGCTTCAGATCAGAGGCACGCAGTATCTCTCCTGCGTAGGGTCCGGTGGAGCCGAGAAGCCGCTCAAAGTCCATGCTGGTTATTACGTTGATGAACTCTCCATAGCGGTATTCCTCTCTCACCTTCGGGTCAAAGGGCTCGATGCCAGGAGACAGGATGATGGCGCCTACATTAATCTCCACCTTTTCCGGTTCCTGCTTTAGGTCTATGGCGTTTTGCTTGCACACTGCTTCACAGATGCGGCATTTCTCTTCCTTTAAGTAGAGGCAGCTCTCATCAATATAGGCGACCAGGGGGATTGCCTGGGGGAAGTAGATGTGGACCGCTTTGTTGAGCGATATGTCCTGATTGTATTGGTCAGGGTATTTCGCAGGGCAATACTCGACACAGGTGGTACACCCTGTGCACTTATCTTCCAGGATATACCGGGGTTTCTTAATCAGGGTGACTGTAAAGTTCCCTGCCTGCCCTTCCACGCCCTTCACCTCGGTAAGGGTGAGGACTTCTATGTTGGGATGCCGGCCGACCTCGACCAGCTTGGGTGCGAGTATTCACATGGAGCAGTCATTGGTGGGAAAGGTCTTGTCGAGCTGGGCCATATGGCCGCCGATGCTCGGGGCTTTTTCCACCAGGTAGACCTTGAAGCCGGCTGCGGCAAGATCAAGGGAGGCCTGGATCCCGCTTATGCCTCCACCCACAACCATGACGTCTCCAAAGTTACCGCCTCCTGTGTTTTTGCAGAGTTGTTGAATGTTTTCTCGTATTGACACTACGTTTTCCACTTCGCTCACCTCGTATATAAGGTTTCTTTCCTTCTCTAAATCAGTTCCTGTATTATCTCTGTGATATCTTTGACCTCGATATCATCAGCATGGTTCAGAACGAGCCTGCTGTCCTCAAGGGCAGTGATGCAGTAGGGGCAGGCAGTGACGAGCTCCTGTGCACCACAGGCAAGGGCCTGTTCTACCCGTATGTTGGAG
>MVQO01000072.1 GCA_002067585.1 Syntrophorhabdus sp. PtaB.Bin027
AAGGATGGCCGCGGAAAACCTGCGGGCCATCCGCTCCGATAGCCTCTCATAAGCAGTTCTCTTGTTGTACTCCTCGTAATTGGGAACGTCTGCCCTGTATACCTCATTGTCAGAAAACATCCACTTTCTGATGAAGGTTCCATTTTTTCTATACAGAACAAGTTCTACATCCATGTACATCTTCTTTTCTGTGACAATGCCTGTTTTGCTCAAGGTATTTGGTATGGTTCGGATATCCCTTATGGTGCCTTCAATGTAGCCGTCCGTGTTTGTCCTATCAAGTCTGAAGACTCCTGTGCCCATGAGTTCTCTCGTAAATGCCTGAGAAACATACTTTGAAACATGTGGTTCATAGGTGGTATTTTTAAAGGTGGGCACAGAGAGGGTGGTAATCTCTCCACCAAAAATCCCCTTATCCCGGACCAATTCATATCCGCACCCTGGGAGCAGCGTAGCCATAATGATGGTTATTAGCAAATAAATTATTGATTTCATAATATGTAATCTCTTTTGTTTACGTGCATGCCCTGTTTTTGTGCATAAGCAGATAGTTCATGGTTCACAACAGAACGATTAAGAAACAAAGGCAAACTGGGTATTACTTAACAACAACATTCACAAGCTTATTAGGAACCACAATCGTTTTCATAACCGTTTTTCCTTCAATGTGCCGTTTCACATTGTCCAGCGTAAGGACGATTTCTCTTAGCTGTTCCTGGTCTATGTCACGATCAACCTCGCAGCGGTCCCTTAGTTTTCCATTAACCTGAACAACCACGAGAACTGTGTCTTCCTCTACGTATTGAGGGTTGTATCGGGGCCACTCCTTTCCTATCATCCGGGAATCCTTGCCCAACATCTCCCACAATTCCTCTGCAATATGCGGGACAAAGGGAAAAAGAAGGCTAACCAGTGTTTCAAAAGCACCACGGGTGAGCTTCTTTGTGTCCTCACCTTCACGATCTTTTTCGAGGAATTTATAAAGGCCGTTCACGAGCTCCATAATCCTGGCAATGGCAGTGTTCAAGTGGAATCTGTCAATATCCTCAGTAACTTTCTTGATTGTTTTATGCATGAGATAGGTGAGTTGAACAGCATCGCTGTCACTGGTTAAGGGCTCAAAGATTGCCTCAACATCCCTCATGTCATTAATGCGTTCTGCTATAAGCCGCCATACCCTCTGCAAGAATCTGGAACAGCCCTCAACACCTTTGTCGTTCCAGTCAAGGTCTTTTTCCGGAGGGGATGCAAACAGGCAAAAAAGCCTGGCAGTGTCTGCCCCATACTTTTTAATCATGTACTCGGGGTCAACAACATTTCCTTTTGATTTGCTCATCTTTGCCCCATTTTTAATAACCATGCCCTGGGTTAGCAGATTTTCAAAAGGTTCTCTTACAGAAACCAAGCCAAATTCATTGAGCACCCTGTTGAAAAACCTTGAATAAAGAAGATGGAGCACAGCGTGTTCAACGCCACCAATATACTGGTCAACGGGCATCCAGTAATTAACCTTCGCGCTATCAAGGGGGCCTTCATTATAATCAGGGCATGCGTATTTCAGAAAGTACCAGGAAGATTCAACAAAGGTGTCCATGGTGTCTGTTTCCCGTTTTGCAGGTGCCTTACACAGTGGACATTCTATCTGATAGAAGTCAGCACATTCAGCCAACGGTGACTTCCCCACCATGGTAACCGCTAAATCAACAGGGAGAACAACAGGAAGGTCGTCATAAGGAACAGGGACAGTACCGCAGCTCTCGCAGTAGATGATGGGAATGGGTGTTCCCCAATAACGTTGGCGAGAAATCCCCCAGTCACGAAGACGGAAGTTTATCCTCCGCTTGCCCAGTTTATTTTCTTCCAGGTAATCAATAATTGATGGGATAGCCTCCCGGTTCTGTCTTCCGTTGAAGGGACCAGAATTGACCATCTTCCCGTCTCCCTCATAAGCCTCTGTCATGGTTGCCGGGTCAAGAACCGTTTTTTCCGGCATAATGGTGACTATTATAGGGATGTTATACTCTTTCGCAAACTCGAAATCCCTCTGGTCGTGTGCAGGCACAGACATGATGGCGCCGGTACCATACTCCATGAGGACAAAATTGCCGATATATATGGGCACCTTTGTGTGTGTCAGGGGATTGATGGCATATTTTCCCGTGAAGACGCCTTCCTTGCTGACTGCCATTTCAGCTCTAAAACTTTTGTCCTGGGTCTTTGTTTTTTCAACAAAGGCAAGGACCTCTTGCTCATGGGGGGTTCCCTTGGGAAGCGTCGTTGCTAAAGGATGTTCAGGTGCAAGCACCATGAAAGTGACTCCAAAAAGCGTATCAGGTCGTGTGGTAAAGATGGTTAACGGTTTGCCATCTTCCATAGGAAAATTTACTTCAACACCATAGCTTTTCCCTATCCAATTCCTCTGCATATTGAGGACCCGTTCAGGCCACCCAGGCAACTTATCGCAATATTCAAAAAGTTCATCCGCGTACTGGGTAATAGCGAAAAACCACTGGGTAAGCTCTTTCTGTATAACCGTTTCACCACAGCGCCAGCATGCGCCTCCCTCAACCTGTTCATTTGCAAGGACTGTCTGGCATTTCTGACAGTAGTTCACAGGGGAGTTTTTTCTGTAGACAAGCCCCTTTTCAAGCATCTTGAGGAAAATCCATTGTTCCCAACGGTAGTAATCAACATCGCATGTGGCTATCTCCCTTTCCCAGTCATAGCTGAAACCAAGCCGTTTAAGCTGTTTCCTCATGTAGTCGATGTTCTCATAGGTCCAGGTTGCAGGTTGGATACCTCGATCAATGGCGGCATTTTCTGCCGGCATACCAAAGGCATCCCACCCCATAGGATGAAGTACATTGTAGCCCCGCATTCGCTTGTATCGGGCTATCACATCGCCGATAGAATAGTTCCGCACGTGGCCCATGTGAATCTTGCCTGATGGATAGGGAAACATTTCCAGAAGATAGTACTTCTCCCTCGAACCGTCTTCTGAGGCCCTGAAGACGCGCTCCTGCTCCCAGATTTCTTGTCTTTTTTCTTCTATAGCCTGGGGGTTGTACGACTGCATTCTAAACCTCATTTAAACCTGTAACGCCTGACACGCAACAGGTATTATTTTTTATCGAGCATTGCCCTGATCCGGAGGCGCAGGGAATTAAGGCGGATAAAACCGCCTGCATCTTTTTGATCATAGACAACATCCTTATCAAAGGTGGCAAAATCTTGCCGGTAGCAGGATACGTCTGATTTGCGTCCTGCCACAATACAATTGCCTTTGTAGAGCTTCATCCTTACTGTCCCTGTAACGCCTATCTGGCTTTCGTCAACCAGGGCTCTCAGTATATTCATTTCAGGAGAATACCAGAACCCGTAATAAACAAGTTCTGAGATCTTGGGTATGAGCCCGTCACGTATGTGCATGACCTCTCGGTCCATGGTGATTGACTCCATTGCTCTGTGGGCAGCGTGGAGAATTGTGCATCCAGGAGTTTCATAGACACCCCGTGACTTCATACCTACAAACCTGTTTTCCACCATGTCGACTCTTCCGATACCATTCTTGCCACCAACTTTATTAAGAAACATAACAATTTTAGCAGGGGACATGGTTTTTCCGTCAATCCTTACAGGGGCCCCATTGACAAAGTCGATTTCAACGTAGGTTGGTTTGTCAGGTGCTTTTTCCGGTGAAACGGTGGTAAGGAACATACTCTCATCGGGTTCATTCCACGGATCTTCAAGAATGCCCCCTTCATAACTAATATGCATCATGTTCCTGTCCATGCTGTAAGGCTTCTTCTTGGTTACAGGTACCGGAATGCCGTGTTTCTTTGCATAATCAATGAGGTCATCACGAGAAGTGAAATCCCATTCCCTCCATGGTGCAATAACCTTTATTCCGGGTTCCAGGGCATAGTACGTAAGTTCGAACCGAACCTGATCATTCCCCTTGCCCGTAGAGCCATGACAGACCGCGTCAGCCTTTTCTTTTCTGGCAATTTCTATCTGCCTTTTTGCGATCAGTGGACGGGCAATAGAGGTACCCATTAGATAGACGCCTTCGTATATCGCATTTGCCTTAAGGGCAAAAAAAACAAAATCTCGCGCAAACTCTTCCCGTAAATCATCAATATAGATCTTGGAAGCGCCTGTCTTAATGGCCTTTTCCTTGAGTCCTTTTAGCTCCTCTTCCTGCCCTACATCGGCTGCAAAAGCAATAACCTCACATTTGTATTTGTCAAGGAGCCACTTGACGATAATTGATGTGTCGAGACCGCCTGAATAAGCCAGTACCACTTTCTGTATTTCATTACCCATGATATACCTCCGGTTTTTTAGCTCTCAGCTCACAGCCCAAAGCCCCTAAAATGGGCATTACCTTTGAGCTTACAGCTCGTCAGCTATGAGCTACCTTTTATCAGCCATTCCAACAGCGCTTTCTGGGCATGCAATCTGTTTTCAGCCTGTTGAAAAATAACATCGCTGTATTTTTCAAAAACGTCCTCTGCGATTTCTTCGTTTCTATGGGCAGGCAAGCAATGAAGAACTATCACATTATTCTTGGCATGTTTTAGAAGCTTCGTATCTATCATGTATCCGTCAAAGGCTATTTTCCTTTCTTCCTTCTGGCTCTCCTGCCCCATACTGGCCCACACATCTGTATTGACCACATCTGCACCCTCTATCGCGTCTGCCGGGTCACTGGTTAATAAAAATCTGCCGCTCTTTTTTGCTCTTTTGAGAAGGGCCTCGTCCGGCGCATAGCCCTTCGGTGTTGCTACAGAAAGATTAAGATCGAAGAGGATAGCAGCTTCAATCCACGAATTAGCAACATTGTTTCCATCACCCACATATGCAATTTTCAGATCTGTCATGTCCCCTTTATTTTCTGAAATCGTGAAGAGATCTGCCAGGATCTGGCAGGGATGGTAAAGGTCTGAAAGGCCATTAATTACAGGAACACTGGCCCAGTAGGCAAGTTGATCCACATTGTTTTGTGAGTATGTACGAATCATGATAGCATCTGTATAGCGGCTCAGCACACGGGCTGTATCCTTTATGGGTTCTCCTCTGCCGATCTGCGTCTCACCGGCACTCATGTATATGGGGTGCCCTCCGAGATCACGCATCCCAACTTCAAATGAGACTCTTGTCCTTGTAGATGCCTTCTCAAAGATCATGGCCAGGTTTTTATTCTTCAGTGGCCTATGTTCTTTTCCGCTCAAACGCAGTTTTTTGAGGAATGCTGTCCGCTCAAGCAGGTAGCTGCATTCATCCTTGCTGATATCGAGAAGTTTTGTAAAGTCTTTTTTCAAAGTAAATCCCCTCTCTTACAATACTATATAAGTCTATCCGCTTTTGATCCAGTATCTTTCGAAAACCTCTCAAAAACCCTGTCAGCAATCTCGTGAAATATGTCTATTTCCTCTGTGCCGATAATAAGGGGGGGAACAAGTCTCAAAATTGTACCTTTGGTACAATTCAATATAACCCCTTCTTTCAAAAACTCCCGCTGAACCATGTCGCCATCTATGGAAAGCTCAATTCCCCAGATGAGTCCTTTCCCCCTTACGTCTGTTATAAATGAATATTTCTTTTTAAGTGAGAGGAGATGTGTGTGGAGATACTTTCCCATTTCAGTGCAATTTTTAAGAATACCTTCTCCTACCATTGTAGTGAACGTGGCATAAACAGATGCTGCAGCGAGTGGGTTTCCACCAAAGGTTGATGCATGGCTGCCAGGCTCGAATGCCTCCATTATATTATCCTTCCCCACAAGTACTCCAACAGGAAATCCATTTCCCAGGGCCTTCGCAAGAGTCATGAGGTCAGGCGTTACGTCAAAGTGCTCATACGCAAAGAGCTTGCCTGTTCTGCCCATGCCTGTTTGAACCTCATCAAGAATGAGCAGGACATCTTTCTCTTTCGTAAGGGTACGAAGCGCCTTAATATATTCCTTGTCCGCAACATATATACCGCCCTCAGCCTGAATGAGTTCCAGCATGACAGCACAGGTTTTTTTACTCATTGACTTCTGCAATGCCCCTATATTATTGAAAGGCACATAGGTAAAGCCCTCAACAAGTGGGTCAAATCCCTCCCAGAACTTCTTTTGTCCTGTTGCTGAAAGAGTGCAGAGGGTACGACCGTGAAATGAGTTGTCCATCACAATAATCTCGTAGCGCTCCTTACCGTATTTTTTCCAGGAATATCTTCTTGCAAGCTTTATTGCTGCTTCATTTGCCTCTGCTCCGCTGTTGCAAAAGAAAACTTTGTCTCCAAACGAATAATCCACGATGACTTCTGCTGCTTTGATTTGAGGCTCCATGTAGAACAGGTTTGAAATATGAAAGAGTTTTTTTGCCTGGGCAATTAAGTCATCAAGGACTTCCTTACGCACATGCCCGAGGTTGCATACAGCAATACCTGCAAGAAAATCCAGGTATCTTCTGCCGTCAAGGTCCCATACCCAGCACCCATCACCCCTCGTTGCAACAATAGGATACCTGTTGTACGTGTTTGCAATGTACTTTTTTGCCTTTTGAATGAGCGCTTCCTGCATCTCAAGACCCTCCTGTAATTTGGGTTCCTATGCCTGAATCGGTAAAGACCTCAAGAAGAATGGCATGGGGGATTCTACCATCTATAATGTGTGTTTGCTCCACACCGCCCTCAATGGCGTCTACACAACAACCTACCTTTGGTATCATTCCACCTGAGACGGTCTTGTTCTTGATCAGGATTTCAACTTCGGATTTTTTTAAAGAAGAGATGAGGTTTTCTTCCTTATCAAGAACACCGCTTACGTCTGTAAGAAGTATCAGTTTCTCTGCTGATAATGCCTTGGCAATGCTTCCTGCTGCTGTGTCTGCATTTATGTTGTAAGATTTACCGTCAAGACCATCTGCGATGGGGGCGATGACAGGAATGTATCCATGTTTGATTATGTCCTTGATGATTGAGACATCCACACCGACAATCTCACCGACAAGGCCGATATCTTTACCTTTCACCTTTTTTGCCAAAAGGAGCCTCCCGTCCTTACCTGAGAGACCAATTGCCTTGCCACCCATGTCATTGATGTTTTTGACAATTTCCTTGTTCACTGAACCTGAAAGAACCATTTCAGCTATCTCGAGAGTTTTCTCATCCGTTACCCTTAGACCGTCTATGAAATTTGATGGAATATTCAGGTCAGTGAGAAGCTTATTGATTTTTGGACCACCCCCATGTACGACAACCGGATTGATTCCAACATATTTGAGAAGTACCATATCTTTTGCAAACTCTTTTTTTAGATTCTCCTCTTCCATGGCAGCACCGCCATATTTAACTACAAATATGGACCCGGCGAATCGTTTGATGTATGGTAATGCCTCAAGCAGGGTTTTTATCTTTTCGCTCATGTTTCCATCCTTTACAAAATGTATCTGCTCAGATCATCCTTTTGCAGAAACTCTCCAAGTTTATCCCGCACGTATTCTCTGGTTATGGTAATAGTATCTTCCTTCATATCCGGCGCGGTGAACGATATGTCATCGAGTAATTTTTCCATAACAGTATAAAGCCTTCTTGCACCAATGTTTTCCGTCATCTCGTTCACCCTCTGCGCAATATCAGTAATCTCTTCAATCGCATCGTTGTTGAAATTAAGCTCTATGTTTTCTGTTGCCAACAGTGCCTTGTACTGTTTGATCAACGCATTCTCCGGCTCGGTGATGATCCGGTAAAAATCGTCTTTCGTGAGGGCATCTAACTCAACCCTTATAGGGAAACGCCCTTGCAGCTCAGGAATGAGGTCGGATGGTTTTGACATGTGAAATGCCCCTGCGGCAATAAATAGTATATGATCTGTTTTTACCATGCCGTACTTGGTTGTCACGGTAGTCCCCTCTACGATGGGGAGGATATCACGCTGAACCCCTTCCCGTGAGACATCAGGACCATGCGTATGGTTTCGGCTTGCTATCTTATCGAGTTCGTCGAGAAAAATAATACCGGACTGCTCAACCCGTTCAATAGCATCTTTGGTGACCTTGTCAGAGTCGATCAATTTTTTGGACTCCTCCTGTATCAGGAGCTCATAGGCCTCTTTCACTTTGACCTTTCTTTTCTTTGTTTTTTTCGGCAACATGTTACCAAACATATCGCGAATCTGCATATCCATCTCTTCCATACCAGACCCGGAAAATATCTCTATGATGGGAAGCACCCTATCAGGCACCTCGAGCTCAACGAAGGTTTCATCGAATTTGCCTGCTCTGAAACGTGTCCTGAGTTTTTCCCTCGACGTGTCCTCCCCCTCTTCTTCATTGGGTGTTACTGTACGGGACCTCCGAGGCATCAGAAGATCAAGAATCCGTTCCTCTGCCAGAACTTTGGCTTTTTCATTCACCCTTTCCTGCTCTTCTTTACGTACCATATTTATTGAGAGCTCCGTAAGATCTCTTATCATGGACTCCACGTCCCGTCCCACATAGCCCACTTCTGTGAATTTTGTCGCTTCAATCTTAAGGAAGGGTGCATTGGCAAGCTTAGCAAGCCGCCGTGCAATCTCTGTTTTCCCAACACCTGTAGGGCCGATCATTATTATGTTTTTTGGCGCTATCTCATCCCTCAGGTCTTTCGGCACCATCTGTCGTCTCCACCTGTTTCTTAAAGCGATGGAAACCGCCTTCTTAGCTTTTTTCTGGCCGATGATAAACCGGTTTAGCTCGTCCATAATCTCTCTCGGAGTGAGTGTCTTCATCTTATAGCTCCTCAACAACAATTCTGTCGTTTGTGTAAATGCAAATCTCCGAGGCTATGCGCATGGATTCTGTTACAATATCAATAGGCGATAGATCAGTATGCTTTACAAGTGCTTTTGCCGCTGCCTGTGCATACGTACCACCGGAACCTATGGCAGCAACGCCGTCATCAGGTTCCACCACATCTCCTGTCCCCGACAGGATGAGGGTGTGCTCCGCGTCTGCCACGATAAGCAGTGCTTCAAGTCTTCGAAGCATACGGTCTGTTCTCCAGTCCTTGGCCAGTTCCACAGAAGCGCGCATGATGTTTCCGTTGTACTGTTCAAGTTTCTTCTCAAACCTTTCAAAAAGAGTAAAGGCATCGGCGGTTGCACCGGCAAACCCTGCGAGACAGCGGTCCTGGTAAAGTCTTCGTACCTTTTTCGCCGTGTGTTTCATCACAGTCGATCCGATTGTGACCTGCCCATCTCCGGCAATAGCAACTTTCCCCCTGTGCCTAACACATAGTACTGTCGTGGCTTCCATTTTTTTACCTTCTCGGATGTGATTTGTCGTATATCTCCATGAGCTTATCCATAGAGACATGGGTATATTTTTGGGTAGTGGAGAGTTTTGAGTGGCCAAGGAGTTCCTGGATACTCCTCAAATCAGCGCCACTGTCGAGCATGTGTGTCGCGAAGGAATGTCGTATGCCATGAAGAGCGAGATCCTTGAACAGATGGGCTTTCAATTGATGTTTCTTCATTATTTTGAGTAATCCCCGGTAGGAAAGCCTTGCTCCTGACGCAATCACAAACAGAGGGCTTTTTCCTGATGCTTTACCTTTCTGCCTCCTGTATGGAAGATAATCCGCAATAGCGTGTTTTGCCTTTTCGCCAAAAGGGAGTATCCGTTCTTTTCCTCCTTTTCCCTTCACCTTCACCCACATACCCTCCAGGTGGATATCGTTCATGTTTATGTCAAGGGCTTCCTGAGCCCGCATTCCTGCTGAATACATGAGCTCAAAAATCGCTCGGTTCCTGATGTTGAGCCAACCGTCCTTTGGCAGGAAGTCAAGAAAGTGGAACATCTCATCGATGGTATAGAATTTGGGCAGGTGTTTTTCAATCTTTGGGTTTTTTATCACCAATGCCGTATTTTCCTCTATGTATCCTTTCCGTTTCATGAACTTAAAAAAAACCTTAATGGAAGATACCTTCCTAGAAAGGGAAGATTTTTTTAAATCTTTGTATATATTTACAATGTATGCCCTGATGGCTTGATGGTCTACGACATCAAAGGCGCTCTTCTCTACAAAATCAACAAAATCCTCAATATCACCTTTATAAGCCCTCTTTGTGTTAAATGCTGCTCCTTTCTCTGCCTCAAGGTATTTGTAAAATTCCTTGGATACATGCCTGAGGGTGTTTTTATCCATGGAAGTATTATTGTATAATTTTCTGTCAAATAATCAAGGAAATTCACATAAGTGAACAAACGGGTTGACTGACGGGAAAGGTGGGGAGAGGGGTGCATTCTGCGTTGGGAGTTGAACACTCGGTGAAATGAATTAAAGCAGTACAGAGATTCAAGGATTTTTGCTGCTTGTAGATATAAACTGGAAAAGAGACGCAACGGTATTTTATATTACTGGTGGCCATTAATGCTCGGCAATTTAAGAAATTATTTATTCATATTCTTTTTGGTATTGTTCCCATGTGTCATTGGAATGCAGCCCCTTCGTCCAGCCTTTTCACAAGATTTTCAGCGCACGCCTATTTACCTAAGGGCCTCAGAGGTCATCCCGAGCCAATGGTTAAAAGGCCACAATTACATGGTAAGGGAAAAAATTACCAATGACGGCGTTGTGAGTACATATGAGTTAGAAACAGTATACGGACCCCTTATAGTTGAAAGCACGGTTCTTTTGTTAAAACGTATACATGAACTGAGAACTTTGCACAAGATGGAGGTGTTGCAGGAAGGTGATGTCTTTACTGACGCAGCCAAAGAAGCCGCTATGGGTACTTTCTATACAGCGAAAAATCTGGTTATAGATCCCGTTAGGACCATGTCAGAGGTCGGGAACGGAATAGGCCGATTTTTCAAAAGGCTAAACTTCGGGACAGCAAACGATGATCCTTACCGTGCAAATGCCTTGGCATCTGCCTTGGGACAGGTGGCAGTGAAGCGAGAGCTTGCCTATAATTTTGGTGTAGATCCTTATTCGTCGTATTCCCCACTCCAAGAAACACTCGATTCACTTGCATGGACAGCAGTTCGCGGAAGCCTTACTGTAAAAACAGCCTTTTCTGTATTGGCATTTATTCCAGGCGGAATAGCTGTGGTAGCTTCTCTGACGAGTAGCGCTGACAGCCTGAGGTCTCTCGTTCGGGACAAGACCCCATTAGAACTCCAGGAAATAAATGCACGGAAACTTGCAGAGATGGGCGTTTCTGACTCCATAGCCAAGATATTCCTGGGCAACTCAAGTTATAATCCATCCGAACAAACGCTCCTTGTCGGGGAACTGGCAAGCATGAAGTCTGCAAAAGACAGGGTTATGTTCATTATTGCTGCATGCTATGCTAAAAATGAGCAAATGGCCGTGTCTATGAGAGCCATGGCCCAAATAATGAGTTTCTATAATGAAAAGGTAGAGCCCATTCGGGGTTTCATAAAGGCTGGCAACCTTCCTCTCCTTGAGAAGGCTGATGGAACAGTGGTAGCCATCATGCCTTATGATTATCTGGCATGGACCCAGAGATTTGCAAACATGGAGAGAGATGTATCAGACACACTCCGAAGAATATCTGGTATCAGAGAAAAGGAACTCCTTACTGTAGGCGTCATGGAGCCAAAAACGAGGAATATCCTTGAAGCAAAGGGATGGAAGATAAGGGAAAGGTTTGCCGAAGCAACAATACAGGAAATCATGGCAAAAAATATGAAAGAATAGGACAATGGTAGAACAAGGTAACGGCATCATGAAGAATAACAAAGCCAAGCTGTGATCAGAAAATCGAATAAAGTAATAGGATAACGACTGGAGGTAGCTTATGCCAAATGATACACAAAAAGGAATGTACTCCTGTGTGCCCCCAACGCCAGGCCGGCGAATGCTGACTTTTCCCGATGGTACGCAGGTTGGTGTTATGGGTCTGAACGAGATAATGGCTGATATGTACGCTGAGGGTAAGCAGGTGAACGAGGGGACTGCTGAGGAGATTGTTGAGCGACTATCAGAAAAAAACTATATAACACCATCGTTCCGGAAACATTACTGCGATGTTGTTCTGAATGAGTACAGACAATATACAAGGGTGCGAGATAACAATGAAAGATAGTGGACTGGTCAGGATGTCAACAAAAAATAGAACATTTCAACTTCTGTTGCCTGGCAAGTATCCCTTCTTATCAAACCCCAGATAGGTATTGAAATATACATGAATTTCACCCCAACAAAATTATTCGGCATAAAACCAAATATCTCACTCTTTGCGCGGCCGTCTTGAATCTTCATGAGCAATCCTGTTCAGAAATGAAGATTGGTATGCCATACCAAATGGCACTACGATTCGTCCCAATTTCAGTGTTACCGTATCTTGGGGCTGTGTCTCCTACAAGAGTAGGCTGATATGATCGATCAGCAGACCTTCCATATCATGAGTTTTGACGTCAGGTGCGAACATACACGATGAAGAAGATTGTCTGTCCCCCTTGTTCGTTGTTTCACTCTATCCGGGATTCTGCATGAGATACGCAAGAACAACTCAGCTCACCAATTTGTTTCCTCGATGAAGGCCAATTTGTATGGGTACTTGAAGCGGTTCGGGTGTGACGTGCACAGAACCCTGAAGACTGGTTCAGCATTTGCCAATCTGAACAGAAGACTCCTATGGGCTTACCGGTCTCTTTTGAACAGATTATGAAACGAACACTCTATCTATTACTTACGCGCCTTTTAGACAAGCACTGTGCATTATTAATACACAGTGACACCGAACAACCATCCCGGGTTCGGTTTAAAAAAGAGAGGCTTAGGAAATGAAAGCTGCAATCAGGACATTCGTATCAAAGACCGCCTTTACGTTATAGCACTGAAAACGTCCTTATGGGCCACAATTCCGGCTTTTTCGTCTTCTAAAAATACCTGATTTTATCTGATTAAATCGGGCATCCCAGCAAAAAAGACCAGTAGTTTCCTTGATGATCCCACTTTTGTTTCTTCCTGTCAGCCTTGTAAAGCGGCCAAGCTCTTCTGCTGTGCTTTGTGGAAGGTTAATCGACATTACAAATCGCTACAAATGCTAAACCGCCAACAAAATTATTATTCCTGTGGAGCCATGGAGTCTGCCGATGAGTCAACCAAACACTATATGATGTCCTGATTTATCAAAATGAAACTTCTTTGTTTTGAAAAGTTCAAGACAGGCGTCTACGACTCGGGTATCATAGAGTAAACCTCTGTTCTTCCGTATCTCATTAAGGGCTGCATCAACACCCAGGGCTGGCCTGTAAGGGCGGTTAGAGGTTATAGCTTCCACCACATCTGCTACTGCAAGAATTTTCGCTTCGAGCAGTGTATCCTTACCTTTGAGATTTTGGGGATACCCTGAGCCATTCATTCTCTCGTGGTGCTGAAGCACAATCTCTGCCACAGGATAAGGCAAACCGGTTTCTTTGAGAATGTCGTAACCCGAGCGAGGATGAAGCTTGACAAAACTGTACTCCAGGTCGCTCAACCTACCTGGTTTGCTCAGAACCTCTGAGGGAACAGACATATTGCCAACGTCATGAACAAGACCTGCCATCATGGTACTCTCTGCAACGTCATCCCCCAGATTCATAGCCCTGGCAATCGCACTGGCGAGGTTTGACACACTTTTGTGGTGGCCAGCTATGCCAGGTTCTCTGATTTCAATCGATTGTGAAAGGGCATGAAGGGTGCCCACTAGGGTCTGTTTCCATTGTTTCGCACTTTCTTCTGCAAGTTTTCGTGAGGTGATATCCTCGATAGTTCCCTCATAGTAGAGAACCTTGCCCTGTTCATCACGGACTGAGCGAGCCGTGTTGGAGACCCAGTGCAGACTCCCATCTTTTCGTCGCATGATAATATCAAAACCATTTACAAAACCCTGTTCCTCCATCAGTCTCTGGAGTTTTGTGCGACGGCTTGGATCAACATAAAGCTGACTGACATCAGTTACTGAGTTGATCAACTCTTCAGGGGAATCGTATCCATGGATACTCGCGAGAATAGGGTTTGCGCTGAGAAATCGCCCTCCAGTGGTAACCTGGTAGATACCCATGACCGCATTCTCAAAAATATTGCGGTATTTCTCTTCTGATTTTTTTAATTCTTCCTCAGCTGTTTTGCGAGGTGTTATATCCTCAAGCGTGCCTTCATAGTAAAGTATATTCTTGTCGGCATCGGTCACTGCCCGGACATTAAGCGTTCCCCATAGAATTGACCCGTCTTTCCGGAAAAACGGTGCCTCAAATCCACCTACGAAACCGTGTTCTTTCAGAAGCTTCTGAAAGGCCCTTCTGTATTCTTCCTTGGCATAAAGCTGCAGACCTATGCTATTCACCTGGGAAACCATATCTTCCTGTGAAGTATAACCAAAAATGCGTGCCATGGATGGGTTGGCGGTTATCAGTTGCCCCTCAGGAGTGCTCTGAAACATTCCTTCAACAGCATTCTCAAAGATGCTGCGATATTTTTCCTCACTCTTTTTTAGTGCTCTTTCTGCATCCTTACGCTCGGTAACGTCAGTGAACATTGCAAAGGACCCTTGAAAACGACCCTCGCTATCCATGATGGGCGTTGCTGATACATGGGTCCATAGAACGCTCCCGTCTTTTCGTATAATCCTGCGCTCATATCGTTCAGCGATACCCTGCCTTCGCAGGGAAGCCTTTCGTTCAAAATCAGGAAGGTCCTCGTCAAATAGGAAAAAAGAAAGGCTTTTCCCCATGATTTCCTCTTGGCTATAACCCAGTATCTCAATCATGCGGTTATTGACAAAGGTCGTGATATATTGATCATCAAAAACCCAAATACCTTCGTCTGCAGTATCTACTATAATGCGATACCGCTGCTGGATTTCTGCCTTCTCAAGTTCATCGATCCGTTGATGTGCCATCACCAGTTCCTGGATCAATTGCTCCTTTGTCTTTTCTTCCTTCATTATATTTTGTCCTTTGCCCCTACTCTCCTTTTTAATCCCTTAAATTCTCCAATCTTTTAACTTCCGTATTCCTTTTTTGCCGTGCGACCAAAGGGGATTTTTAATTTTCGCATCCTATGCCGTAAAGTTCCAGGATTCATTCCTAAAAGCGCTGCAGCCCCCTGCTCTCCCTCAACCCTTCCACCCGCCTTTTTCATAACCGACCTGATGTGATCGGCCTCCATATCGCGCAAAGTAAGGTTTTCCTGGGCCGATTCGTGTCTGGTTTTGTCGCCCAGCTGTGCTGGAATACCAATAATGTCTTCAGAGCTCAGCGGCTTGCCTCCCTGGATAATGATGGCTCGTTCGATGGCATTGCTCAATTCTCTCACGTTACCCGGCCAGTCATATTCTAAGAGCGCCTCTATGGTTCCTGGTAAAAGTTTTGGAATAAAATGGAGTCCGATTTCCTTTGCTTTTTTCCGGAGGAAGAACTCCACGAGGGCTGGTATATCTATCTTCCTTTCTCTGAGAGGTGGAATGTGGATTGGAAAAACACACAAACGGTAGAAAAGATCATCTCTGAATGCTTTTTCAGCAACAAGCTTTTTCAGATCTTTGTTTGTTGCAGAAACAACCCGCACGTCAACCTTTATATGCTGCCTGCCTCCGACACGCTCGATCTCTTTTTCCTGAAGGACCCGCAATAAGCGAACCTGGGCGTTTAGGGGAAGCTCACTCACCTCATCGAGAAAAATTGTTCCGCCGTGGGCTCGTTCAAACCTTCCCCTCTGTTGCGCTACGGCTCCAGTAAATGCCCCCTTCTCGTGGCCAAAAAGCTCACTGTCAATGAGCGTCTCAGGTATTGCCCCACAGTTTAACTTGATTAGAGGCCCATTATGTCGTGGCGAGAAACTATGGATTGCATTCGCAACAAGTTCTTTGCCAGTGCCCGTTTCTCCAAAGAGCAGCACAGGACTTGATAGTGGGGAAACCTTGAGAATCTGTTCCATGACTCCTTGCAGACCAAACTCTGCGCCAACTATCTCTTCGCTGAAACCGCGGCGCAATTCGTTCTGAAAGTACTTGCTGTCATCTGCCAGGAGTTCTTTAAGGTTCATCAACTCCAGGTAGCGCCTGCTGTTGGCAAGAGCGACGGCAGCCGGCTCATTGACAAGGCCCCACAGTGACGCATTATCATCAGAATATCTTCCTATCCCTCTGGCACGAACGATCAAAGAGCCTACAAATTTGTTTTCAACAATGAGCCTACCAACAATAATAGAAGAATCAACCCATTTGTAACGCTCAGCAACAACAGCAAATATTTCATCTTTGTATGCATTTTCAGACATTCGTACCCTTGGGAACTTTAGAGGTTCCTCCAAATGGCTTCTTACAGACGAAGGCATGGTAATTTTATCGGAGCTGGCAGAACCGCCATTGCTGTCCGCTGTGGCCACAACCTCAAGCACTCCCGCCTCTGGGTCATACACGGTAAGAATCAACTCATCAGCAGGCATTATGTTGCGAACATAGAGAAAACAATGCCAAAGCGCCTTTTCAATCTCGAGGCTCCCGCAAATACGCAATGTCATTTCTCTGAAAAATTGATTTTCATTGGCTTCTGATGAATAAACCTGAGTCATATCTGTCATATTTTACAGTTTATATAATTTATGGAGAAGTATCAATGTATTTATATAAAATAAGATACTATGATTATGCTAACAGAGTGAATACTCAGTGCTGCCAGATATGATATAGGAAAGAGTTTGAAAAAATGCTTAGGGATGTTGTTTACATATCCGTGGTATGTGTCAGTTAATCATGTATCTGACATATATTACAGCTCAAATCTGATATATATATCAGTAATGAGCTGGGCGTTTTTTTAATATGCTAATTTTATTGAACATATTATATGGCACATATCTTGCTTTAGTATAATAGTAAATGAGATAGCAGTCAGATAAGACAAAGGAGGGTAACATGGGAAAAGAACTTAAACTGAAAACTGCAATAAACAAAGTTAGAAAATCCATGGAACAGTCATTGGTTGAAATATTTGGCTGTGTTTCTTTTGATGGGAATGCAACGGTCAAGAGAAACGTTGTTAAAGACAGAAGGCAGATCAGCCGCTATTTTTACCTTGACAGAAGCCCCATGGAGGAAATGCTTGTCGAAATATTCGGATGCATTGCCCTCGATAATAAGGTAATTCTGCTCGACTTTATCAGAGACAGAAAGAGAAGTGAAAGGGAATATGACCTCCCTATGGTTGCAACAGAATCATCAACAGAGTGGCTTAAACGTATGCACGATCGACTTTCATGAAAAGCGTGATATTTCTGCGGCATCGAGTTCTACTTCAGCTAATGAAGAAAAAAGGGAGGCTAACAAGTCTCCCTTTTTTCTTCCGTGCAACACTGTTTAACTTTTAGATATGGAAAAAATGAGCGCGATTAAGTTATATTATTCACAAGCAGCAGGGAAACAACTTATTAATATCCCGTTATCTTGCTACGAGATAGAAAAGGAGTTTAACAATGACAAATTTTGGAAACGGTAGTAGTTTAACAGTAGCTGACAAATATTACAGTCAATATGGATTGAGGGCGCGGGAGCTGAAAGGGTCAGGTAAAAAGATCATCGGCTATCTCTCGGTTCTTGGTCCGATTGAAATCTTGACAGCGGCGGGGGTTGTGCCGTTCAGGTTGAAGGGCAACGTATCTGAAGCAATTACCAAAGGGGATGCTTACATGGAGACAATTATTTGCCCCTTTGTTCGTAATGTGTTCGACGCAGCGATCAAGGGAAAGTTTGATTTTCTTGAAGGTATGGTGTTGCCCCACCAGTGTGACAGCATTGACAGGACAGATGACGTGTGGGCTAATAATCTTCAATTACCGTATTGGCACTATCTGAATGTTCCCCATGTTACCGACGATCCATCAATTGAGTTTATGAAGGATATCCTGCGCCTCCTCATCAGGAGTCTGGAGAAGCTCACTGGAAAAAAGATCACTGATGACGATATTGCTCAGGCAGTCAAGGCTCATAACGAAAACCGGCAGCTTATGAGGGATCTGTATGTGTTACGTAAATCAAATCCCCCCATGATCTCAGGGACAGAGATGATGAAGGTTCTTGTGGCAGCCATGAGCCTTCCTGTGGACGAATCGAGCGCCCTGATAAAAAGTGTCACGGAAGAGGTAAAAGCAAGGCCAATGCCTGCCAACGGGAAGGTACCCAGAATTATGCTCATCGGTGACCAGATTGACGACGTTGCCATTATTGATGCTATTGAGGGGGCAGGGGCCCACCTGGTCATGGATGATCTATCCATAGGGAGCAAGATGTACTGGACCGATGTCGATGCAACCCCTGACCCGATCCAGGGTATCGCGGAACGTTATTTAAGAAAGCTTAAAATACCCACTACGTTCGTTGGAGACGGTAACACATATCAAGAGAACCTGGAAGCACGATTCGGTCACATGAAACAATTTATAAAGGAATTTAAGGTCGATGGAGCCATTCTCTTCATTTATAAATATTGCGATCCCTACGGTTTTGATGTTCCGGCAATGAA
This sequence comes from Syntrophorhabdus sp. PtaB.Bin027, assembly GCA_002067585.1. Classification (GTDB taxonomy): domain Bacteria; phylum Desulfobacterota; class Syntrophorhabdia; order Syntrophorhabdales; family Syntrophorhabdaceae; genus Syntrophorhabdus. Next base: position 18,507 of record MVQO01000072.1, read on the forward strand.
GAGCTTCATCGAATCAGGGGGAACCCCAGTTTTATACCTGGAGGATGAGTATTCTACCTCCACCCTTGCCCGGGTGAAGACCAGGATCGAGGCATTCCTTGAAATGATCGCATAACGCCGCAGGAGGAAAATTACATGGCTGAAGAAAGAAAACCAAGAACATTAGCAACAAAAGCAGCAGCAAGCATACCAAAATTCGTTCGTGGCAACCTTGCGGCCACTCTGAAGGCAAAAGAGGAGGGTAAGAAGGTAGCTGACGCATATATTAACGATGGTCAGGATGAGATTATCCGGGCCATGGATATTGTACCAGCTTGGGGCGAAAGCTTTGCCGGAGTCTGTGCAGCAAAGCGTGAAGCAGAGCAATATCTGCGAAAGGCAGAAGCCGATAACTTTTCCAGGTCACTCTGCACGTACGCAACATGTACCATAGGTTTTGATATGTGGCGAGAAGAACTTGGCGGTGAGATGCCCCCCAAGGCTCCATGGGGCGGTATGGGAAGGCCGGACATGATCATCGGCAGTGCACAGCAATTGTGTGACCCCCGGTTTAAATGGCCTCAGGCAACGCAGCACTATCTTCAGGATGTCCCCGTCTACGTGGGAGGTATGTATTATCCGCAATGGGACCCGAATGTGGACCACCATGAACAGGAAGAGATCTATGTGAAATATGCAAGGGCAGAGCTCATGGAGCTAGTTCGCTTCTGTGAAAAGCATACCGGAAAAAAGATGGATTGGGATAGACTTTCAGAGCTGGTGAATCTAACGGAAAAGACGTGGGATATATTCATCGATGCTTATGAGCTGCGCAGGGCAATTCCAACTCCCATGGACACGGGCGATGCAATGAATACAATGGTGCCGCTCACGTTTAATCTCGCAACCCAGGAAGCCTATGACTTCTACAAGGCTCTCTACGACGAACTTACAGAAAAGATTAAAAACAAACAGGGCGTAGCTGAGAATGAAAAATACAGAATTGTCTGGGGCGCAGGACTTCCTTCGTGGTTTGCTCTCGGTGATTTCCACTATTTCAATGAGAAGGGTGCCGTATTCCCCGTGGAAGTCACCTACCGCAATTGTGAAAAAATAGAACGCCTTGATCTTCCCCCGACAAATGATCCATTAGAGCGGATTGCCCGAAGATGGGTAAGAATGTGGACCTATTGGTATGATGCAGCGCGCAAACGTAAAGGCTCTATACCAAAAGTCGAGCGTATTATTAGTTATATTGAGGAATATAAATGCGATGGAGTGGTTTTTCACTCCGCCTTTTCATGCCGGTCGTGGCACGCCGGGATTGTGCACCAGGCACAGGTTCTGAAAAAGGTTTATGGTGATATACCTATCCTTATCATGGAGGGAGATATTGTTGACATCAGTTCTTACAATGAGGCAGACACCCACAACAGGATCGACGCATTTATAGAAGCGCTCGATGCCTATAAGAAAAGAAGTCAGTAAACCTAATTGGTGACGCGTGATGGGCTTCAACACAAACAGAACAGGCATTGCAATGAAGGGGCATCGCCACAAGCCAAACAGGGAATACTGTCCCTATCACTCCTTCCCGTCACGCGTTACAGATCATGTATCACAGGGTCTGTTGCCATGAGCCCATATTTTGCCGGCATAGACATCGGTTCGACGATGACCAAGGTGGTTATAATGGACGACGAGATCGTCGCCTCGATCATAGGACCTACGGGACCTGAACACAGAAAGCTTGCCAACAAAGTTATAGAAGAGGCGCTCATCAAAGCAGCCCTCAGTTTTGAAGATCTTGCCTATATAGTTGCTACAGGTTATGGACGGATCAATGTCCCCTTTGCTGACAGACAGGTGACTGAAATAACATGTCATGCCAAAGGCATCCACCACCTTCTCCCCAAAGTGAAAACGATTGTTGATATTGGTGGCCAAGACAGTAAAGGGATCAAGATAAGTAATGGTAAAGTGACAGGCTTTGTTATGAACGATAAGTGCGCTGCTGGCACAGGAAGATTCCTCGAAATCATTGCTGACTCACTTGGCGTTCCCCTTGTAAAACTCGGGGAGATATCCCTTACAGCTGACAAAGCTGCGGAAATCAGCAGCACATGCACAGTTTTTGCCGAACATGAGGTGATTAATAAACTTTCCGGCGGAGAATCAGTTGCGAATCTGGTCGCCGGCATTCATGAATCAGTAGCCACAAGGGTCTATGCGCTGGTGAACAAGCTGAAGATTGAACCAGAAGTTGCAATCACCGGTGGTGGTGCAAAAAATATTGGTTTGGTTAAGGCCCTGGAACATAAGTTTGGTTTTCCAATCGTAGTTCCTCCTGAACCTCTTATCACTGGTGCCCTTGGTGCGGCCCTTGTGGGGAAGGAAGTATATGAAAAATACGCATCCGAAGGCCTGGTACCCACAAGAAGCGGGCATGGCTTGGAAGAAGCGCGGTTGTTTTCATGAACAATTACAGCGTTAAACTGTAAGTAAGAAAGAAAGGTTTTTCATTACGTTCTTCGATATGCGAAAAACACTTGACGGATTTTATTTATGGCATTTGTTCTTGGTATAGATGTAGGTTCCGGTTATTCCAAAGCGGTTGTTTGCGAAGATAGATCCATCCGCTCCTTTGCTGTCATGCCTTCCGGAGGGGACTATAAGGAAATTGCACGGACTGTTGCGACGAAAGCGCTTTTGGAGATAGGGCTTTCCTTCAATGATGTTGTATATACCGTTGCAGCAGGATATGGCGCCGGTATGGTCGATTTTGCAGACCATTCTTTAACAGATATTTCCTGTCATGCCACAGGCATTCATCATCTTTTTCCATCTGTTAAGACTGTTATAGATGTGGGTGCACAATTCAGCAGGGCCATTCGCCTTGATAACGACGGAAGGATTGCAAACTTTATCCTCAATGAAAAGTGTGCTGGTGGAAGCGGAAAATTCCTACAAACCATCGCCCGTATACTCCATATGAATGTGAACGAGATTGGTGACCTCTCCCTCACTGCCACCAATCCGGTTGAATTCACGACAGCATGTGCAGTGTTTGCCGAGTCTGAAGCGGTCTCCCGTATCGCCGAAGGTGCTGCCCCTGCAGATATTCTTGCCGGGCTGAATAAAGCCATGGCATCAAAAATTATCACCCTTGTTACACGTGTAAGTTATGCTCCTGATTGTGCTCTCACTGGTGGAGGGGCAAAGAATAGAGGTTTAGTTAAGGCCATTCAAGAGGAGTTGTCAACCACTGTCCTTGTTGCAGATGAACCCCAGATCACTGCAGCTTTCGGAGCAGCTCTTGTTGCTTTCGAGCGGATTCAGGCAAGATAGTACTTCATAATTAAATCCCACGCTCTGTTTGTTATATAATTTATTCGACGATCTTATACCCCAAAAACGTCTTTTCTCTTTGTCGAGTTTGTCCCAGAGTTTTACCAGTTTTTTATCCATTCACCATGAATCTACCCAGCGACTACAGAACAGATGTCGGTTCAGATTCCCATATTAGCCAGAATCTGGGCGATTTTATTGACTATGGCCACAAGCCGGGGATGTGAACTTTCCATCTCATCAACAGAGGAGGAAAGGCCTTTCAGAGAAAGCTTCATGAGTTGTAGGTTTTTCTGTTCCCGCATAGCTTCGTGCGTTGAAACCCCGGTAAAGCCGGTAATGCTTTCGGCGTGTTCGGCATGGGTTTTTGAAAGCTCGGTCACTTCAGTTTTGAGCTCTTTGAGGAGCTTTAGAAGGTCGGTCCTGTCTTTCTCACCTATTGACTTTGCGTCACGTACCTTGTTTTCTATACTTGTTATAGTCTTTTCAATCATGCCTGCCTCCTCTGACGTGAGGGTATAATCCAAGCTCTACCCGTAAAAATCATAGCAGAAGTTACTGGAACGCGCAAGGCGCCCGGTCTTTGCAGTGCTCACTGTTGGTCTTGGGGCATATGGTTGACATTCAAAAAATCCTTTGATAGTATCGTAGAAAAAACCGTCTATCGACCACGAGGGTTCGGCACGGAAAGAAAAGGGGGGAGGAACAATGAAAGTGGTGGGATTCAACGGAAGCGCCAGGAAAGATGGAAATACTGCAATTCTTATTAAATATGTATTTGAAGAGCTGAACAAAGAGGGAATTGACACTGAATTGGTTCAGTTTGCAGGAAAAAAGGTGGCAGGCTGCACAGCATGCCGGAAGTGTTTCGAATTAAAAGATAAGCAGTGCGCTGTCAAAGACGATATAATAAACGAATGTATTGGAAAAATGCTTGGCGCAGAGGGGATTATACTCGGATCCCCCATATATTTTGCCGATATTACACCACCTATCAAGTCCCTCATTGATCGTGCAGGATATGTGGCAAAGGCAAACGATGACATGTTCCGGAGGAAGGTCGGGGCTGCGGTGATAGCCGTGCGAAGGGCAGGAGCGATCCACGGATTTGATTCTCTCAACCATTTCTTTTTTATAAGCCAGATGATTGTGCCGGGATCTCACTACTGGAACATTGGCATTGGTCGAGATAAAGGTGAGGTTGAGAAGGACGAGGAAGGTAAACAGATTATGAAGACACTGGGACAGAATATGTCGTGGCTTCTAAGAAAACTGTACCAATAGGCACGTTTGGATCAAGAAACCATCCCCTTCTTAATAGAAACTGTGACCTTGTAAAGAACCGTAAGAAACAAAATGCCGACTGACCATACACCTATTGTTATAAAAATCTCGGCTAAGGTCGGAGAGTATCGGGCTATCTCTCCAAGAGGTGAAGGGATAAACCCGGGTACAATAAAACTGAGGCCTTTCTCGATCCACACAGCGATAATTACGGCAAGCAGTGCATAAATCAGCGTGCCTTCGGTTTTCCTCGTCTGTGGATTGATCATAAGAAGAAAAGCAATCCATATCAGAACCAAAGAGATCCATGCAGAAATAGTGAGTATGGACTGTCCTCCACGACCCAAGAGGTATTCAAAGTGATGCACGTGCTCAGGAATACCGCCATAAAATACTGTAAATATCTCAACCAGAAAAAAGAAGATATGAATTGATAAGGCGTAGGTAATAATCAAGGCTATTTTTTGAGTTGCCTCCTGCCCGATGTCGAATTTTGCAAACCTTCTCATAATAATACACATGATAATTAGAATGGCAGGACCAGAGGCAAATGCAGAGGCCAGAAAACGAGGGGCAAGGAGCGCCGTGAGCCAGAAAGGTCTGGCTCCAAGGCCTGAGAAGATAAAGGCTGTTACCGTATGGATGCTGAATGCAAGGGGTATAGAAATAAAGACAAGTGGTTTCAACCAAATCGGTGGAGCCTCCTCCTGATGCTCTGCCTCAAGGGTACGCCAACCAATGATGATGTTAAGGATCAGATAAAGGCTGAGTACAATCATATCCCAGAACAAGACGGAATGTGGAGACGGGTAAAGAATAATATTAAAGACACGGGCTGGCTGACCGAGGTCAACGAAAATAAACAACATAGCCATAGTTACGGCAGCAACAGCAAGGAATTCACCAAAGATTGTGATCCTTGCAAAAACCTTGAAGTTGTGCAGGTAATATGGAAGAACTACCATGACCCCAGATGCTGCAACACCCACCAAAAAAGTGAAATTTGCAATGTAGAGTCCCCATGAGATGTCCCTTCCCATACCGGTTATGCCGAGGCCAAGGTCCCATTGCCTCATATATGCGATGAACCCGATACCAATCATTACGAGAAGAAACGCCACCCATGCCCAATAGATATGATCTCCTTTTAAGGACTTTTCAATCATAGAGCCTCATTCTAAATAAAATACCTTTGGTTCTGTTCCAAGATAAGCTTTTCTTCTGATATTCGGTTTAGATGCGAGTAAATTTCTGACCTGAGAATTGGGTTCGTTAAGATCTCCAAATGTGAGCGCTTTCGTTGTACAAGCCTCTACGCATGCAGGCTTCAGGCCTTTTGCAAGTCTTTCCTCGCAGAAACTGCATTTTTCGACGACCCCTTTTGTACGTGTTGGGAAATCCTCTTTAATTTTTTTAATGAAGGGACGTGGATCTTTCCAGTTGAAACTTCGCGCACCATACGGGCAAGCTGCCATGCAGTACCTGCACCCGATACAGCGATGATAGTCCATCATAACGATGCCATCCTCCCTCCTGAATGTTGCTCTGGTTGGACAGACCTTAACGCATGGAGGGTTTTCACAGTGATTGCACAGGATTAGCACAGGTCTTGTTTGAACTTCCACAGATACAAACCGATGGGATTGCTCAGGAAATATGTTCTTATAGGAGTCTGTCCAGACCCACTTAACCTCATCCTTTGGGTTGTTGAAGGCTGGTACATTATGTATGCTGTGACAGGCATCAACACAGTCACGGCAACCTGGTTTTGAAGCGCACATTTTGAGATCAACTACCATGGCCCATTTTGGCTGGCCTTCCTTGGTCGGTCCAGCAATGTCTTTTCCAGTGAGTCTATCAAAAACTGACCTGGCTGGTGTACCAACCACAGAGAAACATGCCAGTTTGAGAAAATCGCGTCTATTCATCATTTTTCAAAACACTGTGATAGCTGCACGCAGACCACGTCCCACAACCTATCGAGCATGTTCTGTAGCCTCAGTTTTAACTCCTTTGGGCACCACGTGACACTCCCAGCAATTCGGCTGCACATTTGTGTAGTTATGGCACCTATCACAGAAGTCAGCTTTATTAGAGTGGCATTTCATGCATGTTCCTGCCAGGCTCATGGTATATGTTTTTCCATCGGTTGCTTTATAGATTCGCTTGCCTGTTCTTACAACAATTTTTTTCCACAGCTCCAGAAGTTCAATGTGGTTTGTTCGCATATATGGAGCCGTCTCGACGCAATATTTTTCATCGGTTGGTAATTTTAACTGGGGGACATAGCTTGCCTGACCTGTAACAGTGTTATACCAGACTGGACTCAGCACAACAATAAGGAAGACTGCAATCCCAGCAATAACTTTAGCAGTGTCATGCATTATATGTCCCTGTACTTTTCAACTGTAAGCCATCTTTCCAAATCATTCTGCTTCCAGAGGTTCTCCGCGAAGATTGGTTGTCCGTTTTTTCTCTCCTGTCATGATGAGGGCATTCCCCACAAGTTCGTGGACACCACACACCTCAGTGCCCGGAACCCAGTAATCGAACAGAGGAGGCAGAGAAGCCTTATCTATCGCACACATACAGGCTACTATATTAACACCATATTTTTCCTTCACATACTTCACTGCGTTTGCCCTTGGGAACCCTCCCCGGAGCCGCATTTCCATATTCTCGTCAGCGCCAAGCCCTGCCCCACTGCCACAACAAAATGTTCTTTCCCGTATCGTATTCTCCGGCATCTCATAAAAATGATTACAGGTGTTTGTGATAATGTAGCGTGGCTCCTCAAAGAGACCCATGCTTCTAGCAGGATTACATGAGTCATGAAACGTTACCTTCCACTTATCATTGCGGCTTTTGTTGAGATTCAATTTTCTATGGTAAATAAGATCAGCTGTAAATTCGGTTATGTGAACCATCTTTGTTGAACGGGCATTGTCGAAAGTGGTGCAGGTTATAGGAGACACCGGTTCTTCGAGGAAATCTGCAGGTCCATTAAAGGTGTCCATATACTGATGGATAGTCCTCCACATATGGCCACATTCCCCACCGAGAATCCATTTTACCTTGAGCCTCCTGGCCTCCTCATAAATCTTGGCATTTAATCGTTTCGCAAGTTCGGATGAATGGAAAAGCCCAAAGTTTCCCCCTTCCGAAGCAAAAGCGCTCCAGGTATAGTCGAGACCAATCTCATGAAAGAGCATAAGATAGCCGAGGAATGTGAACCAGTGGGGACTGGCAAAATAGTCTGCAGATGGGGCAACAAAAAGAATTTCAGCACCTTTCCGGTTGATAGGCGCTTCAATGGCAATACCCGTGAGTTCTCTCAACTCATCAAGGGCAAACTCAAAGGTTTGTTGAAAAGCATTGGGCGGGACACCCAAATGGTTGCCGGTCCTGAAACAGTTGGATGCCGGCTCTACAATCCACTGGATATTTAGTCCGAGGAGATTGAGAAGTTCTCGTCCCATCATAGTAATTTCACACGTGTCGATCCCGTATGGGCAGTAGACAGAACACCTCCTGCATTCGGTGCACTGGTAGAAATAGTAGAACCATTCCTTGAGAACGTCTTCGGTGAGATCCCTGGCTCCTGCGAACCGCCCAAAGATCTTGCCGCAAAACGTGAAGTATCTCCTGTAGATGGAACGCAGAAGTTCTGCCCTGGCAACAGGCATGTTTTTAGGATCACCCGAGCCAACGAAGAAATGGCATTTGTCAGCACAGGCTCCACAGCGAACACATATATCGAGAAAAAGCCTGAAGGAACGATGCCGTTTTAAAAGAGTCCTCATTCCATCAAGAATGATTTCCTGCCATTTATCAGGAAGCTTCCAGTCGAATTCGTTCGGCTTCCAATCCCTGACATAGGGCAGATCAAGATAAGCAGCATGTTTTACCGGAGCACTGTAACAGTAAGTTCCTTTCCGAAAATCAGGTTTTGGAGTAAGCAAATCCCCCGAAGGTTTCAGGCTAATATCGAGCATCTCGTGTGATGTTTTCTGCCTTTCGTCAGCCACGCCATTTCTCCGGTGATTCTATGGTGGACAAAGAAGCCGGGAATCCGAGAGGTTGTTCTTTGTTTTTTTCAAGAGGCAACCCGGCCTCTCTAATCGCCTCTCTAAATTCTTCTTCCCATTCGTCATACGTATGGGTTTTTACAGGGTAACTCCACGGGTTAATATGGCGTTTTGCCCTGCTGTCGTTTTTCAGATTTCTTGTGGGGCTCATGAAAACTCCCCCCATGTGCATGAGTTTGCTGAATGGAAAATATGCCAAAAGAACGCTAACAAGAAAAAGGTGTACATAAAAGGCTACACCTGTTTCTTTTGGCATAACAGGGTCAAAACTTACAAGCCCAAGGGCAAATCGCTTGGTTTCAACAAGGTCAACCCGGTAGATATGCCTCATAAGTAATCCAGACACTGCAATTCCAAGGATGAGCAGGAGCGGAAAATAATCAGAAATGAGCGAAATATATCGGATCTGTGGGTTCAAGATTCTCCTCAAGAACAGGTAGGATAGTGCTATAATAATGAGGGCATCCGTTACAAAAAAGGTGGGGGTAAATACCTGGAAAAAACCATCAAGGTTCTGAAGAAAAGTAACATGCCTCGGAACCGGCTCAAAAAACAGTCTCAAGTGTCTGAGCAGGATGACGAGGAGAGACCAGTGAAAGATAATCCCCCCAAACCACAGTAACTTGTTACCCCAATAGGTTGCCTGTTCTCGGTCGGTCAGTTTAGTACGATCATTTCGAAAAAGAGACCTGAAAAAGATAATTTCAAGCGCCATACGCCAGAAGATTCCCCAAGTGGTTGAAGGGCTTTCAGTTTTGTTGCTTCTTATCCAGGGAAGCGATTTTTGTTGTCCACATACAGTCGGTATGTGGAAGGGAACAGGGGAGCACGCCCAGAGGATGATGCGGTACATAAAGCCAATAATAAAGGCAACCAGGGCAGCATATGGAAGTACTATGGCAAATAGCGCATTTAAAACGTTCAACCTATCACCTCGAACTTACCATAAGTTTGTTGCTACACTGTCAGAGAATCTATTATCAATGTATTCAAAGTTCTCATTACTGTCAAAATAGTATAAAAGCTTAACTCTGTGTTGACAAGGTCAAAAATGCTCTGCCGATATATAATTCAAACCTGAAATCCCACTTGTTTGATCAATCTTTGACCATTGAAATCTCTGCAGGTTCATGAGTTATGGCGTCTCTTGTGCCACGAAACTGACATGAAACAAAGAATATTGTTCCCCAAGTGGCTTGATTTATAGCCCTGCAAAATTAAAAGGTCACAACGTGGAAAAAAATACTACACTCACTCAGATTAGAATAGTCGCACGTTTGCATAAAAATCATTCACGGGCATAATACAGTTGCGCGTACTTTATAAGAACAACGAAAATGACTGTGTTTGTAACCGGGCGCCTGACACCTTGCTTTTGAGCAAGATCCTGCTCATGTTCTGCCGGCTATCTGAGAAACGATGGATTAATATCTACCGTGACCCAATTCGAGGATTCGGTGGAGTTCAATCAGGGCAAATCAGAGGCAATCCCAATCCACCTCAGAGGGCTTAGAGGTGATTAAGGGCTTTGTATCTATGCAAACACCTTCTGTTGAGCATGACTTTTTCTGCGTCCCGGATGTCAGGGATTAAATGAGACAGTGTGGAATAAAGCAATCAAAGACTGATTTGAAGCCTATTTAGAGATTGTTTTTTTCAAGGGTATCCCGGATCAAGCAACAGCCCCTGTCCTGTTTCCGTCTGGACACAGAGAAGTTCATCGGGCTTTATCTTCGGTGAAACACAACGCAATTTATGTCGTGGCCACGTCAAGAATGTAGATTAAGTATCGAAATTTCAATTATGGGGAACTTTTTTCCCGAAATGTTTGCGATTCAAGACATATACCAGCCACATTGTCCCAAGCTGAATTGCAATCGCCAGGGCA
>MVQO01000073.1 GCA_002067585.1 Syntrophorhabdus sp. PtaB.Bin027
ATTCAACAATCCTTCTGAGGGCTTGACCATGTCAGGGCGAGTCTTCCCGATGAGCATAAAACAGAATGTTGCTGTCCACCGCAATCAAGCGCCCCGTCCTTCGTAACTTACCTGAAGGATTTGATCCCAGGATGTTCCGGCAAGGTGCGGCTGAAGACCTTTGCCCTTGAATGTAACTTTTCTCAGCTTGAAATGGCTTCGACGTTTCCGTTCAGATATAATACGACGAAGACCCTCTTCAATAATAACCTTCATAGTAGTATTCTCCTGGCGGGCTAACATCCGCACTTCCTCAAAGTGAACATCCGGTATTTGTATGGTTGTCTTCATATGGATAACCATATCACACTATATGGTAAACCGTAATGCAGATTCTGTCTTTTCTTACAACTCTGTTTTTACCTTTTTTTGTTTTGCATCACCCTTCTCACCGAAAACAAAATTAGTTGAGTTAAGATGATTTCTGCATGGGGAATGAAACTTGTTTTGTGTTGAACTGAACTGCAGGGTGGATCTGAAATAAGGTTTTACAATAGAAAATATGAGGACTGAATGCTGTCTTAAGATTCCTAACGTAGAAGTTCGTGATGGAAAGGAGCTGAACGGCTCCATGGCTCTATTGACAGGCTGGTTACGGGATTGATAGAATATGCCGAAACCAGCACTGCACAGTCTTCAGATATCGGTTTTTTTCATGCTGCAGATTGACACTCATGGCCGTAACGTGCAACTGATGTAATAGGAGGTTGGAATGAACATAGGCGTTTTGGAAACAATGGAGGCTCCTGAGCTTCGTGAGTACCTGCGGTTTCTCCTATGGCACTACCGCGTAATGGACGGTTTCTGGTTCTTGTTTGTTGAGAAGGAATATGGAAGGAAGGCTGCCGAGTATCTTGATGAGCTTGTGTGGGCAAAGATTGCCGGTATGTCTGCCAAAGACCTTGTCCAGCGATTCAACATACAGGAAAAAGGTATCAAGGGGCTGGTAAAGGCCCTTCAATTCCTTCCGTGGACAATGCTTGTTGGGTATCATGTAAGCCAGACTGGAGAGGATGAGGCGCTTGTCACTGTGCCGGAGTGTCCTACCCAGATGGCACGGGTGAAACACGGTCTACCGGAATTCCACTGTCAGGATATGCACCAGGCTGAATTTGAGTCATTTGCTCATGCCATTGATCCGAGGATCAAGGTTGAATGCCTTCTTGCACCGCCCGATCATCCACCGGACATGTTCTGCAAGTGGAGATTTACAATCGACGAATCCAAGGTGGTTTGATACAGAAAGCTATCTCTCGCTGAAGTGCAGAGAACGCGGAGTCCTTCGGGAGATGAGAAGGGTCGTGAAGATTTGTTTGGTATTTCGGACCTTTATTTCCTCCTTTCCTTAAGCCATTTGACCAGCATGGGCAGGATGTCGCCAGAGTTTCCGTAAAGGGATGCGTCAGCGATAGCGCTGATAGGGGTGGGCTCCACATTGACTTCCACCACATAGCCACCATTGTCTTTGACTGTCTGGGGGAAAGATGCCACAGGGTACACAACCCCTGATGTGCCCACCACGATGAGCGTGTCACATTGTTCCAGGACATTGAAGGACAGGTCGAGGGCATATGAAGGTATAGATTCGCCAAACCACACGACGTCAGGTCTTAAAACCGCCCCACAGTCGCACCTTGGTGGGATCGATCTGAGGGGTACATCCATGAGCATGGAGATTTTGCCTTCTCGTGTACACTTTGTCCGCCATAGATTGCCATGAATCTCTACAATGTTCCTTATTCCCGTCCTCCCGTGGAGGCCATCCACATTCTGGGTTATAAGAAGAAAGTTTTCAAACATGTCTTCGAGGTCTTTTATGGCGAGGTGGCCGGGATTTGGTTCTGCCCTGCCGATAATGCCTCGTCTCCAGTCGTACCATTCCCACACTGTTACCGGGTCCCGTTCAAAAGCATCCAGGGTTGCAAGGTCTTCAGCGCGGTAATTTCTCCATAGTCCATCCGCACCCCTAAAGGTGGGTATGCCACTCTCTGCTGAGATACCTGCCCCTGTAATGACAAGGAGAGAATTTGCCTGGGTTAGCCTCTCCACAACGCTCTCATTCATCTATCGCCTCCAGTATTCTCTGCAAAACCGTAATGGTTTCCTGATTGTGTATTCCTCTTTCTTTTACCATATCAAGGGCTGTTAAAGATAGAGCCTTGTAGATTCTTCTGTGAAGCCCCATGTTTCCCATTGCATGTATGTGATCCTGAACTGTTTCCCTGTCTCCGCGAACGATTGGTCCTGTCAGGGAAACCAGTGGCCCGTTTTTCTGGATATTGTGCAACGTGGCGTTTATGATGGGGAAAAAAGGTTCAAGGGTTATATCAATCCTTTGCATAATTTTCTCACTTGCATAGAGCAGGGCGCAGAGCAGGTTGCATACAAAGACTGCGCAGAGGTGGTAATAGACCTTATTGTTCCCTTCGATAGAGACTGTGGTTTGGCCAATATTTTTTCCGAGGGTCTCAAGGACAGCCAAGGCATCTGCGCTGCCCTCTATGAAAACGTAAGTATCTGGGAGGACACGAATGGCACTATCAATGTCAGGAAATGATTGGAGAGGGTGTAGAGACCCGATAACAGCACCTTTCTCGTCAAGGGGTTTCAGTATCGATGAAGGATGAGCACCGCTGGTGTGGAAAAAGAGTTTGTTATCCAGGCGCCTGGCTTTGTCATAAATCTCTTTGGCGACCTCGCTGATTGCGTAATCCTGGGTGGTAATGGCAATAACATCTGACAATCCGACCACATCCATGTTGCTGTTTGTGTATCTTATTGATTCTCCAAGATATGGCCGTGCTGTGTTGAAAGCTTTCTCTCCGGTATTGTCTGAAACGGCAACAATGTCAAATCCCTTATTTTTAAGTGTGTGAGCAATTGCAATGCCCACTTTGCCAGTTCCTATGAATCCAATCTTCATACCTCTGATTCCCATCAGTTTTCCTTTCATATGTTTATGAAATTTCTATCGTTACAAAACCAGAGAAACTGGGTTTCATTCGATCAATATTGCATTTTTTCCCACATATAGCCAACGGCCTCTTGCCCGCTCTACCCATTAGCCCATCTATTTCCTTTCTAACAATTCTATTGGCAAGGTGATCACATTCTTCAATGTATTAATTGTTTTTCCCCCGATAGTATCAACGTAGTTCAGGCTTATGTCTGGATCTGTGACCTTGCCCTTTACATTGTATGAAGCGGAAATGAAACCCCTGTTTTTATCTCGTACAAGTCTTCGAAGGACAGGGATTTTGTTAATTGTTTTGTCGATAGCCACGAGAGGCGATACTGCGATAATGCCATTTACTTCGTTGTCACTGGCATTGATCGTGCCTTTTCCTGTTATGAGCATTGAGGGACTATCGAGGACAAAATTATCGGTCGTAAGATAGCCGTCTTTTATCTTAAATGAAGCGCCCATCTTTGTGTACTTAAGCCCAGTCTCAGTGAATCGGACTTTGCCTCGAAAGAGATCGTAAAGATTGAGAAGGCTAAAAATCTTTGCAAGAAGGTTCCATTTTTTGATTGTACCATCTTTGCTGTAAATGCCTACCTGTCCATTGAGGGTCTGGATAAAGTCGGTCTTCTTCTCTCCTCTGAAATGAATATTGCCTGTAGCAACCCCTTCTCCCTCGATGGCTCTTGCCTCTATACCAAGGGTCTTCAGTAAATGGCCGCTTGTCATTGACAGGATCTTGCCTTGGACACTTATGACCGGGGTATCCTGGGAAAGATCAACCATGCCTGTAACATCCCCATAACCTCCGAGGACATTGGCGGTGAACTGATTGATGCTAAACTTCCTGTCACGGAGTTTTCCTGAGACCCTGAGTTTTGTCCCAGACATATTTGACAGGCTTACAGTTCCTGCGTGAAGGGTAAAGTCACCAGCCATTCTCGCCATTATACTGTCCTGACGGATAGCGCGAAATATAGATTCTGACTTGCTTTTGATGTCGCTCACATCAAGGTTTTCCATGGCAATATCGAAATTGAATCTTGGGTTCTCCAGATCCTGAATGTGAAGCCTGCTGGTACCCACTGTGGTTTGCCCACATACTACTCTTTTTATCAGTATTTCAAAGATGTCTCCCTTGAATTCCGCGTTCAGAGTTATTTCTTTTAAAGGTTCGGCGCACCAGGGAAGCTTCAGGAAGCCATTATTAACCCTCGCAAAGCCTCTCATCTTGGGCATCGTTTGCAAAGGCCATCTCAGATCTCTGAAAGCAATGTTGAGATCAAGATCGCCCTTCGGCACATGGTCCTCAAAAAAAAAGAGTGGGGCAATCCGGTCAACTGCTTGAACGTTCACGCCTATATCTGCATTCACAGTTCTGTCAGGGTTAATCCACCCTTTTCCGCTTATACGCAGGTTGTCAAGGTTGTAGGAAAGACGGCTGATATCAATACGTCTGTCTTTCACTGACAGAGCCATGTGGGCTGCACTTTTAACTCCTTTATCTTTTTTCATGAACCTCGGAATGGTAAAGGAGACGTTGTCCATGAACACATCTCCATTCAGTGTGAAAAGATTGTCGTGTCTCTGAATTGATACGTCAAGAAATGCCAGCCCCTCCATTGGAAATGGACTGACAGCAAATTGTCTGACCTGATCCACATCAAGGCTCCCCTTCATGAAAATGCCCATGGACTTCTTGCCCCACTTTCCCCTGATGACCATGTCTGTGCCGGCCTTCCTGAGTATCAGGGGATCAAAGGTGATTTCGTCATGGGTAAATCGATAGGAGCCCCTGGCCTTGGCTGATATTTTCTGCCAGGACACATCAGCATGTTCTACGGTGCCTCTTCCGGAAATCCTGTATCCCGATGTTCTGTTGCCTTCCAGTTCCATAACCCCCTGGGTAATCCCATGCTTGAACTTTACTTTTCCCACGTCAAGCATATACGGAATGTCTCTCAGGTTAACCGAGTATTTTCCTTTTACCTTTATCATCTTGTCTCTGGCAAGGGATACGAAACCTGCTGCTTCTGAGAAATGGCTTGTCTTGAAGGTTCCACGACCTTTAGAGATCGTCGCTTTATGATTGTCAATAGTGAGAAAACCTGCTACTCCTATAAAATTCATGTCTTTGTAGACAAACCCTACATCTTTCAGCTCAAGATCGACGTGAACAGATTTTTTATCTTCATATTGAAACTTTGAAATTTTTACACTCCCCTTGTGTATGGAATCCCACAACTTCTTTGACCCTTCTGCAAGATTTTCAAGGGCCATATAGCTCTTGACTCTATTGATGTCAATGAAGCCGGAGGAGAGGTCTAACGCGAAGAGACTGTTTTTTCCCGTTTTAATATGAAGAAGAAATGTTGTATTGAGAAAGTCAATGTCCCCTATCGTGATGTTCGTTATGTTGTCAGCATATGCGATCTTTACCTTTCCTGAGTAATGCTTTACTATTAATGGTTTTTCAAGGACACGGTCCTTCACCTCAAATCCTGACATCTCAAAAGGCCCCTCGAAGGTAAAGGATTGTTTGGCAAAGGTGAACGGGCCTTGAACAGCTGCAACACCCTTGAGTTTACCCGACACCCTGGCAAGGTCAAGGTCGGTAATGTGTACATTGCCCTTCAATTCGGAAGATCTTCCCCTGTAGAGGCCTTCACCTGAGGCGCTGATACTTTTGAAAAAGGAATCGTTCTGAGCTTTGAGGTTGAAATGGAATGGTTTTCCGGATCGGAGGTTCTCAATTGTCAAGTCTTCAATGAATATTTTCTGTTTATTGTACGTAACTGTGCCCTTTTTGATTTGGAAAAGTTCTGCAGGAAGCGGCACCAGGTGTATTTTGCCTTTCAGGTCAGCAAAAGACAGGTCAAAATCTGAAATAGTGGTACTCTTCAAGAAGGGCCTACTCGTCAGGTTTGCCAGGACATCAATTCTTTTTACCGTTCCTTCCAAATTACCTGTAATTGCTAAGTCAACTAATTTGAGAACGATCATCCCCTTATCAAAGCTGTAATCGAATTTTTTTACAGAGACTTCGCCACGGGTAATCTTTTTAACTATGTAAGGGCCAATGGTGGAGATGTTTACAAGGATAATAGCGACTGCCAATATAACTGCAAGGACCAACCCGCCTGCAATGTAAAATAGTCTCTTGATCATGGAGTCCGTGCGAGGGCAAAGAGCACAACGCTCTGAGCCTTTCCCTGATAAAGGATGCGAGCAGCTTCCCGTGAGGTTTGACCGGTTGTGTAAAGATCATCAACGAGAAGCACCATTTTCCCTTTAAGGCTTGTATTGCCGGTAAGAGAGAAAGCCCCCTTTATGTTTTTCCTTCTCTCCTCCCTTGAGAGGGTGTACTGATCCTTGGTCTCTTTTGTTTTTCGAAGCATTGAATGCAGAACGGGTCTGCCGGTCATCCTTGCTATTTCCTCGGCAAGAATAAATGACTGGTTGAACCCTCTTTCTCGCAATCTTTTTTCTGTGACAGGGATTGGTATGATACAGTCAAATTTGTCTGAAAAGGCAGAAATTTTTTCTTCGACAAGACCTACAAGACACCTCCCAACATCTTTTCGTCCTGAGAACTTGAACGAGTGCATAGCATCTCGGAGTCTGTTCTCATAGTAGAATCCGTAAAGGCCCTCAGCAAACATGTTTTTTTCAGCAATACACCTTCCGCAGACTTTCCGTATCCCCACAGGCATTCCACATATGGGACAGGATGTTTCTTCGTCAACAACGAGAAAGGAATCGATGCATTGCGGACACAGGGTATGCCCATGGACATTACACCCTCCACAACGCAGGGGACAGATCAGGTTCACAAGGTCTTTTACAAGATTATGCGCCGTACTTATCAAGTCTCAGCCCGTGGGCAAGAACAAGGGGCATTAGCTGCTTACTGTAAATTGTTCCTATGCTTCCGGTAACGCAGTTCTTTTCATGGAAGGCCATTCCATCCCTTTCACCTGTTTTTGTTACCAGCAACAGCGGAACAGGGTGCCAGCTATGACCCTTCATAGGGCAGGGTGTGGAATGGTCTCCGGTAATGACAAGGACTTGAGGATTGAGGCTATAGATCTCGGGGATCATGGGGTCAACGGTTTCTATGGCAGCAACCTTTTGCGGGAAGTTACCGTCTTCACCTGCAAGATCCGTTTCTTTTATGTGAAGAAAGAAAAATTGATAGGAGTCATAGTTGTCTCTCAGTGCCTTCAGCATCTCCTGGTAGTCCTTCGTTTCATCCTTCACATCCATACCGAGGACTTTTGCAATTCCTCTGTACATGGGATAGGTGGCAATAGCAAGTGCCTTCATCCCGTAATTGTCCGAGAAGGATGGTATTGCTGGTTTCGCTGAAAAGCCTCTCAGAAGAACACCGTTTGCAGCCTTTTCACCTTTGAGAAGAACAGCCACCTTTTCTATAAAAGTGTTAACGATGTGTGAAGCAAAAATGGCCTTGTCATCTTTCGGTTCAGAGAAGACTACGGGCAAATGATCTTTGTGAGGATCAGCATCTGTCAGGTGCTCTGAAAGATTTTTCCCCCGGAAAATGACTGCAAACCTGTGGGATTTCCCTGGCTTGATAAGAAGCTTTACGCCTTCAATTTCTGGGATAGCACTGCTTATCTTTTCACAGATCCGTACTGTTTCCTCTGTTGGTATTCTTCCTGCCCGTCTGTCAACAACAATGTTGTCCCTGATCGTGCAGAAATTGGCCCTTGCAGCAAGATCCCCATCCTGCAGGTCCATATTAAGGCCAAGGACTTCCAGAACTCCCCTGCCTATCTCATGTTCAAGAGGATCATAACCGAAGAGACTCAGATGTCCCGGTCCGCTGCCCGGTGTTATTCCGATGTCAACAGGTATGATCCGTCCAAGGATGCCTTTTTCTCTGGCCAAGCTGTCAATATTTGGTTTTTTGGCAGCTTCAAGGGGTGTGGTATAAGAAAACTGAGGGTTGGGGATATCCCCCACACCATCAAGAATGAGGAAAATGAGCTTGTTATCGTTATTTAAGATAAGTTCGTGTCTCATCATTACGCTCCTTCAACCCAATCTTCGCTTTCGTAGAGGGCTTGCAATTCAGCAGAGTCACTCCGAAGGAAATCTTCCTTTCGGACATTAATTGTATTCCAGCTGTAGCAATTATCACAAAAATCTTCCCACTCCACCTTTTTTGCATGGCAGTTATCGCACCAGAAGGGTATGTAAACATGTTCGGCAGGGAATGCGTGTCTGAATTTTTCAACAGCTTTCTCCATCTGTCCCCGATGGATATATGCCTCGGCCATGGCCTTGTGAAGGCCTTTAAAATCTGCCCCCGTTGACTCGAGGGCGTTTAGCGTATAGATTGCTTCATCAATCATTTCAAGACGGAGGCAAAGCCGCGCATAGAGAAACTCTATAAGATTATTTTTGGTAGCCACATCAAGGATTCTCCTGTAGATTTTCAGGATTACTCCTGGATCACCTCTATCAATAAAAAGATCCTCCATTTTAGAAAGAAAAGTTATATGGCCTGTCTTTGAATATCCTCTTCCATAAACACGGCCGGCTTCATTTAGTTTATTCGTTTTTTTGTAGATCTCAGCCAACAGAACGTAGGCGGGTATAAACCTTTTGTCCTCGCTGATAATGTCCTTGAGTTCTTTTACGATAGAATCATACTCAGAGGGGTTATTTCTTTCAAAAATAGCAGAAGCCTTTTCGTACCGTATACCGAGGAGTCTCCTTTTTTCATCAGGTGTTTTGATAAACTTGACAATCCTCTTGGCTGCATCGTATGCGTCATCCCATCTTTTTTGCGATATGTAGAGGTCGCGCAACATCCCGAGTGCTTCAAAATTAGATTCGTTATATTTTAAAATTTCTTTCAGGTCAGCTTCCTGTTTTGCAAACTCTTTTGTAAAGGTTCTTATTTTTACTTTCTTGAGAAGGATCGATTCTTTTTTACCGAGGTGGGTTTCTGCCAGGTCGAGTATCTCTATGGCCTTGTTGTATTCTTTTGAAGATGCATACAGTTTTGCAAGTGATGTGTACCCCTCTTCAATGTCAGGGGCCCGGAGAATGACCCGGTTTAGCTGTTCAATAGCCTTATCTCTATCTCCCTTGAGGTCATAAGATTTTGCTTTTTCAATAAGGGTTAAAAACTCATCTTTTCTCTTGCCTCTTTTCCCTTTCTTCCACACGGTCACGCTTTTTTTTATGTCGTCAACCAAACCTACGAGGATTGAGACAATGATGCCGAGTGCAAAAGCAATTACAACGAATTGCCCCACAGACATTTTAAGGGCTTGTTGCCCTCCGAAGTAAAACTTCACCTCGTCCGGGTTCAGGATACCCAGATATACGTAAAACCCGAAAACTATGAAAAAGAGAAATACGTATATTTTGTACTTCATTAAGTTACATACCTTTTTCTTCCATCATTCTCTGACACGTTATACAATACCTTGCCACAGGATTTGCTTCAAGTCTTTTTTCAGTTATTTTTTCCTCACATTCCTCGCAAATCCCATAGTTACTATTCTTGATCTTATCAAGGGCATTATCTATATCTTTGAGAAGCTTTATATCATTATCGCTGATGCTCATGAGGATATCTACGTTATATGAATTGCTGGCCGCATCCGCCATATCCTGGATACCATCTGTGCCGAGCGTGTAGGAATCCTCTTTCAGTTTTTTGGACTTCTTGAGAATCTCCCCCCGCATATTAAGGAGACTCTTTTTAAAACGTTCCAACTTTCTCTTATCCATGATCCACTCCTAAAAGCTTATTTCCTTTTTGAAGCTTATATCTTTTTGCTTCAATCCACAAACTCTCAAGGTCATATAATTCTCTTAACGATTCTATAAAAATATGGATTATGACGTTCTGATAGTCGATTATTACCCATCTGCCATCGTCATAACCTTCAAGAGAAAAAGGTTTCACCCCTATCCCCTTCATGCCAACCTCAACAGCCTCAGCAATAGTTCTCACATGTCTTTCGCTCGTGGCACTTGCCAATACAAAGTAATCGGCAATGTCAGTAAGCCCGATAAGTTCAAGAATGACGATATCCCTGCCTTTTTTCTCATCTGCAAACTGTGCGCATTTCTGTGCCTTCTCAAAGGTATCCATCAGTTTTTCCCTGGCCCAAAAGGCTGGGTATTTTTCCCCTTCTAATTTTTACCGCCTGTCTCATTTTCCCTGTTAATTCCACGCCTCCTGCTTCTATTTGCCGGTTCTATTTTTTCACTATTCACTGATAAAGCCCTTTTTCTTTTATATACGTCTCCACTGCAGGAGGGACAAGATATCTGATCGATTTTCTGCTGCCTACAGAAGTGCGAATTCGTGTTGCAGAGATGTCGAGCTGCGTGATGAGCTGAAGATAAACCTGTCGGCCAGAGTTATGCTGAAATGAGTAATCATTCAAGGGTGTCATCTGTTTCCGTACGTTTTTGGGAAACATTGTAAGCCCGGACTTTTTTCTGTGATTCGGCCTTACCATAACGATGAAATTTGTATGATAGAAAAGATCCTCATACCTGTGCCACGTATCAATTTCATCGAAGGCATCCACACCAATGAGATAATAAACATCTTTGAATCTCTTTTCCATTATCTCAATGGTGTCGATGGAGTAAGAGATGCCGCCACGTCTTAACTCCGCATCAGAGGCTGAAAATCGTCTGTTACCTTTTATTGCCAGCCGTACCATGGCTAAGCGGTCTCCCATGGCCGATATATTGCCTGCATTTTTATGGGGAGGGATGTATGCCGGTACAAAATAAACCTTTTCAAGAGAAAAAGACTCCCCGATTTCCTCAGCAGCTCTCAGGTGTCCATTGTGAACTGGATCAAAGGTGCCTCCAAAGATGCCTACTCTCATCAAACCCTCAATTGGCCTTCACCGAAAGCGATGAATTTTGTAACGGTCAGTTCCTCCAGACCCATAGGCCCAAAAGCGTGAAGCTTCGTTGTGCTTATTCCCATTTCTGCTCCAAGACCCAGTTGAAAACCATCATTGAGCCTTGTGGATGCGTTAACAAGCACGAGGGAGGAGTTCACTTCTTTTAGAAATTGCCATGCCCTCTGGTAATCTTTAGTGATAATGGCCTCAGTGTGGTCTGAACCGTATGTCCTTATATGGTCAATTGCTTCATCCATATCCTTCACTACCCGTATGGAGAGAACGAAGTCAAGATACTCTTGGGACCAGTCTTCTTCCTGCGCAGGATCTATATCGTTAACTATCTGAATGGTTCTCTGGCAACCTTTGACCTTAACCCCGCTTTTCTTTAGCCGTTTTATCATTTCAGGCAGGAAATCTTTCGCAATTGCTTCATGGACGAGGAGGGTTTCCATGGCATTGCATGTGGCAGGTTTCTGTGCCTTGGCATTGAGGCAGACCTCGTAAGCCATGGGAAAATCAGCCGATTCATCTACAAAAATATGGCATACCCCTTTGTAATGCTTCAGAACAGGAATGCGAGAATGCTCGACAACGCTTCTCAAAAGCTCCTCCCCGCCTCTCGGTATCACGAGGTCGATATATTCCTCCAAGGTGAGGAGATCGTAGATGTAGGAACGATCGTTTATATCAACCAGCTGGACAATCTCTGGTGTGATACCGGTCCTTTTAAGAGCCTCCTGAATTAGCCTGAAAAGGGCCCTGTTTGAGTGGCTGGCCTCAGAACCACCTTTGAGGATAACGCAGTTTCCACTTTTCAGGCACAGTGAAAATGCCTCTATTGTCACGTTTGGTCGGGACTCATATATGACGAATATTACTCCGATGGGGATTCTCATGCGACCCACCTGCAGCCCATTCGGTCTTTTCCATATTTTGACGATTTCTCCTACCGGGTCTGCCAGATTTACAACATCATGAATACTTGCCTGCATTTCCTCGATGACCTTTTCATCGATTCTCAAACGGTCAACCAGGCTTCTTGCAAGCCCTGCTTTCTCGGCTGTTTCAATATCCTTTTTGTTTTCCAGCATCAGATAGGCCTTTTCGTCGCCTATGAGTTGTTCCAGCGTAATCAGCGCCCTGTCTTTCTGTTCTGTTGGCGTATGGGCTATGGTATGGGCAGCTTTTTTAGCTGTCATGGCAAGCTTGTCAGGTTTCATATGATCACCATGTTATCTCTGTGGATTATTTCTTCAGTGTATTTATAGCCAAGCTTCTTCGCAATATCAACGCTTTTGAGGCCCTTTATCTTATTTACATCTGTGGATGAATAATTTGCGATACCTCTGGCAATAACAGTACCTTTATTATTGTTAACCTCTATACATTCACCCCGCCGGAAGTCACCTTCTGTTTTCGTTATACCGGAAGGTAAAAGGCTTTTGCCATGGTTAGAGATGGCTGCCTCTGCACCTTCGTCTACCCATACTGTACCTTTAGTCTTGTAGGCAAAAGCTGCCCACCATTGCCTGCGAGAAATCTTCTTACTTGGGAGGAAAAGGGTTCCTGGTTCTTCACCTTTTATGACCCGTACAATGATGTTTTCAATGTCGCCCCGTATAACCCTTGTGGGAATGCCGTAATAGCCTGCTTTTTTAGCAGCCTCTATCTTGCTGATCATGCCGCCGACGCTCTTCTCGCTTTTCGTTCCTTCTGCCAATTTTTCGACGCTTTCATCAATCTTTTCTATGAGCCTGATCAACCGTGCATCAGGATGCTTTGTCGGATCCTTGTCATATAGCCCATCAACATCGCACAGGAGCAGAAGGAGATCAGCATCCGTGATCTGGGCTATCAAGGCGGAAAGGTTGTCATTGTCCCCGAACTTGATTTCCGTAAATGATAAGGCATCGTTTTCATTAATGATTGGAATTATATCCATGGAAAGAAGGCTGTTGAGGGTATTCATCAAATTGAGACACCGATCTTTGCTCTTAATGTCCTCGTGGGTGAGGAGCACCTGGCCAACGCGCATTTTTTCCCATGCGAAGGCATCCATGTACATTTTCATGAGGAGAACCTGGCCAACAGAGGCAAGAGCCTGGCGTTTTTCAATCTCCTTAGGCTTTTTCTTGAGATTCAATGTCTCCATACCGCAGGCAATGGCCCCGCTTGATACGATAATCACTTCCCTTTTCATATCATTCAAGGTCTTTACTTGTCTGGCAAAGTTTCTGATCATGTCAATGCTGACTCGCTTATACCTGTCAAGCAGTATGGATGTGCCAATCTTGATAACAATTCTCTTTGCTCTAAGCATGGGCAACCTTATTAAAATCTTTCATTTTAATCATCTCTTTTAAAGCGTCTATACCCAATCCCTTCAAGGCACTCATCACCACAACTTCTTCTTTTTTTCGGATAAGGGCCGATCGCCATTTATCAGCCTTTTCTTCTGAAACCTTGTCTGCTTTATTTAATATTACAATTCTTTGCCGGCTGAACATCCCTCTTTTATAAGAGTTAAGCTCGTGTCTCAAGGTATTGTAGTCTTCCACCGGGTTAGTCGCTGAAACATCTAAGACAAGGAGCAGCATTCGCGTTCTTTCGATGTGCCGTAAAAAGGTCAGTCCAAGGCCTCTCCCCTGGGAAGCTCCTTCAATAATACCTGGGATATCTGCTATAACAAAAGCGTTGTCTCCTTCACGCAGGACCCCAAGGATTGGTGATAAGGTAGTGAAGGGGTAATCGCCTATCTTTGGGGTTGCATCTGTGAGGCGTGAAATAAGAGTCGATTTTCCCGCATTTGGTAAACCAATAATGCCGACGTCTGCAATCAGTTTTAGCACTAATAACAGTTCTTTTTCCTCACCAGGTTCACCAGGCTCGAATTCATAGGGCACTCTGTGGGTCGGAGTTACAAAATGGGCATTACCTTTTCCCCCTTTGCCCCCTCTTGCCACTATGCATGTACTCTGATTGGCCGTAATATCAACCAGGAGTTTGTTGCTGCTTCCCTCAAACACAACAGTACCAAAGGGTACATGGATGATAAGGTTTTTACCATCCCTACCTCTTTTATTTCTACTGCTTCCGTTTTTGCCTTTTTCTGCTTTAAAAATTCGCCGATATTTGAAATCTAAGAGACTTGCAAGGTTCTGTGATCCTGATATGACTACGTCCCCTCCCTTGCCACCGTCGCCACCGTCTGGTCCACCCTTGGGAACAAACTTTTCCCTTCTAAAGCTTGTACATCCCTGGCCGCCATCTCCTGCTTTGACAAGGATTTTTGCTTCATCAACAAATTTCATTCAACAGGGTATACATGGGCCCTCTTCTTATCGCCGGCTATGTCAAATTTTACAGTGCCGTCGATGAGCGCAAAGAGGGTGTTATCGCGGCCAATACCTACATTTTTTCCTGGATGAATCTTAGTTCCATGCTGTCTCATGATGATTGTTCCGGCCTTTATTGTCTGGCCGCCGTAGGTTTTTACCCCGAGCCTCTGGCCACGTGAATCGCGGCCATTTCTCGAACTTCCGCCTGCTTTTTTATGCGCCATGGGGTGCCTCCATTGATATCTTTTCTACCAGAACTTCTGTGTAAGGTTGACGATGACCTTTCTTTGTTTTGGAGTCCTTTCTCCTTCTGTACTTGAAGACAACCACCTTTCTGTTTTTACCATGGGAGATAATTTTTCCATTCACAGAAACCCCTTCAACGTAGGGACTTCCAATGACAGTATTCGAACCGTCGTTGAAGACGAGGACCTCTTTTATCTGAACATCATCACCTGCATTGACGGTCAGTTTTTCGAGTTTAACCTTTTTTCCTTCCATAACCCTGTACTGCTTGCCGCCACTCTGTATTATTGCATACATGACCTGACTCCTAACCTGGTTTTAAAAAAACTACATATAGTATGATAAAGAACTGGCAAAAGTCAATAAATAACTGAAATTAAGGGTTTTATGAACTTTTTGCAGCCTTATTAGCCTAAAAAGCGTTCCTAACCCTTTTTAGGCGAGTATGGCAAGGTGTAAAAATTTAATCTGTCGGGAGTTGCAGGTTATCAGGAAAAAATCCATCAGCGGGTGCCCGGCTTTTTTAAGCAAGCCTCCAGGAACGAGAGGGCCTTCAATAATGCCGCTGCCCTGATTTCGTCAAATGTCATACCCCCCACCTCTGTCTTTGCTAACGAAACAATTACGGACGCAAAACTCATACCCTTTGCAGGTGTTGCTTTTTCCTCAAAGTTGATCTGTGCCTCAAGAAATCCATATTCCGGGCCACGGTCAAGCATTTTTTCTACATTGACTACAATTCTTGATGGCATTGTATTTCTCCTGCTGTTTGAATTTTAAAACATATTAGCACTGGTTGTGGTGAAAAAGCCAATAGAAATGATTGTGTTACAAAGACTCAGGTTCCTCACATATTGTCTTTTGACAAATGAAAAGTCAGGTGATATATATGTCAAATGTTCAATTCGGAATCATACCATTTATTTAGCATCTGCCCTCGCTTGAAGGGCTGCCTGGAATCAGCCTTTAAAATAGTCCTGTAAAAAATGGTTGTGTCGGTGGTCTTCTGAAAAAGATCAGTGAGATTGCTATTCAGTTCTTCCATCAAAGGACAAAATGAATGCTTATTGGACAGGTCGGATGAATGTGGAGGGTTAAAGTCAATGGATGAGATACAACGGATTGTCACCCCGGGGATTGAGGATAAGACAGAAGAGATACGTTATTATCGCGGAGACGAGGTAATCGCCGTTGAGGTCTATGATAAAAAAGGTGTCCTAATTCATAAATCAGGTGCAATACCAGATGGTGTGGTCAGAGAATATTACCGCGGGGGAATGGTGAAGAGTGAGTTAGCCTTCAAAGAAGGGAGGGCTCACGGAAAAAGCACCAGATACTACCCCACAGGAGAGGTCGAAGAAGAATGTTCTTTTAAATATGGCAGGCTGCACGGTAATAGCAGGATTTACCGACGGGATGGCACGATATGGGTAGAGGCAGAATATGACCACGGCAAGCTTCAAGGAATATATAAAAGTTATCATGACAACGGAAACATCGAAACCCAGGCAGAATACCTAAATGGAAAACTTCACGGCCACTATGCTTTATTCGATAGGCAGGGAATTCCTATGAAAGAAGCCACCTATGTCTACGGTAAGAGGCACGGCGCGTGCCTGATTTACGATGAGATGGGGCAGGTTATCAGAATCGAGAGATATGAGGGTGGGAAACTCATTGGTACTGGAAATTTGGGAGAAAAGAGCAAGGCCACATGGTAAAGCCAAAGTCCTTTAAAACATGTATGAAGTGATGGAATGAAGAGAAAGGGATTTTTATCACAGGGAGTGATAAGGCGTCATGTCAGACCCTATCCATTTTGGAGCAGTATTGTCAATAAATGCTGTAACATAATGTTAAGCGTCAGGAACATTACCGGTTCTGTTTTGTGGAAAGGATAACTGAAAATGGGTACCGAACATCACGGAGGAATAAAGTTACTCATTAAGGGCTTAATCACAGCGTTGATCCTTGTTTTGGCTATCTGGCGGCCGGAAATTCTTGTCGGAACCTTTACCTATCAAATCCTTTTTTTAAAGGTTTACCACGTCATATGGGCTATGATTATGTGGCTTCTCATCAAGCGCATGGTTCCACGCGTGAATTCCAAGATTTCAATGGGGAAGATTTTTGAGAAACATTATTCTGCTGCATCTGCCGGTGACTCGGCCAGACATGAAAAATTCCAGGCAAAACTTGCTGATTATACTCACCGTATGAATGTCGGTGCTGTGAAAACAGCTATCTATTGGTTACTTGCCGTACTTTTTGTTGGTATCCTTTTCCATACCGGGGTGCTTAATCGTATGTGGGTCATCCTGACTGTAGTTTTTTTTATCTTCATGGACCAGTTTTGTGTATCAGTCTGGTGCGTTTTTAAGTGGATAATAGGGAATAAGTGCTGTAATACCTGCAGAATAAATAACTGGGGTTACCTCATGGCCTTCTCCACGCTTGTTTTTGTCCCCTCTTTCTGGACTTATTCTGTTCTGGCAATGTCGGTTATTGTGGTGATCCAGTGGGAATATCTCTATGCCAGGCATCCCGAAAGATTCTATGAACTTTACAACACCAATCTTCAGTGCAGGAACTGCGACGGGATTTGTAAGGCGTAAAGAGGGCTATGAACAAAGGGCTATAGGAAACGAAAGAAGCAACTCTTTTATTTACCGGAAACAGTATTAACGCAACATAAAAATGCCACATGCACTATGATTCTGCCACCCCCAAAGACATGCTCTCCCTTCGTCCGGCCCTGAGCCGATGAAGGGGTCCAGCCGGGCTCGCAACAGGGATCGGTTCTCAGGTATCTCACCATAGGTTTCATGGAGTACATGCCATGAGTCGTCAGTCCAGTGGTTGACAGTAACCGATGCCTTCACAAAATGCCTCTGTGTCTTTATAGGGAGAAGCTGGATGATCTGCCCCTTTGTCATTATTCACCTTCCTCTGATACCGTGTACAGAGAATATCTGGTAACTTTGCACTCGTGTGCCTCCATGCAGCGGTTGTATCCTCTGGTTTTACACCGAATCGTTTGCTGAACTTCGGTATTATTGTGTTGCAGCCTCTGCAGTAGTGATTGTATGGAGCCTGAGCTCAGATACCAGCTGATCCTGAAAGGTCTGATTGATCCTCTCTCCTCTTCCTCTGGTTTGGGGAGAGCCTGCAAAGATGAGCTGTATGCCGGGTTCTCCCATGGCCCATTCAAACTGGGTGGGTTCTGTATCATTCTGGGATATATGGATACCTCCATGACGGATGGTGGTAAACTGGGATGC
>MVQO01000074.1 GCA_002067585.1 Syntrophorhabdus sp. PtaB.Bin027
AGCGGCAGAACATTCCAGGAGTTTGAAAAGAGGGCTGAACCTCTGCAGCTGGAAGGCAATCTGAAGCCAGATATGGGAAGCCTAACACTTAGCTCCCTAAACTTCAACCAGATAGCAAGTTTGAATGCTCCAGACATGATCCAGACACTGGCTGGCGAGATGAAGTCACGAGGGATCCTTCCCGAGTTAGAAGCTTTTGACGCGGGAATGATTAATTATGCCAAATACCTTCAAAGAAAAGGTTTACTTGAACCGCCGCACTATTTCAACCTAATACTCGGCAATATTGCATGTGCTCAGGCCGATCTTCTTCATGCAGGAATCATGATTCGCGATCTTCCGGAAAATTCTCTTTGGAGTCTTGCCGGGATAGGAAACAGCCAGCTCATGATGAACGCACTCGCCATAGCAGCAGGGGGCGGGGTAAGGGTCGGATTGGAGGATAACATATGGTTTGATTCTAAAAGAACCCGTTTTGCTTCCAATTCTGATTTATTACGCCGCATACATAATCTCGCAGAAGCTAATGAGCGGAGGATAATGACTTCTGCAGAACTCAGGAAGCTGCTGAATCTTCAGGAAGGCTTCGGATATTACGGTAGGGTTTCGAGAGAAGATGGAAAGCCTCAGGCATAAAACAATCCATGGCCTCTGGTGGAGTTTTCTCCAGACAGTGGGGGTGCAGGGTACGCGCTTCATCATAGGGATTGTACTGGCCCGGTTATTGTTTCCTGAGCAGTTCGGCCTGATCGGGATGTTGACGATTTTCACTGCAGTAGCACAGGTATTCCTTGAAGGTGGCTTTGGTGCTGCCCTGATTCAAAAGCGTGATCCTACGCCAACTGACATATCTTCAATCTTTTATTTCAACATCGTAGTCGGTATATTCACGGCAGGTTTTTTATGCCTTGCCTCTCCCTGGATTGCAGCCTTCTACAGTCAGCCAATACTGGCACCACTTACCCGTGCCTTTTCCCTGACCATCGTGATTAATTCCTTCAGTCTTGTTCCAACTACGATTCTTGAAAAAGAGATCAATTTTAAGGCGCTGACCAAAGTGAGCCTGGTTTCAAGCGGACTATCCGGCATCATAGGTATTGTCATGGCAATAAGTGGATTCGGTGTGTGGAGCTTAGCTGTCCAGCAGATATCAGGAAGTTTCTTCCGTGTTGTGATTGTTTGGTTTTTGAACGACTGGAGGCCCACACTTGTCTTCAATTGGGCATCCTTAAAGCAGATGTTTGGTTTCGGCTCGCGCATGATGTTTTCAGGACTACTGAACCAGATCTTCAACAACATCTATCTCCCGGTGGTTGGAAAGTTCTATTCGGCGAGTGATCTCGGATTTTTCACCCGTGCCATAAGCCTGGAACAGCTTCCCTCACACACACTATCTGCAATGGTAGGAAAAGTTACATTCCCTGTGTTTGCCAGCATACAGGATGACCCAGTTCGGCTGAAAAGAGGTTTAAAAAAAGCTCTGACAACCCTCGTTTTGATTAATTTTCCTGTAATGATAGGTCTGGCAGCGGTTTCCCGTCCCTTGATACTTGTGTTTCTTACAGAAAAATGGGAGCAATCGGTTCCATACTTGCAGCTTCTCAGTCTTGCAGGGGCTACATATGCCCTGCACCTGATCAACCTGAATCTCCTGCAGGCTTTAGGTCGATCTGACCTGTTTCTTCGTCTTGAGATACTAAAAAAACTGCTAACTGTTATGAATATTGTTGTTACATACCGCTGGGGCATTTCCGCGATGATTTGTGGCGAAGTCATCCTTTCAATTGCAGCATATTATCTGAACAGCTACTATACAGGAATTCTTATAGGATACCCTATATGGGAGCAGGTGCGCGATATTTTCCCATACCTTGCGCTGTCAACTCTTATGGGGATATCAGTTCACGCTATCGGATTTTTACCTTTTCCAAGCAACTGGTGTTTGCTCATTACACAAATCATCCTGGGTGGTTTGTTATATGTTTCGCTATGTCGATTGTTCCGTCTGGAGGCATTCATGGAAATATGGCATATTGGTCGGAGCAAACTATCGTTTTATGGAGCAAAGATTTAATGAAAACGTTGAAAAGTTCGATCTAAGAATATTGGGATTTGATGCAGTGGAAGAACCTCTTGTCAGTGTAGACATGATCACGTATAACCACGCGCCACATATAGCAAGGGCGATCGAAGGCGTGGTCAAGCAAAAGACCAATTTTCCTTTCAAACTGGTTATTGGTGAGGATTGTTCTACGGATGGGACTCGTGAAATTGTTTTTGAATACAAGAAAAAGTACCCGGATATAATCCATGTTATTGCATCTGATCACAACCTGGGCGCTTCAGTCAACAGTCGCCAAGTTGCACAGGCATGTACTGGCAAGTATATTGCTTTTTGCGAAGGTGATGACTTTTGGCATAATGAAACAAAACTTCAAAAACAGGTGGATCACCTTGAATGCCACCCGGAGTGTGGTCTTGTTTATTCCGGTTTCGATGTTTTTCACCCACATTTGAACAAAACAATAAAAAATTTTATACAGTACAAAGGCTGGGTGATGCCGGAAAAACCCACCCTGGCAGATTTTGTTGAAGATAAAGGCATTCTTGGACGAGGAATTGCAACTTGTACAGTTGTCCTCCGACGAAGCCTTTACAATGAAGTGAAAACAGCGGATCCTTACTTGCATTTAAGTGGCCATTTTCTCATGGGTGACACCCAGCTTTGGGCTGAAATTTCTACAATGGCACAGCTGCATTATTTACCTGAATCCCTTGCGACGTATGTCATATCTAAAGAATCAGCGACGAGAAGTACGAATCCCAAGAAACTTCTTAAGTTTGGGATGTCACAAGCTGAAATGATGCTTTATCTTTGTACCAAGTACAATTTACCCCAACACCTCAGAAAAGCGCATGAAAGGTGGTTGTATGATGCGTCTTTAAGGCTCGCCTTTTATAAGCGGGATTTGGAATTAGCAAATGAAGTGCGCTTAAAGGCAAAAACGTTTTCATATGAGCAATGGATTCGTTATTTCGCTGTAAAATATTCAATAATTCATTATGGATACCGGGCTGCAGCTTTTTTTTGGGGGAAGTTAAGGCAAAAAAATAACCCTTGGTTGTAGATCAAAGTGAATAATCACTAAAAGCAAGCTTCTCAATCGTATTCTTGCCCTGCATTTGCCCCAATATAACCCAATTCATAGTACAACATGATCCGAAAATGAGAGCAAATGGCTGGGGATGGAGAGGTGAAAGAAGAAAGGTTAAAGGACGAAGGTCGAGGAATTATTTTGAATCCGTAAATCTCCTTTTTAAAATCCACTCAGATTCCACACTATTGTGCCTGCAGACGGTCAATCTTCTGCAGGCGTTTTTTTAAAAGCCTTTATTCGTGATGGTCTCACGGAAAAAACAGCCTATTCAGGCTATTCGTATAGAGTTGATCCTTTTTGGATGACCTTGAACCGTTTTTCCCCTATCATAAGGTAAGCAATTCGTTTTTCAGGGTCAGGATTTGGGTCAATAGAATAGGTTATAAAGCCTTTGCCAGCGTGAACCTCATCACCCTCCATAATTCTTAGCCAGCTCTGGTCGCTTTGTACTGACCACTCACACTGAGGCTGGGTTCTAACCCTGATCTTTTTCACACCCCCCGTTGCATTGAACACTCTTTTTTTCTTAAAAAGATTGTATGTACAGGTAGTTATGGCTACTTCATCTGAGAAATCACTCTCCTGTCCTGCCCCATTCAAAGCGGTTACTGCAAAATAATAATTTTGCCCTTTTTTGAGACCGCTTATCTTTTTTAACGTTTCACCTACAATCTCAACCATAAATCCATAATTTCTGCTTTCATTGCCGTAATAAAGCCGGTATCCCACAACATTCTCCACAGGTGAGTTTGGATCCCAGGCAAGTGTCACAGATGTACCATGAGCATAGTGGGCAGATACAGTAATGGCTGAAAAAATGAGGATAATAAAGAAGATGGTTTGAGTAGTTGAACGTTTGATCGGTTTATTGTTGGCTTTGCTGTGAAGCATATAAGCACCTCCTGAACACTTCTTTAGCCGGCGAATAGCCAGCACTGGAGATGCTGTTTTCGCCTGGCAACCCTGCTGCCGTATCCTGCAGAAAGGACTTAGGCCAGTAGTTTTGCGTCCCAGTTTTTCAACTGGTTTGCCTTTGTCAAGCTATGGTCATTCATAACAGGTTTTTTTGTAGTAGGTTCCACAATGTTTTGCCTCTGTTCATTATGACCATGATATGGTTGTCGGTTTTTTTGAATTAAAAAAAATGACAAAGATCACAAAAGCATAATTGTTGATGAATAGACGATAAATCACAACCGCCCCCTGGTCTCTAGAATCCTTAATGCCAGGGGGCGGTTGTGTAATCAGTATCTACTGTTGGAGAGAGGCGTATTGGTCGGTGTATGATGGTGGCGGAATCGACGTATCATCGCCAGTATCATATGAATCAAATTGTTGCGCCTCTGATATGTCGCGATCCTGAATATCCTGCAAAACTGCTTGTTTTGCAATGGCTTTTTTAAAAGGATTCTGAATGAATTTTGCCTGAGATTCAAACCACACTCTTACGCGATGATTACGTTTGATATTGGCAAAGGTCAATGTATCGACAGCCTCAATTGGCTTACCATTCACAATAATCTTTTTAATATAATGTTCTGGCTCTGGGTTTATGTGGTAAACAAGCTGGCTTCCGTAACTGACGGTGATAGCCTGTTTACTTCGCTTGATTTTTGTCTTATTCTTGATCTTTTTATTTTTAATAGAGGCTAGCCCTTCTACTGATATTGAGCCATTTCCTATGGCGGTTGCAATTAATTTGAAATTTTTCTGTTCAAATGCTGCATTGATTTCGGCGTGCTGATTCATTATCAATGTACATTTTGACCTATTACTTTCACAATCACCTGAGAAGCCACCGAAATTGGAACCTTCTCCGGCAATAGCTTTTAGTGTTATTTTTGTTCCCGGGGCATAGACCGTTGCTAAAGGATTGGCAACAACGTGTCCAGAGCCAGTTCCGCTTGTGGTGATCGATAAAGTATAGCCTGGGACGAAAAGAGCATAAATTGTGTGATCACCAGTGACATTTCGAAATGTATATGAACTGACAGCTCCCACTGAGGACCCGTCAACCAAAACATCCGATATTGCATGGCTTGCATCAGGCGAAATTGTGAATGTTTGACTGCCTCCATTCGGTACCGAAATACTTTCTGATGGCGAAATCGTCCCTCCAGGCCCTGCTGATGCAGTGATTGTAAAACTATTAACTTTAAAAACCGCTGAAATAGTGTGGTTGGATGTGACATTACTAAAAATATACGAGCCGGTAGCTCCCTGAGAAACCCCATCCACTATAACATCTGCTATGGTGAAACCGTTATTTGGTGAAATCACGTATGACTGATTTGCCCCATGATTTACTGATTTGTTACCGGATGGGGAGATGCTTCCACCAGGTCCAGCAGAAGCGTTTATTGTGTAGGTTTTGACAGAAAAAACTGCTGCAATTGTGTGATCTTTAGTTACATTGCTAAACGTGTAAGAACTGGTTGCCTCTTGCGGGACGCCATCAATGGCGACATATGAAACCTGATAACCGGCATTAGGGGTCGCAGTAAAGGATTGATTTGCCCCCTTTGCTACAGTCACTGATCCTGAGGGTGTAATGATGCCTCCCTGACTGGCTGATGCT
>MVQO01000075.1 GCA_002067585.1 Syntrophorhabdus sp. PtaB.Bin027
AGCCTGTTTTCCTTGCACGCATACTCAAGCTCACCAATATTTGTGATTTCAAGCTCATCATAGAGAACCTTGATCTTTTTTGGACCAAGATTAGGAATTTGCATGAGTTCGAGAAGCGACTCAGGAACTACCTGCGTCAGTTCCTCGTAATATGCCATAGTCCCTGTTTTGCTATATTCCTCTATTTTTTGTGAGAGGGCCTCGCCTATGCCTTTGATCTCTCGCAATCGTTTTTCCTTTACCAGTTCTTCAAGGTTGGTTATACCGGATAGGGCCTTGGCAGCATTGTAGTATGCCCTCGATTTAAATGGGTTTTCCCCTTTTATTTCAAGAAGCATGGCAATGTTTTCAAGAATGTCGCTGACTGGTTTTTTCTGCATACCACTAATTCTTCATAGTCCTGAAACAGTATTGATCAGTTACCCAGCAACCCCTCCTGCGTTGCAGTTTTAATCATACCTCCCGGGCTCTTTAGTCTTCACTTTTGACTGTTACTTTTTTCTACCTTTGCCGCTTAACAATTAGCTCTGCGTCGACTTCTCCGCCAAAAGATTCCTGCAGTGCCTTGTTCAATTTTTCAAGGTCTTCTTCGCGTTCAAGCTCCAGGACAAGCTCTCTGTCGTCAAGCACCTTCATCCTCGCATAGGGTCTGACCACTTCAATGACCCTGTACGGGTCTGTTGTTACCCAACCTTTCATCCTTTTGATAAGTTCTTCCCCATTGAATGAACGCTCTATGGTGAGGTCGACCCTTCTCCTCTTTGCCTCCCAGCCAACCTGGGCAGGCTGAGCAACCATTGGGGTAACAGGATCATGCATTGCAGCGCAACGAAACCATAATTTTGCTCGTATCATTCTCTATCTCCTTCCAGAATAACTAATATTCACCTGTAGTTTAACAATAAAGGTTTACTATTCTGATGTCAAGCCAAGGTTAATTGCATCTTCCCTAAAACTGATGCCCTGCACAGTAAAAAAAACTGACCCTCACTGAAAAAATGAAGATTCCTGCAGGCAACCCCGTGGCACAAAAATATACACACCGGTGTGAAAGCATAAGTCAATTCACCTACCCTTAAAAGCATGGTCCCCTTACGCGGCTTACCTCTCCCATGGGTAACTATAGAGGGAATGCCATGAGCCTGAATGGAAGGCTTTAACAGCCCTGTTGGTGGAAAGGACATTACAGGCCTCTATTATGGAAGGGTCATCAATGGTCCATTCTGTGCTGTCACTTTTTCCTGTAATTGTGGCATTCAAGAACATTATCTTCTTTCTTGTGGATCAAAATGATCAGATAATATATGACATAACAACGAGTCCTGAATTGAGGCAGAACAGATCATGAACAAAAAAGAAAAATGGCTTTGCAGTGTGATCGGTCTTTTTATAATGATCAGCATAATCCTCGCAGTCTCATTCAAAGAGAAAATCCTGATTGGGGCAGGTAAGTTCATGGCTCCCGAATCCAGTCTCACAGAAGGTATGGCAGATGTGGTTATTCTGGAAGGAACAGGAACAATCGGGAAGGGCGTGGTTGCTAAAGGGATAGAGTTATTGTCATCGGGCCAGGCAAAACATATGGCCATAGTCCTGCACAGTATTGGAAAAAATCATTGGCCCTTCGCCTTTCATGAAGACTATCCCTCTTCCGTAAAGATGGAATTACAGAAACTCGGCTTGAAGGATTCGGATTTCACCATAATCGTAACCCCTATACGGAATCCAGTCACGTTGACATCAGCAAAAGGAGCGTTACAGATTCTCGCCAAAGACAGGATCAAAGAAGCCATCCTCGTGTCACCAGGATTCCACATGCGGAGAAGTTTTCTCGTATATCAGCATCTTTCCCTTCCATTGAAAATCAAAATATACCCTGTTGCCTGTTTTGACAGGTATCAGCTTAATGACTGGTGGAGCCATGATTATGGCCCTCGTGATTTTTTGTTAGAGCTTCAAAAGCTCGCATTGTACATGGCAAAGGGGTATATCCCGTTGAAGATATCTTATTAAATGTAAGCTGCGCAGCTCTGTTAAGGCTCTGTCTTGACATCACTGATAATTGCGGTTATCCTTCAAGAGAAGTTTGAAGTGAAAGGGAGGTCAGGTACGTATGGATCTTATCGAAGCAATTGATAGTCGCCGGAGCATTCGGGCCTTTAAACCAAGTCCTGTTTCCAGAGAACTTGTTGAAAAGATTTTGAATCTTGTTGTCAAGGCACCCTCTGCAATCAACCTCCAACCATGGGAATTTATCGTTGTCATGGGAGAGGAAAAAGAAAGGTTGAGCCGCAAACTCATCAAGTCCTACCGGGAAAAACAGATATCCTGCAGCCCGGGCAATGTCAAGCCCCTGGCAGACACTTTTAGCAAAAGGGGGCTTGCATCTGTAGAACTCATGACTCCATCCCTTGCCAAGCTGGGCCATGAATTTAACCAGTTCATTAACGAGGGGAGTTGTAACTTTTACGGGGCTCCGACTGCTGTAATACTCTGCCTTGATAATGCTTTCTCAAAGGCTCGTCTTGTGGACGTGGGGATTGGTGTTGGATATTTTGTTCTCGTTGCGCAAAGCTTCGGGCTGGGAACATGCACGATCGGCCTTATCAACGCTTATGAAGATGAAATAAAAGAGGTATTGAGCATCCCGGAGAATAAGGATGTGGTCATTGGTATTGCATTGGGCTACCCTGACCTTGACAGCCCGGCCAATGAATTCAAAACCCCACGGGATAACCTCGACTCATTCGTGCGATGGTTCGATTAGGATAGGGTCTATTTTTTCAGTTATTTCGATAGTAGGATTTTAATTCGATTTAAAATCGGGGCGACTGGATTTGAACCAGCGACCTCTTGCTCCCAAGGCAAGCGCGCTAAACCATGCTGCGCCACGCCCCGATGCAGTTAATCTACCACAGGATTACATATTTTGCAATTTTAACAAAAGATTCCCACGGGCAAACCAATGGAGCGCTCTGAGAAATCAATAAAGGTTTTCCCAAAGACCTGCAAACCTTCGGTGTTTATGAAAAAAATATCGCCTCAATGTTTAGTCCAGAACTTTAGCAATCCTGTGAAAAACCAACGACAGGATTTCAATGACCTGAACATAGATTCCCGGTGATTTTGATTCTCTTGGGCCTGCAACATTGAGCACCCCGGGACGCACAGACTCAAGCCATTCCTCCACCCTTTGAACAGGGTATGCAACACCCATATCAACCAGATCAATAACCAGGAATGGCTTGCGTGATTTGCGACAATACATTATTGTATAGGCTGTACCATCAGTGGGTCTTCCCTTTGTGAAAATCAGCGTTGCATCAGCATCATCAACATTCTTTTTAGTTCTATCCCTGTATGTACCGCGAGGTAATTCTGTCATCTTTACGTACTTCACATCGATTGGGCCGTCCTCAGCCATTCTGCCCTCAGGCACTGAACCGCCATAATCCAATTGTGCGCCAATAGCTGCGTCGAGGGCTGCCCTGTCAACACCTGTCTGCCCTCCTGAGATTATTTTCATGGGCCTACCTTTTTTTGAGATTGTGGACTCCGTTCTCTTCCTGCGCTCGATTCTGTGATTTTCAGACAGTGCACAGCAAACAGTTTGTCAGTTTCGAGGCCATATTATACCAAATTTTTTCATGCATCAAGGCTTTCTCTCGCCTGTATAGAATCTGTGATGAAAAGATACGGATTACAGGGTCAGTGGTGTCGGCTCCTCAACGTGATTGCTGGT
>MVQO01000076.1 GCA_002067585.1 Syntrophorhabdus sp. PtaB.Bin027
GACCATGTAGACTATATAAATGCCCACGGAACATCAACAAAATTGAATGATTATATTGAAACCCTTGCGATCAAGGAAGTATTTAAGGCAAAAGCATACAGGATACCTGTGAGCTCAACAAAATCCATGACAGGCCATCTCCTGGGGGCTGCAGGTGCTGTGGAGGCTGTCTTTTCGATCCTCAGCATCAGGGATCAGGTATGCCCGCCCACGATCAACTATGAAAACCCTGATCCAGAATGTGACCTTGATTACGTGCCAAATACAGCAAGAAAGTGTACCATTAACACGGTAGTATCGAATGGCTTTGGTTTTGGAGGAACGAACTCAACCCTGGTGTTCCGGAGATTCATAGAATGAAGGTTGTAGTAGGATCTGATCATGCCGGTTATGAACTGAAAGAACAGGTAAAAACAATCCTTACAGAAAAGGGGCATACTGTTATCGATGTTGGTACCGGATCACCTGCGTCAGTGGATTACCCTGATTTCGGAATCGAAGCGGCCACACTTGTTGGCCGTGGCGAGGCTGACCGCGGAGTGCTCGTCTGTGGGACTGGAATTGGCATGAGCATAGTTGCAAACAAAGTGAAGGGTGTTCGGGCAGCCCTTATTGATGATCTCTACAGTGCTATTCAGAGCAGAAAGCACCTCGACGCAAACATCCTTGTGCTCGGGGGGAGAGTAACCGGCAGAGATCTTGCTGCTGAGATTACACGGGTATGGCTCGATACACCTTTTGAAGGCGGCAGACACAGCAAAAGGCTTGAGAAAATAGAGAAGTACGAAAAGGACAATTTAAAGTAGGTATGAAAATGGACGGCAAGGACAGACCTGTTTTCGATCTTTTGAAACGCGAGCTGGAAAGGGAAGAGTACAGCCTTATTCTGATTGCCTCTGAGAATTATGTGGATGAAGAAATCCTTGAAGTCCAGGGGTGCGTTTTAACAAACAAATATGCAGAAGGATATCCTTCAAAACGATATTACAGCGGCTGCGAGTTTCTGGATCAGATTGAAAATATTGCAATAGAACGGGCAAAAACACTTTTTCAGGCAGAGCATGCCAATGTTCAACCCCACTCAGGTTCTGCAGCCAATATGGCTGTTTTTTATGCAGCCCTCAACGTGGGCGACAAAATACTTGGTATGGATATTGCCCATGGCGGGCACCTGACCCATGGCGCCCGTGTCAGCTTTTCAGGAAAATTTTATCAGGCTGTTGGATACCACGTAAGAAAAGACAATGAGATGCTCGATTATGATGAGATACGAAGGATTGCTCTTGCTGAAAAACCAAAGATGATCATTGCTGGTGCAAGCGCATACCCGAGGCTCATTGATTTTAAGAAATTCAGAGAGATTGCAGATGAAGTTGGTGCCTATCTGACAGTAGATATGGCTCATATTGCTGGCCTCGTTGCTGCCCGCTTTCACCCCGACCCTGTCGAGTACTCCCATTTTGTTACAACCACGACTCACAAAACCCTGCGAGGCCCCAGGGGAGGGATGATCCTGTGTAAAAAAGAGTTTGCAAGGGCCATAGATTCAGCAGTTTTTCCCGGTATCCAGGGAGGCCCCCTCATGCACGTCATTGCTGCAAAAGCTGTTGCCCTTGGACAGGCAATGACAGACAGCTTCAAGGATTATCAACAACAGATCATAAAAAACGCTCAGCGCCTGTGCAGCGCCTTGGAGAAAAAGGGTTACAGAATCGTCTCCGGTGGAACGGACAATCATCTTTTTATGGTTGACCTCACAGATAAGGGTCTTACAGGAAAAGAAGCCCAGGAATCCTTAGAGGCAAGCGGCATCATGATTAACAAGAACCTCATACCCTTTGACACAAAGAGCCCGAATGTGACAAGTGGTATACGGGTAGGTACGCCAGCAGTTACAACACGGGGTATGAAAGAAGGTGAGATGGATCTGATTGCAGATCTTATCGATGCTGTTCTTCAAAGACCAGCTGATGAGGCGCTGCAATCCGCCACTCGAGAAAGGGTCAAAGGGCTTTGCAAAAGTTTTCCCTTTTATTCCCGCATTTATGACCTATGAAGATAAATCGCCCGGATTGGGATTCTTACTTCATGGATATAGCCCGGATTGTTTCGAGTCGTTCTACCTGCATACGGAGAAATGTAGGTGCCCTGATTGTAAAGGATAAGAGAATCTTATCAACCGGTTATAATGGGGCCCCCATCAATTTAAAACACTGCATTGACACAGGGTGCATGCGTGAACGGTTAAAGATTGCTTCCGGAGAACGGCATGAACTCTGCCGGGGTCTCCACGCTGAGCAGAATGCGATTATACAGGCAGCGTATCATGGTGTTTCAATCAATGGGGCTGACATCTATTCCACCCACCTTCCCTGCTCAATATGCATGAAGATGATCATAAACGCCGGCATCGCAAAAGTGCTTTACGCAGACGGGTATCCTGATGAACTCTCCCATGAATTCATTCTTGAGTCAGCAATTGTGGTGCAGAAGATTGATTTTGAAAAAAAAACAGCCCTTGATAAAACAGTACAGGATTCAGAATTCCCGGCCTGGCCGGGACAGGTCGCAGTTAGAAGTGTTAACCAGCACGTAAAAGTCAAAAACTTTAAACTGCGTTCGAAGAAAGCATGAAATGCCCTTTTTGCGGTTTTTTAGAAAGTAAAGTCCTTGATTCGCGGATCAGCAAGGAGATGGACACCATCCGGAGGCGGAGGGAATGCCTTAAATGTGCAAAAAGGTTCACAACTGCTGAAAGGCTTGAAGAAGGGCTACCCCTTGTCATAAAAAAAGATGACAGGCGAGAAGTGTTTGACAGGCTAAAGATCCTGAATGGTCTGAAAAAGGCATGCGAGAAGCGGCCAATAAGTATTACGCACCTTGAAAAAATTGTTTCCAGGATCGAATACACACTTTTGGACCGTGGGGAGAGAGAAATCAAGGCTTCAGACATTGGCTCCATGGTAATGGAGGAGCTTAAACGGCTCGACGATATTGCCTATGTCAGGTTTGCTTCGGTCTACCGACAGTTCAGGGATATTAACGAGCTCATGGACGAGCTCAAAGGACTCCTCCTTAAGAAGGATGAATCTCCATGATGAGAGCAACCGTTCAGGAAACAGTGTATGGTTCTTTCTCTTTACTTTTTGAGCTTAAGCTGTCAGCAGGCAGCTACGTGCTTCTTTAAAAGAGGTTAAACGGTGAAAGACGAACAATGTATGCACCTGGCCTTATCGCTTGCACGAAAAGGCATGGGAATGACATCCCCAAACCCAATGGTTGGCGCATTGCTGGTTAGAGGTAACCGTATTGTCGGAAAAGGGTATCACCGGAAAGCCGGCACACCTCATGCTGAGATTGTTGCCTTGAACGAAGCAAAAGAAGAAGCTAAAGGGGCTACCCTGTATGTCAACCTCGAACCCTGTGCCCACGCTGGCAGGACTCCACCCTGTGTGAATTCGATCATAGCAGCCGGCGTTAGAAGGGTAGTGGTTGCCATGCTTGACCCGAACCCACTGGTAAACGGTGAAGGGGT
This sequence comes from Syntrophorhabdus sp. PtaB.Bin027, assembly GCA_002067585.1. Classification (GTDB taxonomy): domain Bacteria; phylum Desulfobacterota; class Syntrophorhabdia; order Syntrophorhabdales; family Syntrophorhabdaceae; genus Syntrophorhabdus. The sequence goes on from MVQO01000076.1 coordinate 3,536, forward strand.
CAATGAGCTGAAAAAAGCCGGCATTGAGGTGAAAGTAGGACTTCTTGAGGAAGAAGCAAAGAGATTAAATGAAGCCTTCGCAGTGTACATGGAGAAGAAAAGACCGTTCTTCACCATGAAGGGTGCTGTCAGCCTCGATGGAAAGATAGCAACAAAAACCTGTGATTCTAAATGGATATCAAACGAGGAGTCACGGCGTTTTGTAAACAAGGTAAGAGCTACTGTCGACGGAATCATGGTAGGCATCAACACCGTTATCCTGGATAACCCACTTCTTGTGCCAAAAATCGCTCGACCGAGGAAGTATCCTGTTCGCATCGTACT
>MVQO01000077.1 GCA_002067585.1 Syntrophorhabdus sp. PtaB.Bin027
TGATGCATTGCTGCAGATGGACGGTAAGTGGCTCAAGATAAGCGGGAGTGTCAAAGGGTATGATTTTGGTGCTACCGGCGATTCTGCTGCCACAGGGCAAGCATACAGTGAAAAAATCAACCAGTATGCATTTGTCTCCTACGCTCCCGAAAATGCATACGCAACGCTCGATATATATGATAAGTGGGGCAAGAACACTGGAGGTGGAACCCTGTACTGGATATCTGGAACCAATGATAACTGGCTTGCTGAGATTGACATCGGTATGAATCTGGGAACAAATATGATCCATGCAACCATGCCCATGTTGGCCAAGGTAAAGAGTGGGACTGAAGGGGCTCAAAAAGGGACATTCAAATCAATCACTGTGCGAGGCGTTCGTTCACCTGCTATTGGTCTTCCGACTGCTGCCATACATGAAGAAGTAAGCGCAAATGGTCTTGCTAACTATTTCGGCGGAAAAGTAAGCGCAACGATTCTAAAAAAGACACCTTTTCCTGTGACCTGCCCGGGTTATACTCCAGTTCCTGTTACAGAATGATGTTTATCAAGAAAACTGAACCACCCTGCCCGCGGGATACCTGTGGGCAGGGCATACAATTGCAGAAGAAAAAGTTCGTCTAACAGATGCAACCACAGGCAAATTGTGGAGACGCAGGAAGCACTGTTAGTTGGTTCTTTTCCAGCCTTTTCTAGTTTCGAGGCACCGACCGGTCTCTCGATTGAGCACGGACGGTCAGCAGTCATCTATACCGCGTGCGGCCAGCGTCTGTCGTGCTACATGCTCACATTCCAGTCTATCCTTCTCAAATTCCTGGGGGCCTTTGGTGGGATGATTGTATACTGCTGTACATCCCAGCACAAACATCAGTAAAATGAACGCTGGCAAAAAAGTTTTCATAATATCTCCTATGGGTAAATAATGCTTATCCGCAGTTTGTTTGTAACTCCATGGGAGTTGAAATCGATTAAATTATTCATAATACAAGATTATACCGTATCATACAATTAAAAAAAGTAAGGAATAAATATCTGATTTACCATAATGGTGGCGATTTCCATACTTTTTAATGATAATTATGGTAATATGAAAAAAATTATTCTCCAGAGATAGAATAATGATCAATTCGATATTTAACCCACCGGCCCATGACAGATACTTTGAAGATTATATTGTAGGTTCAGTATATGAATTCGGCTCAATAGCGGTGGAAGAAAAAGATATACTTGAGTTTGCACAAAAATTCGATCCCCAGATATTCCATTTAGATAGAGATAAGGCCGGAAAGGGTCCATTTGGAGGATTTATTGCAAGTGGCTGGCATACAGCAGCAATTACAATGAGACTGCTCGTCGATTACTATGTTTCTGAGGTGGCTGGCATGGGTTCTCCCGGGTCTGGCCCCATCAGATTTCTTAAGCCTGTACGTCCAGGCGATACACTCTCAATCCGGGTAACCATTATTAAAACAAATCGCTCCCGATCAAAACCTGATCGCGGAACCGTTAAGGCTTTTGTAGAAACCTTAAATCAGCACGGAGAGGCGGTAATGACCAGGATTGCCATTGGTATTGTGCGATGCAGACCTATTGCCATGAAAACACAGGACCCTTAGTCGTTTTCGTGGTCCGCCCACTATAAGCTCGTGATGAACTTGATATATGAAAAAGAATCATTTACCAAATAGAAAAAATATGCGGAAAGCATCTCACATATGATGTATGATTAGTGAGCAGGTAGATAGATTATGAGCAAGAAAGACCATTTCATCGATTTATTGGTCCACGATCTTGCAGGGCCGATTTCGATTATATCAACAAGCACAAACAGCCTCCTTGTCAAAGAACAAAAATATGGCCCTCTTACCAGCAGACAAAGGCAAACACTTGAAAGGATTCTTCGAAACACCAATAAGGCACAGGCGCTTCTTGCGGAAATGGTGGAGATCTATCGTTCAGAAGAGGGCTTGTTTCATTGCAGCAACTTCCTCATCACAGATGCGTTAAATGATGCAATCCTGGATGCTGTTGATGTTTTGAACCCAACCCTGTCTGCAAAGCTTGCCTTCATCAAAAAAGACGATTCGTTTTACCGCACCCTGAGGGAAAACGGAATATCCGTGGAATGTACTGGAAAATACTGCCAGGATCCCTTTTATTCGGACCAAAAAAAGGTCCAACAGGTGCTGCGAAACCTGATCAGCAATGCCCTTAAATATCGAAAGGAGAGGGTTACTATTTCAATAACAGGGGATTCTGACCTTATTATCCATGTAAGGGATGATGGCCCCGGGATACCCGAGGAGGAAATTAAAAATATATTCATCCGGTTTGGAACCTTGAAGGGAAAGGCAAAAGAAGAAACAAAAATGCCTGGCTTTGGATTTGGAATGTCATGTGTTAAAATACTTATAGATGTTATGGGTGGCGAGATAAATGTTGAAAGTAAGGAGGGAGGTGGGACATGCTTTATAGTCCGAGTACCTTCACTCCATCTATTTTCTGAAAAGGAGGCTTTACAATGAGCGAATCCATTCTCAATGGTAAAAAAATCCTGGCTGTGGATGATGAGCCAGATGTGCTGTCGGTGTTGGAAGAAGAGATTATTGATGCCTGTCCTAATTGTACCCTTGACAAGGCGACCACCTACGAAAGCGCAGTCAAGTTACTGGAATCCAAACCCTACGATGTTGTCATCCTCGATATTATGGGTGTCCGTGGTTTTGATCTTCTGGAATTGTCAGTGAAAAAAGGGTTGAAGGTGGCAATGTTAACAGCCCATGCGTTAAGCCCTGAAGCACTCAAGAAATCCATCGAGATGAAAGCACGCGCCTATTTGCCAAAGGAAAAATTGGGCGAGGTTGTTCCATTCCTGGAAGATATGCTGAAATACGACTATGAATCCGGGTGGCAGCGCCTCATGGATAAGCTGTATGGTTTCTTTACCGACAAATTCGAGTCAGACTGGGAAAAGAAGACTGGCGGCCCATGGAAGGAATGGGTTGGCACTTCCAACAAATAGCACGGAACATTTGTGCTGCCAAGTACGCTTACGCCAATAAATCATACCGTGATTTTGAGAGGGATCACAGGGACTCCAAATGCATGACTGAAAAAGGGGAGTATTAGAAAAGGGTGTCCCGGTTTGCGAAGAAATAAGAACCTGTTTTGTGACATACATGTGATGGGGCAGTGCACTCTGGTAGTACTACCTATCGCAAATAGACTGGAAAGTACTGATTACCAGGTGAAAAAAGTGTTTTGATTTTAACACTGTGTGGTGGTATACTGAAAAAAATTATTTCAGGAGGTAGGGCTCATGAAGAGGGGTACTTGTTATGTGTTGTTTTTTGTGTTCGCTGTCATTTCGCTTATGCTTTTAGTCGGTTGTTCTAAACCTCCCACAGAAGCACTGCAAAAGGCAGAACAGGCTCTTGAAGAGGCAAAACAAAAAGGGGCAAACCTTTATGTAGAGGATTTGTTTAAAAAGGCCGAAGAGGGTCTGAAGAAGGCAAAAGATCAGGTGGCTGCAAAACAGTATAAAGAAGCAGCCCAAACCCTTTTGGAAGTTATTCCTGCAGCTGAACAGGCTGTGGCAGGCATTGAAGCTGGAAAGGCCAAGATGAAGGAAGAAGCAGAAAAATTTGTCGGGGAGGCTCAGAAAGGTCTTGATGAGCTGAAAACAGATGTAGCCACTGCTATAAAGAATAAACTACCAGTAGCTAAAGAGGAGATTCAAGCAGCTATTGGAAAAATGGAAGTTGATTTTGCAGGTGCCAAGGAAAAGCTTCAGAGCGGAAGCATTCGAGAGGCCTTTGATGGTTTAAAAGAGATAATTGAGACGCTGAAGGCGAAGAAAGAAGACATTGCCAAACTGGCCACTACACCTCCTCCTGCTCCTGCAGAGCCACCTAAGAAGTAGCGCATAACATACGGGAGGCAATTAGTGCCTCCCGCTCCAGCCCTTTTGTTTTTGTCAGGCCACCATGACAATGATTGTTATTTAGGCTTACAGGTTAACGGT
>MVQO01000078.1 GCA_002067585.1 Syntrophorhabdus sp. PtaB.Bin027
CTATAACAGTAACAGGTAAGTTCTTCAGCACCAAGAAAGGGAAGGCCTACCTTATGGATCCAATAACAGGGAAAAAGAAGAACCTCAAGGTTGCCTCCTGGCAGATGGATGAACAGACCGGAATAAGCGAGTTTACCTTTATTGTTCCAAAAACCTCAAAGAGCTTCCCTCCAAAAACCTATCACCTGATAATGGGCAACAAGGTAGGGCAGGCAGCAACAACACCGGAGTTCACTGTCCTTGGACCATGACCACAGATGAAATGTGTAGTTGTGTAATTGGGGACGCTCTTGAAATGTTGAAATAATAGGAAGAAACGGCCAACGCGATGATGGAGTAGACATATTTCAGTCGCCGCTTATCACGCTGCCGTTATCCTGAAATAAAAATACTGCTTGTGTTATCATTGGATATTGATAATGGTTTTTAAAATAAGATGCCAACCTAATACAATCAATGAGATTTAATGCCGTTCTGAGCACCACAAAAACTGATGCCCTTCTGTACATAACTCTTACGCAGTAATGTTCTATAGCAGAACTAACAATGAACAATTCTATCCCAGTTTAAAAAATAAGCATCAACCAACACGTTCCCTTGGTTGGCAACAAAATTTGCGTACCACCACAGGTACAGAAAGTAACGATATAGACATAGTACCGGCCTCAAAGGTAGAAATAGGGTTTTCGGTATAATGCAAAAAAACGGATAACGAGTCACTGGCGTTAATCAGCGAAAGTGCAAGATTTTCCTGTCTCTGGTTCAACCTTTGTTCGACCAAAGATGAATGTATAACAGAATCAGATTACATGTTAGTCCGAAGTTCCCTTCCCAACCATGAAACAGTCATTTGATATCATTAGGCTATTTGAGAACAGGGGCTTTTCGTTACTGGCTACACCGCACGAAGACCGGAAGCCTTCTTCTGAAGGGAAGTGGGATTGGTAATAGGGTTGAAGGCCCGGGCCGTTCGATCTTCTGTAACCCGGCATCGATTCCGGCAGCAGGTCCTCAAGTTGACCACGAGAGTTGCACGGCTCTGTTTCGGGAGCCTATCAGGGTAAACTTTATCTTTTTCTTCCACTTGGCAGATATCGATACTTCAGCCGGTTTCACGGGATCTCTTGTCGTCCTTTGCTCGGAAATCGCTTCAGCGAAGGGAACAAGGGAGCTGTTGTGCTTGTGAAAGTTTTCTAATTATCTGATGTTAAAAGCGCGCCCGCCGCGATTTGAACGCGGGACCTTTGGCTCCGGAGGCCAACACTCTATCCAGCTGAGCTACGGGCGCAAAAAAAGCATACAATGAGAAGCTGAGAACGTGAAAAGTTGAGATTGAGCAACTTCTCAGGACTTCGTAAAAAATATATACCACATCCTCGCAATTTGAGAAAGGATAATGTCATTCCAGAAGAATGGCCTGGTTCAAGAAGGTCAATCTGAGGTTTTTGTTGATAATTTGTCCTGTATCGCAGATAATAAGTATGCATGAAACGATGGTATGTTGTTAACACGAAACCGAGAAATGAGGACAGGGCTGCCATGAACCTCGTAAATGGCGGAATAGAGGTTCTGGCACCACGGCTAAGGTTGAGAAAGTACAGGGAAGGGAAGTTTGTCCAGGTCATTGAACCTATGTTTCCTGGTTATATTTTTGTTCGGTTCCATCCTATTGATGAGTTCCGAATGGTCAAGTATGCCCGCGGTGTCAAAACCATCGTTCACTTTGGAGGAACTATTGTGCCCCTTCAAGATGAAATGATCGATTTCATCCGTGCGAGACTTGAGGATGGAGTGGCGTCCATTGAGAAACCAAAGATCGATAAAGGAGAGAAGATACTTATTAAGGACGGCCCTTTCAAAGGCTTCAGCGGCATTTTTGAGAGTGAGCTGGATGGTAAAGAACGCGTGGCCATTCTCCTTGAAGGCGTTCATTATTGTGCAAAAATGGAAATTGATAGGGACCTCATTGATAGGGCATAACGGTAACGCTGCAATGGAGAAAGCGATATAGAAATATACGGGAATACTCAGGGCCTTAACCATCTCATCAAAAGACGGCTCGAAAACCTCTATAAAAAAAAGGTAGAACCTTCCCGTATCATCCCCTTTGACACAGCCAGAAACATCTTGCAAATATCAAGAGAAATTTCCCGCCAAATAGGCCTTATTATCAATAGGCGCGGTTTGATAGAATACGTGGTCGTTGGGGATAAAAACGGAATACGCGTACCAACTCCCTCTACTGAACGTGTGGGAAGGGCTCGGTTCAGAGGGGTAAGATTTGTCCACACGCACCTCAATGGCGAGTTGCTTTCAAAGGAGGATCTCACTGACCTCGCTCTTTTGCAGTTAGACCTGGTGGCCTGCATCACTGAGAGGAGGGACGAGGGACTGGTGATTCATGTGGGCTACCTCATACCACAAAACAAGAAAGGGCAGGCATGGGACTTTATCGGGCCTGTCCCTATCCAGGAATTCGATCTTGATTTCATTGAATTCATTACAGAGCTTGAAAACGAATTTGTCAAAGAAAGGGGCAGATACTATGTCCTTGATAAAGATAGGGAGCGATGTATCCTTGTCTCGGTAACTTCGCCCAGGTGGAAACAGGATGTGGCTGATCACATTGTGGAAATGAAAGATCTTTGCTATTCTGCGGGCATAACAGTGGTGGAAACAATAATACAGAGGCCGAAAGAGGTCCATCCAAAATTTCTTATTGGAAAGGGAAAGATAGAAGAGATTGTTGTCCGATGCCAGCAGCTTGGGGTCGACCTCCTTGTCTTTGATGACGAGCTGAGCCCAGGGCAGATAAAGAACATCTCATCAATGACAGACCTGCGGGTCATTGACAGAAATCAGCTTATCCTTGACATTTTTGCCGGCAGGGCAAGGACCAATGAAGCGAAGATCCAGGTCGAGCTTGCTCAGCTTCGTTATATTCGGCCACGCCTCGCAGAAGCCAACATCGCCTTTTCACGACTTACTGGCGGTATAGGAGCCCGTGGCCCCGGCGAAACAAAGCTTGAAGTGGATCGGAGAAGGATTCGGGATAAAATATCTTTCTTAGAAAAAAAACTGAATGAAGTAAGGCTGGCAAGGGACAAAAAGAGAGAGAAACGAAGGTACTCAGGGATCCCCATTGTCTCAATTATTGGATATACCAATTCAGGCAAGTCTACCCTGATGAATCTTCTCACAAAAAGTAAGGTTGAGGCAGAGGATAAACCGTTCAGTACCCTAAACCCTACAACAAGGAAAATCAAATACCCGGAGCGAAAGAACATTATTCTTACCGATACAGTTGGTTTTATACGGGACCTGCCTCAGGTATTGCTTCGCGCCTTCATTGCCACTTTGGAGGAACTTGATGACGCCCATCTCCTGCTTCACCTTGTTGATGTGAGTTCACCAGATTTTGAAGACAGGATTGAAACTGTGGAAGAGTTGCTCGTTCCTTTAGGATTGAAGGATAAAAGGCGCCTCATCGTTTTCAATAAGATCGACAAAATAAATGGATCATTCCTTAGAAATGTTGAAGAACGTTACCGGGCTGTTTCAATATCGAGTGTTAAAAAGGTTGGCATTGAAAGGCTCCTTCAAACCATCGAGACCGAACTGGCAAGTATGGGTCTGGTGAATGAAAAGTTGAACGGTTAAAAATCAAAGGCTTCAGTCAGATTTTGTGGTATGAATTTTTTGCAATTTTTACTTCTAACTTTTCACTTTTTGCTGATCTTCTAACAGTGACATGAAGCGTGCCTTTATTTCTGGGGTCGTTTTACTGAAATCGAAGTCTTTTAAGAAATCGGGAGCAGACAGATTTTTCCCTTCCCTGAAAAGGGCTGTGACCCGCGCGTAACATTCCCCTTCTCTATCCTCTATCCACGCTGAGGCGTATATATCCCGTCCCACAACTCGGTCAAACTTTCCAATTGCCCTGTATTGTACATTACACATAACAGGCTTGAAGAATTCCATTTCAGTCTTTCTTGTCATACCGACTTTCTTTGTCTCCATGAAGATGATATGCCACATAAGAACATCGAGTATACCAAAAAGCATCCCACCATGAACAACATCGTGATATCCTTCAAATCGGTTATCAACAACTATATCGCAATAAACAGTATGATCTTCGTACATCACGTTGAGTCTCATACCATCCTCTCTATCTTGATTACAGAAAAAAGATTGTTTGTACACTGGCATTATTTCCATTTTTCCCTCTCAATTTTCGTGAAAAATTATCATTTAATCTTTTGTAGAGCCCATATTATTTTTTTGTAATTCCCTTTCCATTAGCCAATCAGTTATCCAGTTCAGCTTATTTCCTGTACTGTTCCCAGGTATCTCGCTCCGAGCTGCCCGCATGCTGCTCCAATATCCTGCCCCCTTGAATCTCTCACAATGGCTGTAAAATGGCGTTGAAGTAAGTAGTCATGAAACTGGTTGACTGCTTTGGTATCCGGGGTCTTGAACTCCACATAAGGAGACTCATTGAATGGGATTAAGTTGATCTTGCATTTTACCCCTGTCAGAAGCTGCGCCAGTTGTTGCGCGTCGTCGAGCGAATCATTGAAACCTTTAATCAGAACATACTCAAAGGTTATTCTGACTCGTTTGCTGCCTCGGAATTCCCTTACGAAACCGATAATATCCCTTATGGGGTAAAGTCTGTTGATGGGCATAAGATAGGTTCTCTTCCCATCATCCGCAGCGTTGAGTGATATGGCAAGACCAGCAACCTTTGGCTCCAGCGTTCGGAGACCTTCTAAAAGGCCCACAGAAGACACGGTTATCCTCCGATGTGAAAAATCAAGGCCAAGAGGGTTTTTCATGATTTCGAGGGTGTGGAGCAGCGTATCAAGGTTATCTACCGGCTCTCCCATACCCATAAATACAATGTTGGTGATCTTCTGCTCCCCCAGATACCTTTTTACTGCCATGATCTGCCCTATAATTTCTGCTGATGTCAGGTTCCTTACGAAACCAATTTTCCCTGTCACACAGAACTTGCACCCCATCCTGCATCCAATCTGAGAGGATAAACACAGGGTATTTCTGCCCTTTTCCGGAATGAGGACGCTTTCCATGGTACGTCCATCCGAAGCCGTTATACCAAACTTAATGGTGCCGTCATTGGACCGGAGAATGTCTTTGATTTCAGGTGGGTCAGTACAAAACATGTCCTTAAAAATCAGCCGAAGGCTTTTTGATATGTTGGTCATCTCATGGAAATCAAAAACACCTTTATTGTAAATCCACTTGTAGAGCTGTCGGGCCCGAAATTTTTCATTCCCGATGGCGCCGATTGCATTCTCAAGCTGATGTAAGGTCAATTCGAAAAAATTCTGCATGATATGTACACTAATAAAGACAGGACCGTCACTAATACGATACCAGAACTGAATCCTAACCTCAACTACTCGACGTAACGGAAACCGATATTACTTCTTGGAGAGCACGTCTCTGATTGTTTGAATAACATCTTTGTCACGGAAGGGCTTATCGAGAAAAGCATCAACCTTATATTGTTTGAGGCGATCACGCTGCTCTTCGCTCATAAAACCACTTGCTATGATAACTCTGATATCTTTGCGTATTGAGCGAATCTCCCTCAAGACCTCATCACCTTTGATTCCTGGCATAATCATATCGAGGATTACAAGATCGATACTTGCATATTTATCCTTAAATATTTCAATTGCTTGTGTACCATCTGGCGCCTCAAGGATATCTGTTGGCTCATCAGCAAGCACACCTTTGATGAGTTCTCTCACCACATCTTCGTCATCTACAACCAGTATCGTCTGTTTCTTTGTCAATCCGTCATTCGCAGGCTCTTCTTTTACCGGCACTGGCTCCTCGATCTTTGTTGGCAGTGGCAGATAAATACTGAACTTTGTGCCTTTATTTTTCTCACTTTGTAGTTCTACAAAACCACCATGTTCCCTGATAATCTTATCAACGAGGTAGAGGCCCATGCCAAGGTTTGTGCCATTGTCCTTTGTTGTAAAATAGGGCTCAAAGATCTTTTCTTTAATATCTTCATCTATGCCCTGCCCTGTATCCTCGATCTCTATCAATGCAAACTCACGGTGGCCTACGTACCGTTTTCGTTCGGTACGTACCCTCAATTTGCCCTTCCCTGTGATAGCATCCTTTGCATTCGTACAAAGATTCAGGAATACATTCTGGAGTTCTCCCTCATCACCTTTTATCGGATAAAGACCGGCATCAAGAGACTTTTCAATTTCGATATCACGAAAACTCTCCTTTATGAGAAAGAGGATGTCTTCAAGGAGCATATTGATGTCCACAACTCCAGAAACCCTTCTCTGCCGCCTTGAAAAATTGAGGAGATGTTGCGCGAGTTTTGCAGCTCTTTGAGCAGAGCTCTCTATAGCCTCTGCGTATCGGTACAGTTTCTCTTCATTGGAAAGAAAATTTTTTATTAGGGAAGCATAACCGAGCACACCTGTAAGAAGGTTATTGAAATCATGGGCAATACCTCCGGCAAGCATTCCTATACTTTCCATTTTCTCCTTGCGGACGTATTCTTCTTCTTTAATTTTCTTTTCAACCACATCCTTAAAGAGAAGACCTTTCCACACTCCTTTCTCGGCTGCTTCTTTTAATGGAAAGCTTTCTACCCTGAATATCTTGAATTTATCCCCTGATTTATATTTGACTTCCCCGTGGAGCGCCATCTCTTTCCGGTAAAAATCATTTCCTATGCCTGAGATAACACTATCAATCTTTTCACCAACGAGAAAGCCTTTCCCCCCTTCGAACTCGCTCTTTGCCCTTCTGTTGGCAAAAACTATTGAACCATTCCTGTCAATCATAACAAGGGCATCAGGGAACTCATTAATGAGGCTTTCAAATATGCTTTTCCTCTTTGCTGCTTTTTTATGATTGTGGATGTTGATGTGGAGGATAAGTGATTTATTGTAAATGTCGCAGACTATCTCAAGCTCACGGAGCGTTCTTGCATCCAATTCAATGGGGAGTCTCCGCCCAAGAAGGAGAAAACCGACAATATCCATATCTTTTTTGAGCGGATACACATAAAGAGTTCCATAACCAAACGCATCTTTCAGCACAGACGGTGTAAATACACCGGCACATTTCGATTTTATTGCATTCAAATCAATACTGTTCAGAGATTCTTCGATATCGAAAAAACCTTCCCGCTCTATCCCGTTATCATTCCTCAAAATTTTGCACATGTCAAAAATGGAGCCCTCAACCAATATACGAGGCATGTTGTTGACAAGGCTTTCCTCTTCCTCCACAAAGTGGAGCATTCTCATAATGATAGAGTAGTTGTTGATAGCTCGTTCATAAAAATTCCACTGAAAGTTTATCGATTCTGATTTTAAGTTATCTCGTTCCATGGCTATTCAATTGAAATATATTCATTATCTTTTCTACTTCCTTCATTATTCCGTCCCTCTCTTTCAGCAGAATAAATGTTTCAGGTTCAGAATCATGAACCGAAGCTGTTGAGAATCTGTCCGCAGCCCTGACGAGCCTTAAGAGGGATTCGTGTTTACCTGCCACCTTTCCATCATGATGGTAACGGATAATCTGTGAAAACTCTTCTGGGAACTGCCATTTAACTGACAGGATATAGCCTAACTCCTCGTGATCAGTTCCGTAAATCTCACGCTCCTCCCTGTTCAGGGACTTGCCCTTGCTATGAACCTTAGCAATCAATTCATTGTAATTTTCAACAGTTATATAGAAGATGATCTTGCCTATATCATGAAGAAGGGCAATGGTGAACACCTTTTGCGGGTCTTCACTGAACATACGCCCTGCAAGAGTCCTTGCAGCACATGCAACAAATACAGAATGTTTCCAGAGTTCAAGAATGATGTCGGTCCTGAGTTTCAACTCTTTGAGGACATTTTCTACGAAAACAAGGCACATAACGATGTTTTTAACTTCCTCGAAGCCCATGGTGATCATCGCCCTCTGAAGACTGAAGATTTCAATGCCCCTGCTGTAATACGCAGAGTTTGCAATACTGATAATTTTCGATGAGACGGCCTGATCGTATTTTATCACATCGTTGAGATCGCTGAAAGAGGAGTTCTTGTCGTCAAGGATTACAAACAACCTTTCAATGATACTGTGAAGGGTGGGTAAGACCCTCAAGGTTTTTGCCTTATCTATAAGTTCTTCCCGCAAGTTTTCCATATTGATATATATTATTTCGACTAATAGTAGAAAAAGTAAAGCTTTTTTAGAAAGATTTGAAGCTATCCAGGCGCTCTTGTTGATATATTGAGTATTAAAAGCCGTCCTTTGTAACTGTCCAAATTGATTTGCTAATAATTGCGCAATCTGTTATAAAAATATCTTACTTTTTATGGGAATAAACATCGAAGAATTTGATTATAGCCTGCCGAAGGAGTTTATCGCTCAGTATCCTGAAAAAGAGCGTGAAGCTTCGCGCATGCTTGTATTCAACAGGGCTGACGGATCGATGACCCACAGGGCCTTCCGTGACGTAACCCAATATCTGAAAGAGAGTGACGTACTTGTATTAAATGACAGCAAGGTTATTCCTGCACGGATTTCGGCAAAAAAACCGACTGGCGCTCGCGTTGATATTCTCCTTATCGAGAAAATCAATGATAAAAGCTGGTTTTGTCTTGTAAATGGTGTTAAGGGAGGAGTCAGAGAACTTAAAGTCTTGATTGGCCACAGGGAAGCTACACTTAGACGTGGAATTGAGTCATGGATCATAGAGTTTGATCAAAACCGAGAAATGTTTGATATTATGGGTGAATACGGTAAAATGCCCCTGCCGCCTTACGTCAAAAGGAAAGATGGTGACGGTGCTATAGATATTGATCGATACCAGACAGTCTATGCAGAAATGCCTGGCTCAATAGCAGCGCCGACTGCAGGTTTTCATTTTACAGAACAGCTATTGAACGTCATTCGCCAGACCGGAGTAAATGTTCTGAAGATTACCCTCCATATTGGGATTGGGACGTTCTTCCTCATTAAGACCCAAAATGTTGCGGATCACAGAATGCACGGGGAATATTACCACGTCACTCCGGAGGCTAAGGCATTCATAAGAAAGGCAAAGGATGAGGGTCGGAGAATCATAGCATGTGGCACAAGCGTGGTGCGTACCCTTGAAAGCCTTTACGAAAGGAATGGAAGCGCACCGCTTGCTGGAAAAACAGAGCTTTTTATATACCCCGGTCATCATTTTAACGTTGTTGATGCACTTATTACAAATTTTCATTTGCCCCGTTCTACGCCCCTCCTACTCGTTTCTGCCTTTGCAGGAACCCGTGAAATTATGAGATGTTACACAGAGGCGATAGAGAAAGGATACAGGTTCTACAGTTATGGGGATGCAATGTTCATCCTATGAATACAATCCACATTCTCAAAGAAGAAGGACGCGCACGTCTGGGGATTGTCAGAACGCAGCACGGGGACATAGATACGCCGGTTTTCATGCCAGTGGGCACGCAAGGCATTGTGAAAGCCACTTCACCCAGGGATTTAAAAGAGATGGGTGTCAGGATCATTCTGGCAAACGCCTATCATCTTTATTTAAGGCCAGGGGATGCCCTGATACAGGAGATGGGGGGTATACATAGATTTGCTGGGTGGAACGGTGCAGTGCTCACCGATAGCGGCGGATATCAGATTTTTAGTTTGGGGGTACTTCGGGAAATCAGGGAAGATGGCGTTTTATTCCAGTCTCATATTGATGGATCACGGCATTTCCTGACTCCTGAAAAGGTTATCAGGATTCAAGAAAACATAGGGGCAGATATCATCATGTGCCTTGATGAATGCATTCCCTACCCCTCGAGCTACGAATACACGAAGAGCTCAGTAGGCCTTACATCGCGATGGGCCCGAAGATGCAAGGAAGCAAAAAAGCCTGATGACTCAATGCTCTTTGGCATTGTTCAGGGAGGTTTTTATAAGGATTTACGGTTAAAATCGGCCCAAGAATTGATTGGCATGGATTTCAACGGTTACGCCCTCGGAGGGCTGAGTGTGGGCGAGCCAAAAAGTATTATGTGGGAGATGATAGACACCGTGGTTGATGTGCTCCCCCCAAACAAACCTAAATACCTGATGGGGGTCGGATTCCCCGAGGACATAGTGGAAGGGGTGTACAGGGGCATTGACATGTTCGATTGCGTTATCCCTACCCGGCATGCACGGAATGGGAGCCTTTTTACCCGAGAAGGAAGGATAAATATCAAGCATGCCAGATATACAAACGATGAAAGCCCCATTGATGAAAGATGCACGTGTTATACGTGCAGAACCTTTTCAAGGGCATACCTGAGACATCTTTTTGTCTCCCACGAGTTGTCGAGTTATTTTCTCAACACAGTACACAACATTTTCTATTATAATAATTTGCTGAAAACTATAAGGGAAGCCTTGCAAACAGGGTCATTTGAGGCTTTTTACGAGCAATTTAAAACACAATGGAAAGGAGGTGAAACACAGAATGAATATAGCGTATGCAATGGGTAGCCAGGGAGCAGCAGGACAGGGGGGCAGTCAGTGGATGAGCTTTCTTCCTCTTATCCTCTTATTCGTCGTTTTTTATTTCCTGCTTATCAGACCACAGCAGAAAAGAGCAAAGCAACAAAAACAGTTTCTGGAAAATCTGAAAAAAGGCGATGATGTTATTACATCTGGCGGCTTGTATGGTAAAATAACAGGTCTGACAGATTCGACGGTCACTATCGAGATTGCAGAAAAGGTACGGGTAAAAGTAGCAAAAAGCGCAGTAGCACAGCAGGCGCCACAACAATAGCGAAAGGAGAGGAAAGTGGGTAGGTACGAAAACATCATTGTCATCAACCCGGATTGTACAAAGGAAGAAGAGGAAGAACTCCTCAAGAGGATTACCGTAAATATCGAGAAATTTGGCGCGAATATTGTTAAAGTTGACGATTGGGCAGTAAGAAAGCTCGCATATCCGATAAAAAAGAAGGACAAAGGACATTACTTCTTTTTCCTCCTCGACATGGCTGAGGAAAATGTAGCCCTGTTAAACAAGTTTTATCGGACTATTGACCTCATTCTCAGACATATGTTTGTCGTTGTCACGGAATCCAACAAAGGTCTGGAGAAACCACCAGAGCCGGTTGTTTTTGACGAACTTGAAGGTGAGTTTGCTTGAACAGGGTTTTTCTCTCAGGCACACTCAAGAAACAGCCTGAAGTTGTCTACACGCCACGGGGGGAAAAACTTATTAAATTCCCCTTATGGGTAGACGAAGGTGGCTTTGGTATCGATGTGGTATACATTGGGAACCAGGGAACCAAGAGACTTGCCGGAGCGCCAGGATGTAGTGTCATCGTTGCAGGCCAGCTTGCCAGAACTTCAGGAAAGCCACAGGATAGCTTAAGGCTTATGGCCAACAAAATTATATGGATGGAGGAATAGATGGCAAGACCAACAAGACCAGCCCGTGGTCATGATTCAACAAAAAAGAGGGTTTATGTAAGAAAAAGGGTTTGCAGATTCTGCCAGGACCCCAATATAGCAATCGATTATAAAGATCCGAAGCTCTTGAAACACTTCATTACCGAGAGGGGGAAGATAATGCCCCGAAGAATGACAGGCACATGCGCCAACCATCAGAGAAAACTGAAGGAAGCAATCAACATGGCACGACATATCGCATTCCTTCCTTTTACGACTCTATCAAGGTAGCGGAGGTTATACATGAAGGTAATACTTACAGAAGACGTGAAAGGTACAGGAAAAAAGGGTGAGGTTGTAGTGGTAAAGGACGGTCATGGAAGAAATTTTCTTATTCCCCGTGGCCTCGCTCTCCCTGCAACAGAGGGAAATGTCAAGCGGTTTGAAAACATAGTCAGGAGTATTCAGAACAAACGCGGAAGAGATATCAAAGTGGCTGGTGAGCTGAAAGAGAAGCTTGAGGAGATTTCTCTCACCATCAAGAAAAAAGCCGGAGTTGATGGAAAACTTTTTGGCTCTGTAACCCACATGGACATCGTAGAAGCAATCAAGAATGTAACGGGTGCAGAAGTGGACAAGAAAAACGTGAGGCTGGAAGAGCCAATAAAGATGACCGGGGCATATACCGTTGAAATCCACCTTGAACAAAACGTCAACGCAACTATCAAGATTGACGTTGAACAAGAAGCAGGGTAAATGGCCCGAATCACCAAGAATACACGAGAAGCAAAGGCACAAACAGCGGGCCATATACCACCGCAGAATATCGAAGCAGAGCAGTCTCTGCTTGGCGGCCTTCTCGTCGATCCCGAATCAATCAATAAAATAGTAGATATTGTGGGGCCCCGTGATTTTTATAAGGATGCCCACGCAAGGATTTACGATGTCATGCTCGATCTTTACGAGCGCAATGAGGCCATCGACATTATTACGGTTAGCAGTCTGGTGCGCGACAAAGGTCTCGTCGAGAAAATAGGGGGAATCACGTATCTTAACAGTCTCGTGGACCTGATGCCCAGCTCCGCCAATATTGTTCAATATGCAAAGATGGTGGGGGAGAAGGCGCTCATGCGAAACCTGATCAATGCAGCTACCCTCATCATTGAGAAAGGTCATGAATTAAACCTAAATGTGGACTCCTATATCGATGAGGCGGAAAACCTCATCTTCCAGGTAGCTGAAAACAAATTCAAGCCATCATTCTTTTCCATGAAGGATATAGTCATGGAAAATATTCAGAAAATAGAACTTTTGTCACAGAAAAAACAATCTGTTATCGGCGTACCAACTGGCTTCATTGAGCTTGACAAGTTAACAAGCGGCCTACAGCCATCAGACCTGATCATAGTCGCGGGCAGGCCAAGTATGGGAAAAACGGCATTTTGTCTCAATATTGCACAGCATGTTGCTGCCATGAAAGAACCCTCTACGCCGGTAGGTGTTTTCTCCATGGAAATGTCCAAAGAACAGCTTGTGACCCGACTCCTTAGCTCAGAATCAGAGATTGACCATTCTAAGCTTAGGACAGGAATGCTCTCACAAAGTGACTGGCGAAGGCTCTCTGAGGCGGCAAGCAAACTTCTCGAAACATCCATGTTCATCGACGACTCACCTTCAATGAGTGTTTTGGAGGTCAGGGCGCGTGCCCGGAGGCTCAAAAAAGAACACGGTCTTGGGTTATTGATTATCGATTACCTCCAGCTCATGAAAGGAAGAACTTTCATAGAAAGCCGTGTGCAAGAGATATCCGAAATATCGCGGTCACTCAAAGCGCTGGCAAAAGAATTAAATATTCCGGTCATTGCCATATCACAGCTGAGCAGGGCACCAGAAAAAAGAGAGCACGAGGCCAAGAAACCTCGGCTTTCCGACCTGCGGGAATCCGGCGCTATCGAACAGGACGCAGATGTTATCCTGTTTATCTATAGGGATGAAGTCTACAACAAGGAATCCGAAAAAAAAGGCACAGCAGAGATCATTATCGGGAAACAGCGTAATGGACCTACAGACACAATCGAACTGGCCTTTATAGATAAATTTACCGCTTTCCGAAACCTATTCAGAGAATGAACATCCCGAATCTTCTCACTATCTTCCGGCTTTTTTTAACTAGTTTTTTTATTCTTGCCATTCACTACGGAGAATTCAGAATCGCCCTCTGGCTGTTTGTGGTTCAGGCAATAACGGATTTACTGGACGGGTTTCTTGCCAGGGTCCTGGGGGAAAAAACAAGTCTTGGAGCACTCCTCGACCCTTTGGCGGATAAAACGATGCTCGTATCCTCATTTATTGTCCTTTATATGAAAGGTATCGTGCCCCTCTGGGTAACATTCATTGTCCTCATAAGGGACTTCGTTCTAACCTTCGGTTATCTAATCCTGTGTAAATTATTTGGTAAGATTGAAGTCATTCCGAGTACCCTTGGAAAGATAACAACATTCTGCCAGATAGGAACAGTAGTCTATGTTTTGTGGTCAGATACACGGAGTTATCAGGACCTTTTTTTCTACCCTACTGTTGTTCTAACTATTATTACCGGCCTGCATTATGTTTACCAGGGAATTCTGATCATTAAGAACAAGGGCCGGGTAACCGTAACATAGTAATTAGCAGATAGCTGTAAGCTCATAGCAGGCCTGTCACAGGCTTTGCACTTCTCTCCATATCATTTCTATACTTTTCGCTTTTCTCACCTTTACTTCTTTCTTCCTTTCCCGCGTTTCCAGCAAGTCACGTTTTTCCCACTTGTTTACTCAATATCATTGACAGCAAAGGCTTTTTCTTTGTAGTATAAAGAAAAAAAGGAGGAGGTTCTTATGGCCGTGAAGGTTGCAATAAACGGTTTTGGAAGGATCGGGAGGTTAGTCTTCAGAGCAGGTTTTAAAAATAAAGATGTGGAATTCGTTGCAATAAATGATATAACCGACTCAAAAACACTTGCACACCTTTTAAAATATGATTCCGTTCATGGAATCATGCAGGCTGATGTGAAGGCTACTGAGAATTCAATCGTTGTCGATGGAAAAGAAGTAAAAACCTTTGCAATGAAGGAGCCTGAGTCTTTACCTTGGAAAGCCCTGGGTATTGATGTGGTTCTTGAAAGCACAGGAAAGTTTACTGACAGGGCAGGAGCAGAGAAACACCTGACAGCCGGTGCCAGGAAGGTTGTAATTTCGGCCCCTGCAAAAAACCCTGACGTGACATTTGTTTTCGGGGTCAACCAGGAAGTTTATGATAAGGAAAAACATGACGTTATTTCAATGGGATCCTGTACAACAAACTGCCTTGCGCCTATTGTCAAGATACTCTCCAGAGAGTTTGGGGTTGAGTATGGACTCATGACAACTATTCATGCCTTTACAAATGACCAGGTCGTCCTGGATGAACCCCATAAAGATCTGCGCCGTGCCAGGGCAGCAGCCCTGTCAATGATACCAACAACTACAGGTGCTGCAAAAGCGATTTCCGAGGTTATACCGGAGATGAAAGGAAAGCTTGACGGTATGGCCATCAGGGTACCCACACCCAATGTATCTCTTGTCGACTTTGTTGCCACGCTGTCAAAAGCCACGACCAGACAGGAGATAAACGCAAAATTCAAAGAATACTCTGCCGGTCCGATGAAAGGCATACTCTACTGCTCTGAAGAGGAACTCGTATCGAAAGACTTTAATGGGAATCCCCATTCTTCTATAGTTGATATGCCCAATACGACTGTTATAGGGGGCACAATGGTCAAGGTGCTTTCCTGGTATGACAATGAATGGGGTTTTTCAAACAGAATGCTGGAACTCCTGTCATTCATTATGAAATAGCATTACAACAGATGAGACACTGGAAAACCATGCATGTTCATTTCCTCATCTGTAAATACATAAGAGGTAGATATGAAATATATTGACCAGATTAACATCGAAGGAAAGAGGGTTTTTATCAGAGTCGATTTCAATGTACCTGTTGATGAGCACGGTGTCATCACAGATGACACACGGATCCGTGCTCATCTTCAAACGATCAACTATGCCCTGGATGAGCACGCAAAGGTTATCATCGGTTCTCATATGGGCAGGCCAAAAGGCAAGAAATCAGAGAAGCATTCTTTAAAGCCTGTAGCAAAAAGGCTTTCCCGCCTTCTGCAAAAAGATGTTACCTTTCTTGATGATTGTGTGGGCCCTGAGGTTGAAAAAGCAATCTCCAGCATGAAAAATGGTGATGTGATTCTCCTTGAAAATCTCAGGTTTCATATAGGAGAAGAAAAAAACGACCCTGAGTTCGCTGCTCAGCTTGCCAAAATCATGGATGTATATATTGGTGATGCCTTTGCCGTTGCACACAGGGCTGCAGCATCGAACACAGCGATCACTGAAATCATCAAGGAGTGCGCAGCAGGGTATTTGATGAGAAATGAACTGGAATATTTTCACAAAGCCATGGAAAACCCTGTGAGGCCACTTGTGGCAATTATCGGTGGCGCGAAAGTATCAGACAAGATAGGGGTTCTCGAAACATTGCTTGAAAAGGTTGATAAGCTTATAATAGGCGGCGGCATGGCTTTTACATTCTTAAAAGCCAGGCAGCTTGAAGTGGGAAAATCGATCTGCGAAGAAAATATGGTCGAGCTTGCAAGACAAATCCTTGACAAGTCAAAAACCAGAGGCGTCAAATTCTATCTCCCTGTTGACTGCGTTGTAGCGGAGAGACCAGCGGCAGATGCCGAAGTAAAGGTGGTCACTGTCCAGGAAATCCCCAAAGATTGGATGGGACTCGATATTGGCCCTGCAACCACACTGCTTTTTTCAGAAGCTTTACAAAACGCCAAGACGATCATCTGGAATGGCCCAATGGGTATGTTTGAACTCGATCCTTTTAGCAGAGGTACCTTTGGAATGGTGACACATGTCGCCAATACTCATGCCTTGACCATCGTAGGTGGTGGTGACACAGATGTTGCAGTTCATCGCGCAGGCGAGAGTCATAAAATTTCTTATATTTCCACCGGTGGCGGAGCATTCCTTGAACTTCTCGAAGGCAAGACCCTGCCAGGTGTGGCAGCCCTCGAGTCATGCGGAGGTAAATGATGAGAAAACCTATCGTTGCAGGCAATTGGAAGATGCACAACACAGTTCAAGAATCAATTGCACTGGCAAAGTATATAAAAGATGGTATTGCTGGAACAGAAAAAACTGAAATAGTACTGGCCCCTCCTTTTACTGCTTTATATAGCGTTTCTGCTGTTATAAAAGACACCAAAATATCGCTTGCCTCACAGAATATCTTTTACGAGGATAAAGGCGCTTATACAGGGGAAGTGGCCCCTGGAATGATTAAGGACGCAGGATGTACCTATGCAATTATTGGCCACTCCGAGAGGCGGAAATATTTCTACGAGCGTGATGAAGATGTAAACCTGAAGGTGAAAAAAGCACTTGCTACAGGGTTAACGCCCATTGTCTGTGTAGGAGAAACAGAAGAGGAACGTGTAAAAGATGTCACCGAGTTTGTGGTTGGCGTACAGGTAAAAAAGGCTCTCTTTGAAATAAATTCTCTGAATAACATCGTCATTGCCTATGAACCAGTATGGGCCATTGGCACAGGGAAGGTAGCTACGCCCATGGAAGCTGAAGAGGTTCATCGTTTTATTAGAGGTGTTCTCAGCGAGATGTATGGCAGCGCGAGCACAGACATAAGGATTCTATACGGCGGGAGCGTAACTCCCGAAAATGTCGGTGAGTTAATTGATATGGAAGATATCGACGGAGCACTCGTTGGCGGGGCAAGCTTGAAACCGGATACATTTCTTGGTATAATTAGAAAAGTCTCGGAGAAAAAATAATGCTTACAGTGATAGCAATACTACATGTTGTTGTTTCAATAGCCTTAATTCTGATTGTTCTCCTTCAGACAGGGAGAGGTTCTGAAATAGGAGCAGCCTTTGGTAGCGGATCAAGCCAAACGATTTTTGGTAGTTCAGGATCTTCAGGCTTCATGACAAAACTGACAACGGTAGCTGTGGTGGTATTTATGATTACAAGCCTTGTCCTTGCATATTTTTATAGTCACAAGGTTTAGTTTTAAGTTTATGATAAAAAACATCGATGCCGAAGTGGTGGAATTGGTAGACACACCATCTTGAGGGGGTGGCGGGGAGACTCGTGCGGGTTCAAATCCCGCCTTCGGCACCATTAAATAACTTATAATTTTAGGGGGTTATATAATTATAACCCCTATTTTTTTATCAAAAAATGTCTGCAGAGAATCTGTTTACCCGACGCTATTCTCAACACCATTAATCGATTGCAACAATGGAATCGATATGACAGCCTCATTTCGCATATTCCCTTCCTGAACATCAGTCTCTCTCCTACCCTGTAGAAATAGGCAGGAAAGCCAACAGTATTCAAACACTCCGATACTGGCCTACCATCTGCCAGCATCCTTACCTTTCTTTGCTATGGATTGGGCTATCTTCAGGATTTCGATGGCCCTCTTCTGCACCTGTTCCTCCATCTTATCCAGCCGCTCGGCAAGGGACTGTTCCTGGATTGCCAGCTCTGAACGCTGGGTCTCCAGGTTGGCCAGCCCTTCCTCGAAAGACTGTTCTCTGAGACTGAGTTCCTGTTCACGTTCCTCCATCTTATCCAGCCGTTCGGCAAGGGACTGTTCCTGGGTTGCCAGCTCTGAACGCCGGGTCTCCAGGTTGGCCAGTCCTTCCTCGAAAGACTGTTCTCTGAGACTGAGTTCCTGTTCACGTTCCTCCATCTTATCCAGCCGTTCGGCAAGGGACTGTTCCTGGGTTGCCAGCTCTGAACGCCGGGTCTCCAGGTTGGCCAGTCCTTCCTCGAAAGACTGTTCTCTGAGACTGAGTTCCTGTTCACGTTCCTCCATCTTATCCAGCCGTTCGGCAAGGGACTGTTCCTGGATTGCCAGCTCTGAACGCTGGGTTTCCAGGTTGGCCAGCCCTTCCTCTAAAGACCTTTCTCTGAGGCTGAGTTCCTGTTCAAGCACGTCAATTTGATGTGCTTTTTCGCCAATCGCACGCTTACGCTCTTCCATCTCATCAGAAGCGCGCAGAACTCTAGCTTCCTCCTCCTCAGAAAAACGTTTTTTTGTTTCCGCTTCTTCCAGGATCTTCTTCAAGTTCATCTCTTCGGTTGAAAGCTCTTCCTCACGTACCTTCAGGCTTTCTTCGAAATTCTGAAGCTGTTGTTGCTTTTCTTCAAGCTGAAGATTTCTTTGGGACAACTCTTCTTCTTGAGCGATTAATCTCTCCTTTTCAGACTTAATTTGCATTTCCTCTCTTACTATTTTCGCAGCCTGTGATGCAGGATCCGCCAATTTTTGGTTTAATTCCTCAATTTGAGCCTCTAATGAGGCGCGGTCAGATGCCAGCTTCTCCTCTCTTACCGTCAGGTCTTCGAGCTTGGCATTGAGGATGCGTTCGGTCTCATCAAACTTTCTCAGCACTGATTCCGCCTCTTTGAGCCGATGATTGGCTTCGTAAAGGCTTCGCAACTTCTCCTCTACAGCCTGGTGCTTTTCTCGTATAAGCTGTTCGCGATGATTTAACTCCCGTTCAGCATGACTCAAAAGTTGGTCCGATGGTTGCGACTGTTTTTTTGAAAAAATCTTTGAAAAAACCATCTTTTCCCTCCAATATGATCAACCATTTGTAAAAACAATTACTTCCTGCGAGAGAACCACTCGATTTTGCACACGAATTAAACCGAATACCCCTTATTCATTCGTTTTTCTCGTGTGTGCACGGGTTATTCCGGCAATGTGTCCTGTTCTTAAATTTATTAGCATTATCTTTCTATTTCAGCTGATTGTCAAGCATGGCGTCTACGTTCCCAATCAAATAGGAAGCTTTTCGGTCAAACACATGCCGCTGATGATGGCGTGCAAATATCATCGAGCTGAAGCTTTTCCACCAAAACATTTTTGGTTCATTATGATCCATATTGTACACAATTATATTACTGCAGATTAAAACACATCTGGATGAACTCATATCAAAATAAAGAATGATAAACGAAAAAAGGAATAATTTGACAATTCTCATTCACGTAAAAAATGTTGCTTGTGAATTATTTCTTTTCTTCTGTTGACAAGTATTTTTCAAATTGTTACAATTATAACAAGGCAGAAACAATCAATACACAAGTAAAACAGTAAAAAGAACCTTATATATAAAGGAGTTAAAACATGAGGTACGGAGATACGGGGTATAATTTAGAAATTGATCTCACCCGAGGAAATGTTGAAAGGGTTGAAACTGACCCGAAGTTAACCGAACTGCATCTCGGGGGACTGGGCACCAATGCAAAGCTCTTGTGGGACAGGGTTCCTCCTGAAACCGATCCCTTTGCTCCCGAAATTCCACTGATGTTCAGCAGCGGCCTTTTGTGCGGTACACCTGCTCCCGGCGCCAATCGTACTATTATTACTGCCTACTCCCCTCAGACCCTGTTAATGGGATATTCGATGATGGGTGGGTTCTGGGCGCCTGAACTGAAACATGCAGGCTACGACAAGGTAATCTTTCGTGGGAAGTCACCTGATCTTGTGTATATATGGATAAACAATGACAAGGTTGAAATACGGGATGCAAGTCATCTTCGAGGTAAGGGCGCTGTTGAAACTGCAGAAATAATCAAGGAAGAGTTGAAAGAGCCCAATGCACAGGTGGCAGCTATTGGCCTGGCCGGTGAAAACAGGGTCTATACGGCTTCCATTGAACAGGGCAGGTCCAGCGCCAGCCGACTCGGGTTAGGCGCCGTTATGGGAGACAAGGGGATAAAAGCCATAGCTGTCCGGGGTACCAAAGATATTTACATTGCCAAACCAGCTGAATTTATTGAGCTCTGTAATGAAGTATTGAAATATATTCAGTATCGGAACGAAAATCCCGTGCCAAACGTAATGACCATTTTGCAGGGGCTTGGTTCTCCACAAGAAATGCTGCATGTTGATGAGAAATGGCACACTGAAAACTTTATGTGGGGAAATTCCCGAGTTCGAAGAAAAGACTTTTGGAATAAGCAGATTGAGGATAGATGGAGAGAAGTTCAGTTAGATGTCCGAAAACGATTAATCAGTTGCTACAACTGCCCTATGAAATGCGGAGCAATAATTTCTGTACCAGGGCTTTCAACGTATATGATGAAATGTTTTTCAAAACTCACATATACGATGGCAGCTTTTGTAGATGACCTTGACTTTGGTTTTAAGATCGCACAGCGTGCTACTGAGTACGGTGTGGATGGGTTCTCAACCCCTCAAATCATGGCCTTTGCCTTTGAGCTGTGGGAAGCAGGAATCTTGACCGATGCAGACTTTGAAGGATGTCCATCAGATAGCGAAGGGAAATTCTACTGGCTGCTCGATAGAATTGTACGCCGGGAAGGGATTGGCGATATTCTGGCAGACGGCACTTATTGGGCTGCTAAAAAAATCGGTAAAGGGGCAGAAGATTTTGCCCATAATAATATCAAAAAACATGAACAGCTACCTCTCAAGCTTGGTATGCTGAACCCTGTTTACTTTCTCATGTATGCCACCGGCGAGAAAATTAACATCACCCAGATTGAAGGGCAGTTTCCCCAGTCACCCTTTGCAACCATGGAAGAGAGGCAGGAGTTTATAAGCGACTGGATTCAGGCTCCTGATGAAAAATTCAAACAGATTGTTCTGGACTGGGAATTCCGAGGAGAACGGTCAAATCCGTATTTTCCAACTGTTGACATGTCCGTTGACATTGTTGATTGGCAGGAGAAGATGCACTACATTGATGATGCTCTGGGTGTGTGCGCCGGATTATCATCGTTTCCACTGAAACCACCCTATCATATTCATAACTACCCGAAAATCATTTCGGCAACTACCGGAATGGATCTGGATGAAGCTGGTCTTACACAAATATACAATAGAAACCGGAACCTGATAAGGGCTATTAATGTTAGAAGAGGCTTAAGAAGGATCGATGAGAATCCGCCGGAAGATCACTGGAAGAGACGATTTCCAGAACTCGAAGAAAAACTCTTGGATGCCTATTACAAGTTTAAGGGATGGAACAACGATGGCATACCTACAAAAGAAACTTTACAGGCGTTAGATCTGGGCTACATTGCTGAGGATTTAGAAAAAAGAGGTATCTACGATGAAGAACCTTCTGTCAAAAAGGCTTCAGCGTAAGCATTGAAACAAATAAAGTAGATAGGTGGAAACCGTTATGGCTGAAAAAAAGAAAAAAATCATCAAAACAATAAAGGTTGATCTTGACAAATGTAATGGTTGCAGGGCATGCGAAGTGATCTGCTCAGCGTTCCATGCTGAGCCAAAATATAGCAGCAATAACCCTGCGAGGTCCCGTATTCGGATGATTCGCCATCCACTTAGAGACATATATGTTCCAGTATATGCCGGTGAGTATACCTCTGCCGAGTGTATGGGCCGGGACAAATACATAATCGACGGCAAGGAATACGATGAGTGTGGCTTCTGCAGGGCCTCCTGTCCATCGAGGGATGCCTTCAAAGAACCTGACTCAGGTCTTCCGTTGAAATGCGATATGTGCGAAGATCTCCCTGAAGGGGAGAAGCCTTTGTGTGTTCAGTGGTGTTTAAATGATGCCCTTATCTACGAAGAACGGGAAGAAGAAGTGGAAGAAGACGTAAAGGTCGAAGACGTAGAGATAGGGCTGGCTTCATTGATCGACAAATACGGACGAGACAAGGTGATCGACATCATGGCTCGCATGGCTGAAAAAACTAAACCGGCAGCATAGATACGAGGATAAAACGTGGAAACCCTAGCACCCTTCAAAGAAGTAATCGATGAGGTAATTGAGAAAGGTGGAGAT
>MVQO01000079.1 GCA_002067585.1 Syntrophorhabdus sp. PtaB.Bin027
CTCTCACCTATCGCCTTATTTTAAAACCGTGACCCGTATCATTGCTGCCTGTTTTTGTGTGGCTATACTATGATACTATGACGGATTACGGATCAAATGCAGCGCCTGCTGCAGGCTTGATTCCTCTCTTTTTTACATATTGTTATTATGTTCCCTGTCTTATTAAATACAGTAAGAAAATATGTACAAGAGGAGGTAAGCCATGATCAAGGAAATCAGGTTCACAGTTACCGGGATAGTCCGGGAACCAAATGCCGGTGAGTGGTTTCTCGGAAACAAAGGCATGCCCATATGCGCCACGACTGACTTCCGCACAACCAAATTTCCGATCCTGAAAGTGGAGGTCATAGAGGAGGATACAATGGACGTGGCGCCGAAAAAACGGCAAATGAGGGTTGCCTGAAAGAAGACCGGCAAAAAAAGGCCGTTACAGGCCTGATGATGCAGGAAATTATCCCAGAGGGGTTACAAAAAGATCGCCCCTTCTGGGCACATTTCCTGGCAGCAATAACACCTGATACATCTATCGTAATGAAACACCGGGTATTTCTCCACCAGTTCAATGGCTTCTGCCGGGCACACCTTGCAACAGACCGAGCAACTCTTACATAGCTTTTTCCTGAGCCGCGGCTTCTTCACGAATATTTTCTTCAGGATCCTTTTCACAAATGCCGGCATTGTCCAGTCAGTATCCGTAAGGCCCGGCATTTCGAAATTTTCTATTTCAGGGATAGCATCTGCCTGAACCTCGTACTCCTCCACCAGGTTATGTTCCAGCGCCTTCCTTGTTACTGGCAGGGGGGATGTAAGCCCTAAAATGCTTTCGATATAATGATCCAGCATAAAAGCATCCGTGGATATGCTGATAACTCCGACCCTTCTCGCCCTTCCGCTTGATGGACCGTCACGATCCATGGCAAGAACGCCATCTAGGATAGTGACTGTTGGGTTGACAAGCCGGCAGATGTCAATGAGGATCGAAGCAAACAATGCCCTGTCCTGACCTGCCTTCAGGTGCCACCGTGCCTTTTCGAGAGAATGGATAAAGCCGAACGTGTTTTTCACGCCCAGAGTAAGGCCCATCATTCCGTGAGTCTTAAGTTTTGGAAGATTCACTACTGCGCCGTAGAGAGCAGGGTCTTCACCAAGGGTAAAAAACTGGTACGGCGAGATGTTATCCGCAAGCCTCTTTTTTACAGGTTTGTTAAAGGGGACTATGGTAAGCCCAAGATCCTCCGCAACCTGCATGATGCCTGATGCTTTCAAAGCTCTCTCAGTTGATTCGTAACCCGGGCTATCGCCTATGGATACGCTGCACTGGTTATCAAGAAGAAGCTCAGCCACTGCCCGGACTACCTCAGGATGAGTATTGACAGCCCTATGGGGTGCCTTACCCATAACCAGGTTTGGTTTCAAAAGGATTTTTTTATGGTGCAACTGGTGTGTAAGGCCGATGCTTTTGAGGCTGGCTTCGAGGAATTCCTTCATGTCTGTGACTCTGTAGTCACCAAACATCCTGGATATTACTTTTTTCAAGAACTCCTCTTATCCGAACTTCACTTCGAGAAATTTAATGCAGATACTTCCTTCTCTGTTTTCCCAGCACATGGTGCTTTCTTTATTGTTCGATCTGTAAAGGACCCTGTATGCGGCCTTCTGTACTGTTAATTGCCCGTTGCCTGCAAGACTCTTCTGTGGGATCATAGCTATGTCATCCATAAATTCCCTTATCTTGAATCCAAAACGATCCTCAAAAAGAGTCGGGTCAGTAATTTTTTCATCTTTTGTAACGAGAAGGAAATTTTCATTATCTTTCTTTAAAAGCATGAGGGTATTCCCGAAGGGCCCATAAAGCTCCATACGGAGCTGTGAAGGATAGTCCATTATCAACGACATTGAGCCGTCGTAGTTCATGCCCTGCCAGGACATATCAAGCTCGCACATTGCTTCCATGTATCGTATTTGTTCTGGCCAGACGATGCGCTGGCCTTTAGGCTGCAGGAGTGCGCAGGCTGAAAGCAGAAGCGTCAGCCCTACCCACAGGGAAATAACCTTCCTCACTTTATCCTTTCTTCAAGGGCTTTCTTTTTTTCCTCTATCTGTTTCTTCTTATCTTCCTTCTTTTCAAGTCCCAGGGCTTTATCAAAGTACTCGATTGCCTTGACGTATTCATTGAGGGCACTATAGACATCTCCAAGGTGCTCTGCTATGGTGGGATCGTCGGGAAGAGACTGAAATGCCCGAAGAAGTTCGTTCAGGGCCTTTGCATACTCGCCTTTCTTGTAGTAGACCCACCCGATGCTGTCCCTGATGTATGCATCATCAGGCTTCTGATCCAGGGCCTTCTTGATTTTCTCTTCTGCCTCAGGAAGGTTAATTCCTTTGTCAGCCCATGTATATCCTACAAAATTAAGAGCGTTGGCATAGTCAGGGTCGATCTGCAAAACCTCATCCATATACCGCAGGGCAGCGTCAGTGTCTCCCAGCCTTTCGTAAAGCATGCCTATCTGATACAGTATATCTGTATTCTTTGCCGAGATCTTATGGGCTTCCCCAAGAAGTTCAATGGCCTTCTTAAAGTCCTGTTTCTCTTCGTAAAGGAGGGCAACCACCATGTAAATGTCCGGATTGTCCTTTATCCTGTCCAGGTATCCCTGCATTGTGGTGATTCCTTCATCAAGGGTACCGGATTTTATATAAAGAAAGGCAAGGCTTTTTATTGCGCTGCCAAACTCCTCTGATTTGGGATCTATTTTCAGAAATTCCTGGGCAGCCTTTTTTGTATCGCCCTTTCCTCTCCACGACAGTGCAAGGTAGTACCTGACAGAATCGTTCTTCGGATTGGCAGCAAGGGCTATGTTGAATTCCCTTATTGCCTCATCATACCTCTCCTCTTCCAGGTGGAGCAGGCCTATCTTAACCCTCAGGTTCACATCCTCCCTGTCGAGGTCAGATAGCTTCTCGAATTCGTAAATAGCCTGGTTGTACTGCTTCTTCTTCACAAAGATCGTTGCAATTCTTGACCGCGCTTTCTTGTTCAGAGGGTCAAGGGTAACTACCTTTCGATAATACTCTATTGCCTTGTCAAAATTACCTTCAATCTCAAAGAGGGTGCCCATATCCAGAAGTGCTGGCTCAAAATTGGGCTTTAAATCAATGACTGTCTGATAATATTGCTTCGCCTTGTCGAATGATTTTATTTCTCCGTGCAATCGTGCCAGATAATAGAGGGCCATAATATTGCCCTCGTCATAGCTGATTATCTTTTCATAAACCGTTATCGCTTCATCATATCTTTTTTCAGACATGTAGAGAGAGCCAAGAAAAAGGTATGCTTCAGTATCTTCCCTGTTTGCAGCAATGCACTTCTCGTAGATTGCCTTGGCTTTCAGGAATTCTCCTCTGGCTGAATATATGCCTGCCAGAAGAATCATGGCGTTTCGGTCATTTTCGTTTATGGTCATGGCTTCAGCGAGAAGCTTTTCCGCTTCTGCAACCTCGCCTTTCTTCAGGAAGAGGAGTGCAATTTCTGCTCTTAGCTGGACAGAATCAGGGTCGCTGCGCAGAGCTGCCCTGTATTGCTCGATCGCTTCATCGTACTGCCCTCTTGTCTCGCTGCGATAACCTTTAAGAAAATCAACGATGGAGGATGATTTTTCTCCTGCCGAAGCTGACAACGGGAGAAGAATAAGCATAACAAAGATGAATGCTTTTCCCATGAGAATCAAGATACCACACAATGGTGCGAAAAATCCATTGAGGGTCATCCGTGCCTGGCTACCGTATCAGTTTTCCAAACCGTGCCCAACGGATAAAATCGATAGGGTTGCTCGCGTTACGATTCCATGAAAAATAGAGTATCAGAGCCTCGCCCACCAGGTCATCTTTGTGCACAAATCCCCAGAACCTGCTGTCTGCGCTTCTGTCTCTGTTATCTCCCATTACAAAGATTGAATCCTTCGGGACCTTGATTGGTCCAAAATTGTCCTTTGGTGCGATATAGGAGGGCACAATGCTTTTGTCAAGAAAATGCCCCCAGGGGTCTTCTATCTGTTTTCCATTGATGAAGATGGCTTTATCTTTGATCTCCACTGTCTCTCCCTCAGTAGCAATGACCCTTTTGATAAAGTCCTTGTCCCTTTCAAGGGGATAGCGAAAGACAACTACATCGCCCCTTTCCGGACTGCCGAGGTGGAAAAGAACAATATCGGTAAAAGGTACCTTTACCACGTAGCTCAATCGGTTCACAAGGAGATGATCACCAATAAGAAGGGTTGGCTCCATGGAGCTCGATGGAATCTTAAAGGCCTGAAGAAAAAAACTGCGTACAATAATTGCTATTATCAATGCAATGATAAGAGACTCGCCATACTCTCTCCACTTGGTCTTTTGTTTTGCATGCCTTTCTTTCATTTATCACTCCCGATTGAATCAGCTCATAGCTGATAGTTCATTGCTCATAGGGTAAAGAAAAAGCTGTTGCTATGAGCTCAGAGCTGCGAGCTGGTTTACTCACATTCGTTCCGGTGCTGATACACCGAGCAGTGCCAATGCATCTTTGATGACCTGTTGCAGTGTTGCAAGCAGTAAGAGTCTCGCCATAGTCAATTCCCGGTCTCCAACGATAACTCTCGTTTTATTATAATAACTGTGAAATCTCCCCACAAGATCGAGGAGGTAAAAAGTTATCCTGTGCGGTTCAAGACTTTTTGCGCTACCCTCTATCACATCAAAGAAATGGAGTATGCCCTTTATCAGGGTTATCTCATCTTTCTCTGTCAAGAGGTCGACTCTTGCAGTTTTCACCGATGCCAGGTCAATCCCCTCATCCTTTGCCACCCTGAAAATGCTTTCAATTCTCGCATGTGCGTACTGGATATAGAATACCGGGTTTTCATTTGTCGTCTTCTTTGCAAGGTCAAGGTCAAACTCGAGATGGGCATCGCTTTTACGCATAAGAAAAAAGAACCGCGCCGCATCCCTGCCTACCTCGTTGAGCACTTCCTTAAGGGTAGTAAATTGCCCTGCCCGTGTAGACATTCCCACAGGCTTTCCATCCTTGATAAGGGTTACGAATTGTATTAAAAGGACTTTCAGTGAGTCCTTACCCCTGCCGAGGGCCTCTATGGATGCTCTCATACGGGGTATGTATCCATGATGATCGGAACCCCATATATCGATGAGAGTATCGAACCTTCTGTCAAATTTGTCCTTGTGATAGGCTATGTCAGAGGCGAAATATGTTTTTTCACCGTCAGACTTGATGAGCACCCGGTCTTCATCCTTTTCAAACATACTTGTCTTAAACCAGAGTGCTCCGTCTTTTTCATAGGCATATCCCTTATCCTTCAACGTAGCGAGTGTCTCTTCTACCTCGCCACTCTCATAAAGCCTCGTTTCCCTGAAATAATTGTCGAAAAGAACGCCAAAATCCTCGAGGTCTTTTTTGATGCCATCCAGAACAAAGTCACTGGCAAATTTCGACATGAATGCAATTGCCTCAGCTTTTTCAGCCGGAACAGCAACGTTGCTCTCAACAATAAGCGAGGCAATGTCCTTCACATAATCACCCTGATAATAATGCTCTTCCAGAGGCACGGCATCGCCCGTTAACTCTTTCCATCGTGCGTAGGTTGACTGACCGAGGGTATCAATCTGCTTACCGGCATCATTAACATAATATTCTTTTACCACATTATAACCTGCCCTCTTCATTATGTTTGCGAGGACATCACCAACTGCAGCCCCCCTGCCGTGGCCTATATGGAGCGGGCCGGTCGGATTTGAGCTTACAAATTCAATGAGAACCTTTCTTCCCTCACCAACATCCGGAACCAATGAATCTAATCCCTGGTCAGAGATTTCCTGCAGTGCCGCCCGCCACATATCGTCTCTTACATAAAAGTTGATAAAGCCTTTTGCAGCAACCTCCACTTTTTCGCAGACACCATGAAACTCCATATTCCCGATCAGTGTTTTTGCAATGTCGGTGGGGCTTTTTCTCACCTTTGGCGCGAGCAGGAAGGCAATATTCGTGGAATAGTCTCCGTTGGCCTCCTCTCGCGGGATTTCGATGATAATGTTCACATCGATATCAGGGGGCAGGAACCCTGATTGCCTGCAATTCTCCCATGCCTTTTTAACAATCGCGCTTATTTGCTGCTTTACCATACGAATTAACTCCCTGTTTGACAGAGCAGTGTCCGGCCCCTATGGGGTTACACTGAGAATTTCTTTATAATTTTCCGGTTTTCGTTCCCTGAGGAGGGGCCATTCTCGACGGATATGTTGAAGGTAATCAAAATCTACATCTGCCAAAAGCACACTATCTGCTATCCCTGTTGGCCCGCCTATCAGTTCTCCCTCAGGATTTACGCAGAAGCTCGCTCCGTAAAAATCCTGTTTCTCCTCACTTCCGGCCCTGTTGACCCTCATTATAAAGACGCCATTCGCTATTGCATTGCCTGATATGGCAGTCTGCCAGAGGTGCTGGGATTTAAAAGCACAGGCTGTAGGGGCAAAGATAATATCCGCACCTTTCAAGGTTAAGATCCTTGTTCCTTCCGGGTACAGGTTGTCCCACGAAATCTGGATCCCTATTTTGCCGAAGCTCGTTTGGAAAACCGGAAAGCCTTTGTCACCTGCTGAAAAATAAAATTTTTCTTCCCACAGAGATATATCAGGTA
>MVQO01000080.1 GCA_002067585.1 Syntrophorhabdus sp. PtaB.Bin027
TCCAACACAGGCCATGATGTTCTCCTCCATACCACCCAGAACCTCATGCCGCCTTTCCAAAGGTGAATAGTTTTGTCTTCACAGCAGTACTGATTGTTTCGAGGGCAGGTGGGGGTGTGGTATCTATGGGTAATTTTGCACAGATGGGCAGTATTACCAGGAACAATATTGCCCGTATTATTGCTCCCTGAGAAAGGGCAAAAGTAAGAACTATTCTGGAAAGCACCAAAAGCCGCCAAAAAAAGTGGTTTTTTGTTGTGCCATTTCAGAGCAGAACCAATCCAAAGCCTGGTTTTGATCAGTTATGTTTTATGTCAGAAACCGTGTATAATATCCGTACCGGCGTTCCTCTATGGAGGTTTTTCCTGTACCGTACCTGGCAGCGCATATTTTGAGTACCAGGGATTGATCCTCATTGTCGCTGCAGATTGACACATCTTTTCAACGGAGGTGCGTCGGGGATGTCCGGTGGAGCAGGATGCCAAGTTTGTTCACCAGAATAATCACCCATGTGGACAGCACAAAGGGAGCTGTCAAGGCAGGGATACTGGTACTCTGGAATCCCCGGATGATTACGACAGACAGCACAACTCCTACTATAGGCATCATAGCATTGTCTCGAAATTTATCACCCAGTGCGATACCGGTCAGCACACCATTGAAGCTGAAGATTCCGGTTTGAACAAGAGTTTCCGGGTAACCGAGGCTGCGTGCTGCAACTAAACCCACAGCAGATCCGATCAGGGCCCATGCAGCAGCGTGTCGGGAGTGAAGGACAAGGCCAATTGAAAATGCTATCCCGGCGATCCAGGAGTCCTGAAACATCACTTGCCCAAGACCGCGAAAAACCGCAAAGACATCCCCACGATAGACCGGTACAGTGCTGTAACTGGCCGGTTCAATTCCGGACAAGTGAGCAATCAAAAGCATTATCCAGGCAGATAATATGAATGGTGCTGTCAATGGTGGAAGATGATCCCTCCACCGGAGCATGACATTCATGAGAACAGATGATATGGCTCCTCCCAACAAGATTAACAGGTAAGAAGGCGGTCCGGGTGCGTAAGAAAAGATCAACGCAATTCCCACCAATGCCCCATTGAAACCGTATACTCCCTGAAGAATGTCATTTGATTTGAATGCCAGAAACCTGGCAGTGATGACGCCAGATAATGCACCCAAAATCCCTCCTGAAGCCATAAACAATGAGTTTGTACAGATACCTATGAAGAAGAAAATGCCGGTGAGGGCGCTTTGCTGGAACATGATTTGGCCAAAGCCGTTAAGAAAGAGGGCGACTCCGCACTTTACGGAAAACCTTTCCACCGGATACCTCATGGAAGGACCTGATCTGACCCGGTATTGATTCTGTCTGTGATGTGATTCGCCGACTCTGCGGCACATGACACAGCATCACGGGCAGGGAAAGACAGAATAAAGAATAAAGGGTATT
Organism: Syntrophorhabdus sp. PtaB.Bin027; assembly: GCA_002067585.1. GTDB lineage: Bacteria > Desulfobacterota > Syntrophorhabdia > Syntrophorhabdales > Syntrophorhabdaceae > Syntrophorhabdus. The sequence continues at coordinate 1,454 of MVQO01000080.1, forward strand.
TTTTGCTGGCCCGGGGCCCATGATAATTGTGAATTTTCATGCCTACAAATTTTTCATACCCTATAATCATCTCCTAATTGCATCCTCCTTACCGTTTTGCATCCCATAAAATGGCGCTTTCATCGTCGTTACAGAAATGAGTTCTCATGTTCGAGCTTTAAGAGCCGTTTCTTAACTGGGATGCCACCGCCGTAACCAACAAGTTCGCCATTACTTCCAACGATTCTATGACAGGGGATAATGATAGCAATCGAATTGGCACCATTTGCGCCAGCAACAGCTCTTACCGCTTTTTCATTGCATATGGTTTTTGCCAAATCCAAATATGAAGCAGTTTTTCCATAGGGCACTTGCATCAGGGCCTTCCATACATGTTTTTGAAAATCACTTCCCACCATTAGTATGGGAATATCAAAACAAGTTCTGTCACCGTCAAGATATTCATCAAGTTGCTTCCTTGCTTTCCATAAAATCTCATCGTCCTGCTCAATAAATTCAGCCTTCAATCCCACTTTGATTCTTTTGTCAACGGTCGTCCTCATTCTTCTATATCGAAAATCAAGCAAGCACAGTTTGCGATCAAAAGAGCCCAATATCAATTCACCGATTCTTGTTTTGTAATACTGAATATTGATCTGGTCCATTTTATGGAACCCCTCTTTTATGCTCATAATGGTAAATCCAGCAGTACGTGCCTTCCCGCTCTTTCGCTTGATTGCCCGTTGATCAGACTATTATATCGCATTTCAACATTTTACAAATGTCCCCCTGGGCTCTGGTGGTCGAAGCTTATATTTTTCCTGCGGACCATAGCTATGAGTGCGGTAATTACCAGCATGGTCATTGCACCTGTTCCAAAGGCAAGGGAATAGTTGCCCATCCTATCAAAGATAAAACCGCCAAATAAAGGCCCGAGAATCATGCCAATGCCAAAGGCAGTCTGTGTTGCTCCAATAATGGATCCTATATACCGCATCCCGAATATATCGCCGGTCAAGGCTGTCATAGTTGTGTCAACACCTCCTATACAAAACCCAAAAACCATTGCAAAGATATAGAGCATGTACAAATGTCCAGCCCAGACAAGGAATAAAATTGAGGCAAATAAGAGCAAAGCACAGCCCATAGCAACTTCTCTCCTGCCTATAGCATCAGATGCTCGGCCTATCAACAGGCGCCCGGCAATGTTGCTGGCACCGAGAACACTGATAATAGTGGCTGCTTGCATCTCGGGAACCTTGATATCGGTGGCATGGGGCACTATATGGATTATTAGCATATTGTAACAGAAGGCGTTTAGCAATGAGATACCTGTTAAGAACCAGAAACTCCGGGTTCTGGAGGCTTCCCTGAGTGTTAACCCGGTAACCTGCCCGCTGTTGACTTCAGCAACCAAGGTTTCTTTTTGAGGAGTTGTTGATATGCTGCCGTCAGGTTCCAATCCAAGATCTCCAGGATTTTTTCTCAATAATCTGGATAAAGGAATAACAAAAATCCAGGCTGTTGCGCCGAGAATCATGTAAGCAGTACGCCAGCCAGATACGGAAATCAACCAGGCTGATAAGGGCACAATAAAAATTGCTCCAAATCCCATACCGGTTGCAGCAATACCCAGGGCAAGCCCACGTTTTCGATGGAACCATCTTGAAACAGTACCGGCCATGGTGGTATAGTTGGCACCTACCACACAGGAAAACAGGCTATATGTGATAAACAGTTGCCAGGAAGCATTTGTCTGACTGGTCAATATCAGGGCAAGACCCATACTGGCCCCTATTATCAATACAATAATCCTCGGCCCGAACTTATCCAGTGTGCGGCCTGCAACAAACGCAATTATGGTACCGAAAATACTTTGAGTCGAAACTATGGCAGATGTTTCTGCCCGGGTCAGTCCGAAACTTGTTCCTAAAAGCTTAAAAAATACTCCGAAGGATTGGGTTAATCCATAAACTACAGTGCTTATAACCAGGAAGGACCATACAATTATCCATCCATAAAATATTTTTTGTTCTGAATTTACCATAATGTTTCCTCTTAAAAAATTGCTCTTGGCAAAAAGCTTCCCCAATAATAACACCTAACGCTCAATTAGTCGATTGAATCAAGGAATAAGTGCCCTGATGGTAACTAACTTTTACCCAGACTGACGGCATTCGTCTTTTGGTAGATCTGTCATTTAAAAGAATTCACGGGCCTTAACCAGAACATCCATGGTCTTTCTTCCTTTTTCATGAGCTTATTTATGCCATCAGGCAATATTCATCATTATTTTCAGGTATCTTATTCAAAAAAAGGACAGGTGCCTTTTCCATGATATTCCAATAGAGCTGTGGGAATTTTTCGACAGGAAGGCCTATTTCTATTCGTAATTCCGACCTCAGTGGGTATACAAGGGCTGAGTTTACGATTATCATTTTTTCATTGGAGCCCGAATTCATTCATCCCCTGGGGTAGTCACGGATGAAATATCGGGCATTGATACCACCTAGCGCCTGATTGCCAGAGTCAATACCCCAATCGCAACCAGCGCAATGCCAATCCATTCTCGTGTGCTGGGGCGCTCGCCAAGGAAAAGGAAAGCAAATACTGCAACCAGAACGAGGCTGAACTTGTCGACTGGTGCTACCTGTGATGCATCTCCAGCCTTCAATGCCCGGAAATAACACACCCACGATACACCGGTGGCCAGCGCTGATAAGGCGAGGAAAAACAATGCGCGGCCTGACAATGATAATGGGTTCACCCATTTTCCAGTTAATCCGACGAAAGCTCCGAGCAGGAAAACGATGATCGCAGTCCTGATTAGTGTTGCCAAATCAGAGTCTACACCTTCCAGGCCAATCTTAGCAAAAATTGCCGTCAGAGCCGCAAATACGGCTGACATGGCTGCCCAGAAAAACCAGGTGTGAGAAGTGGCCACAGTTGTCCTCAGTAGCGTCTAACACGTAGTTGAACCGCAGAGTTGTGACAATACTGCGGCGGTTGGTTATGCAATATTTCATTTAGATTTCTAATCCTGTCCATGGACAGGGTACTGATTTGACTCACCTTTAACCATGACTTCTCCGATAGATTTTTGAGTTTCAGTTTAAGTATGAGTGGGAATCCTGCTTTCTGCGATTGATTCGTTAACATCAGGGTTATTACCGTACCCGATCTTTCATTGGAGACATCATAACTGAATGTCAGAACTGGGCGTAAGCCAGACTGTTC
>MVQO01000081.1 GCA_002067585.1 Syntrophorhabdus sp. PtaB.Bin027
TCTATACAAATCCTACCCACAGGGGTTACCCATGGGCAGGATGTTTTCCGTCAGAACAGCGTATTCAATAAGTGCTTAGAACCATTCCACTATCTCACCACAGGCAGGGTTGACCTGGGGGACGTTCTTATCCCGCGTAAAGCCGCCGTTGAGGATATATCCAAACCCGGCGAATCTGCCCGTTGCTTCCGTTGCATCAGGTGCCAGGATAATGCCTTCACCGGAGATCGACTTGATTTTTATTTTATCCACAGCGTTTCCTTTGACATTCACATGGCCGGACAGTTCGGTGTCGGTGAGACTTTCCGCAAGGGGAAATCCATTTGCACCGGGTATATATGTAACATCCGTCGCAATATAGGCACCTAGGTAACCCAAAAATTCCAGATTCGTCCCGGCGTTCCATCGAAGATTACCATGACCAATGGGGGTCCCATCTTTATCAAAGAATCTCAGGTATGCCTGGGGATTGGGAGAGTAGCCGCCATAGACATCCATACACGCATAGATCTTTCGTGCGCCCGCTGTCATTTTCTGTGGTGCATTCATGGAGTAGTACCCGGTGAACTCCAATCCCTTCTGGGGCTTAACGGTCAGCTTCAGCCACGTCCCGTTAAAATCACGGAGATCTCCCTGTGGTGGAGCCGCATGCGCACCGAATACTAAAAAAAGAACCAGAACAACACCGATACAAAGTGAAACTTTTTTCATGTCAAAATCTCCTTATAAATAATTTTTGTTGCTTGTCATATAAATGACAATCTTCGACACATAGCATGATAAGTCATCCTGCAAATGTGCCGTTGATTCTTCTTTTAGCACTCACCTCCTTCGTTCTTATTCGAAAACCTGCAGCTAAGCTCTAAGCTCCCGTGGCGTACAGGATAGAATACTTTCTCCACCATCATAGGTAACATAGGAAGCAATTTACATGCCTTTCAATCAACGTAATATGTTCAAATCACAAGGAGGTTGATTACCATCTGCAATACTGCTACCGAAGATTAATGGGGAAAGGTAGACTTCACCTGCAAAACGAGTACAATGTAAAATGCTAGAATTGAATATTACGAGTTGTAACAGAGTACAACGGCCAAATCAAACTCCCGCTTTCACACAATTCTTTCGGTGTGCCCGGACATAGGGGTGAATGGTCAGTCTCCGAAGAGATTCCAGGTTGTGCCAAAGCCTTAAAACAGATATAATAGAAGATCAAAACGAGAGTATCTATGCTTCATGTCTTAATATATTCATATGATCTTGTCCAGCAAGAATACAAACCCTCTCATCCCTTCAAGCCGGTGCGGGCTCGGCTGATGGCCGAACTCCTGAACAGATATGGCCTTATCTCAGAAGAAAATCAACGAATCATAGCGCCTTCACTTATGGACGAGGAGTTGCTCTATTTGTTTCACACGAGAGAGTATATAGAACTCTTGAAGAAAGCAGAAGAAGGAGAATTTACCGTTGAAATGCTTAATGCTGGCCTTGGTACGCAAGATAATCCTGTCTTCAGGGCTATGTACCGGTATGCTTTGGCTACATCAAGCGGAACACACGAAGGTGCCATGATGCTTAACCAAGGGATTGCTCGATTTGTCTTCAATCCCTTCGGCGGTTTCCATCATGCAGGAAAGGACCACGCTGAAGGGTTCTGTTACATAAACGATATTGCAGTTGCTATTGCCGACCTTATAAGAAAGGATCAGAGAGTCGCATACATAGACATCGATGCTCATCATGGCAATGGCGTACAGGATGCTTTTTACGAAACAGACAAAGTACTGTGCATATCCCTTCATGAGTCTGGAGAAACCCTTTATCCTGGCACTGGATCTGAAGCTGAAATAGGATCAAAGGAGGGTGTTGGATACAATGTCAATATCCCCCTTCGGGCAGGGACAGATGATTAATTATATCTTTTTGTTTTTCAGTCTCTTGTTCCACCACTTATTCAGAACTTCAAGCCCGATATTGTGGTAGCGAACATAGGATGTGATATTCACCGGGATGATCCTCTTGCCAATCTCAACCTAACTAGCAATGGGTATAGAAGTGTGATCTCGATGATAAATGATCTATGCCCCAAAATACTTGCCCTGGGTTCAGGGGGCTACAACTTACACAGAACGGCTGCTCTTTGGGCACTGGCATGGGCCGAGTTCTGTGGACTTCAGCCTCAGGATCTTCATGCCGGTCTTGTGGGGGGCATGATGTACGGGCCTGAGACTGGCGCAGGACAACTTGATGACCCCCCCATATGTTGTAGAAGGTTGGGAAAAAGAACAATGCACAGTCCATGCACAGCGGGTGATTGACTCTATCAAAGGCAATATTTTCCCTTTGCATGGGATATTACGCTGAGAGCGTGTGATCGAAAATTTATCGTTCCTTTACACGCTCGCATTATTTCAATGACAGGCTGATCCTTGTTATCCCACCTGGGAGCCACTCGGTTTTGTATCCGAGTTTCCTGCAAAGTCCGAGCATTTTTTGATTATCCGTCAGTACCTCGCCATATATCTCGTGCAGCCCTTTCCACCGTGCTATTTTTATGACAGCTTCCATAAGTTTCTGTCCAACACCCTTTCTCTGAAACCTGTCGTGGACTAGCGCAGCAACCTCGCCGGAGTTGAAATCGGGATTCAGGATAAGCCTCACAACACCGATGATTTTTCTCTCCCCGTTTTCCTTTACCTCAGCGACCATGGCGATATGTCTATCATAGTCAATATTGCAGAACATAACAAGCCACTCGTGGGATATGTTTTTGAAAGCAGAAAAAAACCTTGTCCGGCGTGACTCTTCTGACAATGTAGCAAGAAATTCACGCTCCAATGGTTCATCTTCGGGCATGATCGGTCGCAGCACCACCTCCGTGCCGTCCGATAATTTCGATGAGGTTACGAACCGTATCGGGTATGGGGTAATAACAAGATGGGGATAAAAAGAAGCAGACTCTGTATAATCCTTATCAAGGATAATTCTCGCGTCAATGGCACAGATTTCGCCTCTTGATATGGCAAGGGGATTTATGTCGATTTCTGCTATTTCCGGGAAACCTGCGACAAGATAAGAGAAAAGGACCAGTATTGTTTCCAGTTTATCAAGATTGACCGGTGTCTTGCCGCGCCACCCCTGGATAAGCTTATAGGCCCTGGTTTCCTCCATCAGTCTTTTTGCCAGTGTCCGGTTAAGAGGAGGGAAACCGATCGAAAAATCCTTGATAAGCTCTGCTGTTAAGCCTCCCATACCGAAGAGAATGACAGAGCCGAAATCTTTGTCCTTTTTTGAACCGAGAATCACTTCATAATCGATATCCTCGATCATCCTTTGGACGGAAATACCCTCGATCATAGCCTTCGGCGCCCGCGCTTTCACGGTGGTCATCATGTGCTGGTAAGCCTGCTTCAACTGTTCCTTTGAGCGAATCCCTACGGTAACACCACCAACATCAGTCTTATGAGTGATATCTGGAGAGACAATTTTAATTACCACAGGAAACTCCATATTCCGGGCAAGAGTGATTGCCTCCTTTTCATTATGAGCGATAGAAGGCATTGTGGTAGGTATGTGGTAGGATGCAAGGAATATCTTTGATTCATACTCGTTCAGAAGGGTTCTCCCCTCTCTTATGGCTTCCCGGATGAGAGCTTTCAGGCGTACCTTTTCTCCAAAGATCATCTTGAAGAGGTTTAACATGTCCAGTTGAAGGGTTTCCTGAACCGGTAGTTCGGCAGGAGTCTCATAAAGGAGCTCAAGATTCCTCTTGTACCATTGCATGTTCACGTATGCCTTTACTGCCTCTTCTGGAGTTTCATAGTTTGGAATATTATTTTGTGCAAGCGTTTCCATCGCGTTACGTACTTTCTTTCCCCCCATCCAGGCAGCAATCACAGGCTTCCACGACTCGTTTGCATTGTCAATGACGGCTTGTGCTACTTGATTGGGTGGTGCAATATCCATGGGAACGTAGATGACGAGGACGCCATCTACTTCGGAATCATCCAGACAGATCCTGATTGCGTTCCCATATCGACCGGCATCTGCATCTCCAAGAATATCGACGGGGTTACCTTTGCTCCAGAAGGGCGGCAAGATCTCGCTCAGTTGTTCTATGGTTTTGTCGGAAAGTTTGGCAACTCTCCCTCCATGATCGACAAGGGTATCGATAGCCATGACACCGGGGCCTCCTGCTGCTGTTACGATTGCAAGCCGTGGTCCCTTGGGAAGCTTTCGGGAATCGAGAATTTCAGCGACGTTGAAGAGATCTGAAATCTCTTTGACCCTGACCACACCTACCCTTTCAAAAGCTGCCTCATAGATTGCATCATCTCCGGCCATTGAGCCCGTGTGGGAGCGGGCCGCCTTGGCGCTCTCGGTGAATCTTCCCGGTTTGATTATTATGATGGGCTTATGCAGGGCGAAAGCCCTTGCAGCGCTCATGAACTTCTTTGCATTACCGACACCTTCCATGTAGATCAAGATACTTCGTGTATCATTATCTTCTCCAAGAAAATCGATGAGATCGCCAAAGTCTACATCGATCATCGCGCCAAGTGAGGCAAACATACTGAAACCGACATGCTTATGAACAGCCCAGTCAAGTATAGCGCTACCCAGGGCGCCGCTCTGAGATATGAAAGCAATATGCCCAGATGGTGGACTGGTTCTCATGAATGTTGCGTTTAATCCGGCATTTGGTCTGACAAAACCCAAACAATTCGGTCCAAGGATGCGCATGCCATAGTGCTTCCTCACGGTTGTTACCCGTTGTTCCAGTAACCTCCCTTCCTCGCCGATTTCTTTAAAACCGGCTGAGAAAATGACTGCCCCACCTATGCCAGCCTTACCGCATTCTTCCACAAGTCCAGGAACTTCCCTTGCTGGCGTTGCAATAACAGCAAGATCGATGTGATCGCGAATACTTGCGATGTCATGAAAGCATTCAAGACCCAATAAAGTTTTTTTACCGGGATTTACTGGAAATATCTTTCTGTCTTTAGCCTGGAGCAGGTTTGTGAGAGCGATTCTGCCAACCGAACCCTCCCTGTCACTTGCGCCTATTAACGCTACACTGGCGGGGTTGAAAACGTTGTTCAGGTTTCCCATGTTACACCTCCGTAAGAGGAATACTTTGAGAGTGCAAACACTGGGCACAGTGTCAGTTGCACCAATGAGCCCTTCAGGATTGGTGAATACTCATAGATTTACCACATTTGAGAATAGTCTTTAGAAGG
>MVQO01000082.1 GCA_002067585.1 Syntrophorhabdus sp. PtaB.Bin027
ACGGAGGCTCTATATGGCTAAGAAGAAGTTTGAAAGAAAGAAACCCCATGTCAACATAGGAACCATAGGACACATAGATCACGGGAAGACCACCCTGACCTCTGCGATTACCCGGTGTCTGGCGAATAAGGGTATGGCGGACTGGATCCCCTTCGACCAGATCGACAAGGCTCCGGAGGAAAAGGAACGGGGCATCACCATTGCGACCTCTCACGTGGAGTATGAGACGGACAACCGCCACTATGCCCATGTGGACTGCCCTGGTCATGCCGACTACATCAAGAACATGATCACCGGTGCTGCCCAGATGGATGGAGCCATCCTGGTGGTTGGTGCCAATGACGGCCCCATGCCCCAGACCAGAGAGCATATCCTGTTAGCCCGTCAGGTAGGTGTCCCCAGCATCGTGGTCTTTCTCAACAAAGTAGACATGGTGGATGACCCTGAACTTATCGAGCTGGTTGAGCTGGAACTCCGTGAGCTTCTTACCCAGTATGAATTCCCCGGTGACAAGATCCCCATTATCAAGGGGTCTGCATTAAAGGCCTTAGAGCACGGATGCGGCAGCCCTGACTGTCCTGACTGCAAGGCCATCTTTGAGCTCATGGCTGCTGTTGACGCCTATGTCCCCGAGCCGGTCCGTGATACGGACAAGACCTTCCTCATGCCTGTGGAAGACGTCTTCTCCATCTCCGGACGCGGTACAGTTGTCACCGGTCGTGTAGAGAGAGGAGTGATCAAACCTGGAGAGGAAGTAGAGATTATCGGCTTCCGTCCCACAGTCAAGACTGTTGCCACCTCAGTAGAGATGTTCCGCAAGATCTTGGATCAGGGCCAGGCAGGCGACAACGTGGGAGTCCTGCTCCGCGGTGTGAAGAAAGACGAAGTAGAGAGGGGACAGGTACTTGCCAAACCCGGCTCCATTACCCCCCATACCAAGTTTAAGGGAGAAGCCTATATCTTAACCAAGGAAGAGGGTGGACGGCATACCCCGTTCTTCTCCGGCTATCGTCCCCAGTTCTATATCAGAACCACTGACGTAACCGGTGTCACCAAGCTCCCCGAAGGCGTTGAGATGGTTATGCCCGGAGACAATGTCACCATTACCATCGAACTTGTCTCCCCCATCGCCCTGGAAAAAGAGCTCCGCTTTGCCATCAGGGAAGGCGGCAAGACCGTAGGTGCCGGGGTATGCACCGAGATCATAGAATAGAGGGGATGGAAGATGAGGCAGCTTGTAACGCTTGCATGCACAGAGTGCAAGAATAGAAATTATACAACAACAAAAAACAAACAAAAAACACCAGGCAGACTTGAAATAAAGAAGTTCTGCAGATTTTGCAAGAGGCATACCCCGCATAGAGAGACAAAATAAAAGGCCAGTAGCTCTAACGGATAGAGCACCGGACTCCAAATCCGGGTGTTGGGGGTTCGAATCCCTCCTGGCCTGAAAAATATGGAGATGCCATGGATGTCAAAGAGAAGATTGAGGTTGTAAAGGCATATTTCAGAGAAGTGTATCTAGAAGGGAAAAGAATCACATGGCCTTCAAGAAAAGACGCCCTGAAGGGCACCTATATTGTGTTAATAACTGTTTTTATATCAGCCATATTTCTTGGTATTGTTGATGTGGGGTTGGCTCGACTGATTCAGGCAATTTTAAGAGGATAATCTGGCAAAATAAAGAGATAATCAGATGGAAAAGAAATGGTATGTGGTCCACACGTATTCTGGCTATGAACAGAAAGTCAAAGAGAACCTCGAAGAAAACATCAAAAACGTCAAGATGGAAGAGTTTTTCGGGGATATAATTGTACCATCTGAAATCATTATGGAAAAAGTGAAGGGGCAGGTAAAAAAATCACAGCGTACTGTGTTCCCGGGTTACATTATAGTGAATATGGTCATGAACAACGATACATGGTATCTGGTCCGGAATACGCCAAAGGTTACCGGCTTTGTAGGATATGATAAGATGAACCCGCCACCTCTGCCAGACCACGAAGTGGATGAGATCATTTACGCAATCCAGGAAGGGAAGGGAAAGATAAAACCCAAAATCAGGTTCGAAAAAGGTGATGGTGTTAAGGTTACCGAAGGGCCATTCGCTAACTTCACGGGTAATGTGGAAGAGATAAAGCCCGAGAAGGGCAAGGTAAAGGTTCTGCTCAATATTTTTGGGAGAACAACGCCAGTTGAACTTGATTTCATTCAGATAGAAAAAATCTAAAGGAGTTAGAAAATGGCAAAAAAAGTCGTTGCTTTGGTCAAATTGCAATTGCAAGCAGGTCAGGCAACTCCATCACCTCCAGTGGGACCGGCCTTAGGCCAGCACGGGGTAAATATCATGGAATTCTGCAAAGCTTACAACGAAAAAACAAAAACTCAAGAAGGAACAGTGATCCCGGTGTTGATCACGATTTTTTCCGATAGAACTTTTACCTTTGTTACGAAGACACCGCCTGCTGCCTTTCTTATCAAAAGAGCCGCAAAACTCGCAAAAGGTTCTAACAACCCAAAAAAGGAGATGATAGGAAGTATTACGAAGTCACAGGTTAAAGAGATAGCCCAGCTCAAGATGGTAGACCTCAATGCAAAAAATATCGAGGGGGCTATGAAAATAATTGAGGGCTCAGTCAGAAGCATGGGCCTTGAGGTTGTGGAAGGATAAAAAAGCTTTCAGCACAGCCCACAGCTTTCAGCAACAAAGATCCATGATTTACTGCTGGCAGCTGACAGAGCTGTACTGCTGATGGCCAATATGTTTTTATAGAAGGAGTACACATGGCGAAAATAGCAAAGAAATACGCTGAAGCAATAAAAAAGGTCGACCGCGAAAAGAGATATGATATGGAGGAAGCCCTGGATCTTCTTCCCCAGATGACCTATGCAAAATTTGATGAGACTGTAGAAATCGCACTGCGGCTTGGTGTTGATCCACGACATTCCGATCAGATGGTCAGAGGGAGTGTTGCCCTTCCGAACGGATTAGGTAAAAAGGTTAGAGTGCTTGTTTTTGCCAAGGGGCAGAAAGAAAAAGAGGCTGAAGAAGCTGGTGCAGATTTCTTTGGAGCTGAGGAGCTTATCGAGAAAATACAAAAAGGCTGGCTGGACTTTGATAAGGCAATTGCGACACCTGATATGATGGCAATGGTGAGCAAACTCGGTAAAGTGCTAGGTCCTCGAGGGCTTATGCCTAACCCGAAAGTTGGAACAGTCACATTTGATGTAGCAAAGACCGTAAAAGAGATGAAGGCAGGGAGGGTAGAGTTTAGAGTCGATAAGGCTGGTAACCTCCATATCCCTGTTGGTAAAATAAGCTTTGGAAAAGAAAAAATCCTTGAAAATGTTAACTCACTCCTCGATGCAATCGTACGATTGAAACCACCTTCGAGCAAAGGGACGTATGTGAAAGGCATCGCCATTTGCACAACCATGAGCCCGGGTATAAAAATTGACCCAGCATATGTTAGAAATTTGAGCAGATAGGGAATAAGTCAGAGAAAGTAGGTGTTCCGAAAAACGGGATTAAACGAATACGGCCTACCGAGATTTATTACAGCGTCGCTTTCCTGACTTTCCATATAAATTTTTCAGAAAGGAGGGATGAAAACCATTGGAACGACAAAAGAAGGAAAAGATAGTTGAGGAATTGAAGGCAAAACTTGCCAGTCTCAATGCCATGTTTCTTGCTGAGTACAGCGGGACAAACATGAGTCAGATGACAAAACTGAGAAGGGAGCTCAGCAATGTTGATGTAGAATTCAACGTTGTGAAAAATACGCTCCTTAAGATTGCGTCAGGAGGGACAAAGGCTGAGGTATTGCAGGATAAGTTCAAAGGGCCCAATGCCATTATCTGCATCAATAAGGATCCTTCAAGTGCAGCTAAGGTTTTATCCGGTCTTGCTAAGGATATACCAAACCTGAAACTGAAAGGGGGATTTCTTGGCACCAGGGTCATAACATCGGAAGAAATTCTGAAACTTGCCACGATTCCATCAAAAGATGTACTGGTTGGCAAATTCCTTGGCTTGTTGCAAGGTATGCCACAAAGATTCCTTTATGTGCTTTCAGGTAATATGAACAAACTAATGATGACGCTGAATGCAATCAAAATTCAAAAAGAACAAGGGTAAAGGAGGTAATACATGAGCGTTACAAAAGAAGATGTAATTCAATTTATAGAGAACATGACAGTTCTTGAACTATCTGATTTTATAAAGGATTTAGAGGAGAAATTTGGAGTTACTGCAGCAATGCCTGTTATGGCTGCGGGCGCTGCTCCGGCAGCCGCGGGCGCTGCTCCGGTAGTTGAAGCAGCGGAAGAGAAAACCGAGTTTGACGTAATCCTTACTGGCTATGAGGCAGACAAAAAAATCCAGGTCATTAAAGTTGTAAGAGCTATAACAAGTCTTGGCTTGAAAGAAGCAAAAGACCTTGTAGAGGGCGTGCCAAAACCTGTTAAAGAGGGAGTTTCGAAAGACGAAGCAGCAAACATCAAGAAACAACTCGAAGAAGTGAGCGGCCAGGTCAAAGTAGAGTAAACATGATGGTACAAGGGTTCGACGGAAAGGGTCAAACTATGTCTGACTCGACAGACTCCCGAACCCTTGACCTCTTGAACCCCGAATAATATGAGGTGAAAAACAATATGAGGGAAACCTTCAATAACAAGATTTTCAGGAAGAATTACGGCAAGATCAAGGAGATTCTTGATATCCCTAACCTCATTGAAATCCAACTTGATTCATATATTAACTTTCTCCAGAGAGATATTGCCCCAGAAAAAAGAGAGAACATTGGTTTACAGGCGGTTTTCAAAAGTGTATTTCCCATTAAAGACTCACATGACACAACGTCTCTTGAATTTGTCAAATACGAAATGGGTGATCCAAAAAATTCCGAGGAAGAGTGCCTTTTCAGAGGTCTAACCTTTGCCGCACCGATGAAAGTTACCATCAGACTCGTTGTTTGGAATATCGATTCCATAACAAAAACCAAGGATATACGGGCTGTTAAGGAACAGGATGTGTATTTTGGCGAGATTCCACTTATGACTGAAAGGGGAACTTTTATCATCAATGGCACAGAAAGGGTCATTGTTAGCCAGCTTCATAGATCGCCAGGAGTTTACTTTGATGCTGATCAGGCCAAATCTACCACAAGCGGGACACTTGCCTATACAGCTCGAATTATTCCATACAGAGGTTCATGGCTTGATTTTGAGTTTGACAGCAAGGAACTTGTGTATGTTCGCATAGATAAGAAGAAGAAAATTCCAGTAACCCTCCTTCTGAAAGCATTGGGTTATACGGAGAAAGAGATACTGGACTATTTTTACCAAAAAGAAAGAGTCATCATAAAAGAAGGCAAGCTCTACAAGGAGACCCCCCTTGCCCTCCTTATCGGTCAAAAAGCACACCACGATATTCTCAATCCCAAAACCGATGAGGTTCTCATCAAAAAACACAAAAAGATAAGCAGGGCGGACGTCAAAAAGATGGAGGCAGCCAACATCAAAGAAATACCTGTAGAAGAAGATGACATAATTGGCAGGGTTACATCCTCCGAGATTATTGATCCAAAGACAAAAGAAGCCTTGATTCCCATTAATAAGCTGATAACGAAGGAGGATCTTGAAACGATTGCCAAGAAGAAGGTGAAAACCTTCGAAGTGCTCTTTATAGACAATCTCAACGTCAGCCCTTCATTGAGGAATACCCTTGAAACTGATAAGGTGAATACGAAAGAAGACGCCCTCCTCGAAATATACCGTAAACTTCGGCCGGGTGATCCGCCAACCATTGAATTTGCCGAAGCACTTATCCACAACATGTTTTTCAGCCCGGAACGCTATGATCTTTCAAGGGTGGGCAGGCTTAAAATAAATCACCGGTTGTCGCTCGATATACCCCTTGATGTTTCCACATTGAGGAGAGATGATATCATTGAGGTTGTGAAACACCTCCTGGAACTCAAAGACGGGAGGGGAGCGGGAGATGACATAGATCACCTGGGCAACAGAAGGGTAAGGACAGTGGGGGAACTTCTGGAAAATCAGTTCAGAATGGGTCTTGTGCGTATGGAAAAGGCCATTAAGGAAAGGCTGACATTCCCCGAGATGGAGACCCTCATGCCCCATGACCTTGTCAATCCAAAGCCGGTGGCAACGGCTGTGAAGGATTTCTTTGCATCAAGCCAGCTTTCACAGTTTATGGATCAGACAAACCCATTGAGCGAAATTACCCACAAGAGACGGTTGAGCGCCCTTGGACCTGGCGGCCTCACGAGAGAAAGAGCTGGTTTTGAGGTAAGGGACGTACATCCCACCCACTACGGGAGGATATGCCCGATTGAGACCCCGGAAGGACCCAACATCGGACTCATCGCTTCTCTTTCAACATATGCAAAAGTGAATGAATACGGTTTTATTGAATCGCCTTACCGGAAAGTTGAGAAAGGGATGGTTACTGATGAGGTGCAATACCTGAGTGCCCTCGAAGAAGAACAGTTCTTTATAGCCCAAGCCAATAGCCCTGTTGATGAACATGGGAAATTCAAGGAACCGCTCGTATCAGCACAGAAAGGGGGAGGCTTCTACCTCATCGGTCCAGACCAGGTAGATTACATGGACGTTTCTCCGAAGCAGCTTGTAAGTGCATCTGCATCTCTAATACCATTCCTTGAGCATGATGATGCCAACAGAGCCCTTATGGGTTCGAACATGCAGAGGCAGGCTGTCCCGTTGATCATTACAGAGGCACCCATTATTGGAACAGGGATGGAAAAGGTTGTGGGAAGAGACTCCAGGGTTACTATTACCGCTAAGCATAGCGGAGTCATCAAGAGCGTTGATGCCAACAGGATTATCCTTAAATTCGAGGAAAAAAGCAAACATGACGAGCCGGTAACGAAGATTGACGTCCACAATCTGCTTAAGTTCAGAAGGTCGAATCAGGATACGTGTATTAACCAGAGGGTAATCGTAAAGGAAGGGGACTTTGTTAAAAAAGGCGATGTCCTTGCAGATGGTCCTTCAACAGACAGGGGTGAGCTTGCTCTTGGCAAGAATGTCCTGGTGGCTTTTATGCCATGGCGTGGTTACAACTATGAGGATTCAGTCCTTATCAATGAAAGGCTTGTCAAAGAAGATGTGTTTACATCTATCCACATTGAAGAACTGGAGTGTGTGGTTCGTGACACAAAGCTGGGTAAGGAAGAGGTAACGAGAGATATCCCCAATGTGGGAGATGAGACGCTGAAAGATCTTGATGAAAGCGGAATTATAAGGATCGGAGCCACAGTCAAGCCAAATGATATCCTTGTGGGAAAAGTTACGCCAAAAGGTGAAACACAATTAACACCTGAGGAAAAATTGCTTCGCGCCATTTTTGGTGAAAAGGCCGGTGATGTGAAAGATACATCCCTACGGGTTCCCCACGGTATAGAAGGAATTGTGACCGATGTGAAGGTATTATCGAGAAGGGGCATTGATAAGGATGACCGGAGCAGGGATATAGAGGACAAAGAGGTTTCCAATGTCCTCAAGGATCAGGAGGATCAGGTAAAGATAATACTTGAAAGCACGAGAGAGAAGTTGAACAGTCTTTTTCTTGGAAAGACAGCCACTGCAGATATCAAAGATGGCCGTGGAAGGACTGCCATAAAGAAGGGTGACATATTTACCAAGGAAAAAATTGATCATATCAGCATTGATAAGCTGCAGGATGTCGATTTCAACGACAATGAGCTTGAAGCAAAAATATCAAAAATCCTGGATAGCAAAGAAAACCAGATTGAGATCATCAAACTCTATTACGAAGATAAGATCAACAAAATAAAGAAAGGGGATGAACTTCCTCCTGGAGTCATAAAGACAATCAAGGTCTATGTTGCCATGAAAAGAAAGGTTGCGGTAGGCGACAAGATATCGGGCCGCCACGGGAACAAAGGAATTGTGTCGGTAATACTCCCAGAAGAAGATATGCCCTTCATGGAAGATGGTACACCTATCGATATTGTGCTGAATCCTCTTGGAGTTCCATCGAGAATGAATGCCGGCCAGATTCTGGAAACACATCTTGGCTGGGCAGCAAAAGAGCTTGGAAAGCGAATCGGCGACCTGGTAGACGGCTATTATAGAGCAAGCTGTGCTTCTGATGCAATTAAAGCCTATTTGAAAAAGATATTTAACCGTGGCGAACTGAAAAGCTTTATCGATAAATTGAGCGAAGAAGAGGTTGTTGCCCTTGCAAATACTATGAGAGAAGGAATTCGCATAGCTGTTCCTGTCTTTGATGGCGCCAAAGAAAATGAGATCAAGGATCTTTTCAAGATGGCAGGTCTGGCTGATAGCAGGCAGACAATCCTTTACGACGGAAGGACAGGAGAGCCATTTCACCACAAGATAACAGTCGGTTATATGTATTTCCTCAAGCTGCACCACCTTGTGGATGATAAAATCCACGCAAGGTCCATAGGGCCCTATTCTCTTGTCACCCAGCAGCCTCTGGGGGGCAAGGCACAGTTTGGCGGTCAGAGACTTGGGGAAATGGAAGTATGGGCGCTTGAGGGGTATGGTGCTGCGTACTCACTCCAGGAGTTTCTCACTATTAAATCGGATGATGTGAACGGAAGGATAAGGGCTTATGAAGCGATCGTAAAGGGAGAGGATGTTCTTGAGCCAAGTCTCCCTGAGTCATTCAATGTTTTGGTAAAAGAGTTGCAGAGCTTATGCATAAATGTGGATCTGGTGAAAGAAGAATAATGTAACCTTTTAACGAAGGAGGCAGTAAATTGGAAGATTATTTTAAGGTTTACGACAAACAGAAGGATCCGTTGAGTTACACGGCCATCAAAATATCACTTGCTTCCCCCGAACTGATAGAGAAGTGGTCATATGGGGAAGTGAAGAAACCGGAAACTATCAATTATAGAACCTTTAAACCTGAAAGGGATGGCCTTTTCTGCGCCAAGATCTTTGGTCCTGTGAAGGACTACGAATGTATATGCGGCAAATATAAAAGGATGAAGCACCGGGGCATCATTTGCGAGAAGTGCGGTGTTGAAGTAATCCAGTCAAAGGTGAGGAGAGAGCGGATGGGCCATATTAAGCTTGCCTGTCCTGTTGCCCATATCTGGTTTCTGAAAAGCATGCCCAGCAAGATTGGAACCTTGCTTGAACTTACCATTAAAGAAGTTGAACGGGTGCTCTACTTTGAAATGTATATTGTTATTGAGCCGGCATCATCACCGTACGACTTTTGCGAACTCATATCCGAGGAAAAGTATCTTGAAGCAATGGAGAAATACGGGCCTGATTTTGTCGCCGGCATCGGTGCCGAGGCGATGAGGGAGTGCCTGAAAAAAATAGATGTTGACACGCTGACGAAACAGCTCAGAGACGAAATGAGGGAAACATCAAGCGATGCGAAGAAGAAAAAGCTCGCCCGGCGCTTGCGCGTGGTGGATGCATTTAAAGTTTCAGGTGTAAAACCGGAATGGATGATTCTCGATATAATCCCAGTTCTTCCACCCGAGCTCCGTCCCCTTGTCCCCCTGGATGGTGGAAGGTTTGCCACATCTGATCTCAATGACCTCTACAGGAGGGTTATTAACAGGAATAACAGACTAAAAAGGCTTATGGAGCTTAATGCACCTGAGATCATTATAAGGAATGAGAAAAGAATGCTCCAGGAGGCAGTGGATGCTCTTTTTGACAATTCTAAGCGGGGACGGGTAGTTACCGGTACCAGTAAAAGACCCCTCAAATCGCTGAGTGATATGCTTCGGGGTAAACAGGGCAGGTTCAGACAGAATCTTCTTGGGAAAAGGGTCGACTATTCCGGGAGATCTGTCATCGTAGTGGGGCCGGAACTGAGACTCCACCAGTGCGGGCTTCCTAAATATATGGCCCTGGAGCTTTTCAAGCCCTTTGTCTATAACAGGCTTATCAAAAAAGGCTTTGCAACTACCATTAAAAATGCAAAAAAGATTGTGGAAAAAGAGCGGCCGGAGGTATGGGACGTTCTTGACGAGGTTATTAAGGAACACCCTGTTCTCTTGAACAGGGCTCCCACGCTGCACCGCCTTGGCATCCAGGCCTTTGAGCCCCATCTCATTGACGGGAAGGCCATCCAGCTCCATCCTCTTGTTTGCCCGGCTTATAACGCAGACTTCGATGGAGACCAGATGGCGGTTCATATACCGCTCTCGGTTGAGGCACAGACCGAGGCACGGGTGCTGATGATGTCCACAAACAACATTCTGTCGCCTGCAAACGGTAGGCCCATCATTGTACCCACGCAAGACATCGTTCTTGGCCTATACTACCTAACTATAGAGAGAAAATGCAGAAAGGGTGAAGGTAAAGTGTTTGCAGA
Organism: Syntrophorhabdus sp. PtaB.Bin027; assembly: GCA_002067585.1. Taxonomy (GTDB): domain Bacteria; phylum Desulfobacterota; class Syntrophorhabdia; order Syntrophorhabdales; family Syntrophorhabdaceae; genus Syntrophorhabdus. Next base: position 10,385 of record MVQO01000082.1, read on the forward strand.
CCCTGAGGAAGTGAGGATTGCCTATGATTCGGGAGAGGTAGATCTCCATTCCCGGGTTAAGGTCAGACTCGGTGGCACGCTCGTGGAAACAACCGCAGGAAGGATAATGCTCCGTGATATAGTCGAAGATGCTTTGTCTGAGCTGGAACCGGACAGAAGGCGATCTGTTCTCGACGAAATGTTCAGCATCATTAACAGGGTTATGGATAAAAAGACGATCGGCCTTCTTGTGGACAAGTGTTACCGGGAAGCAGGAGAGAAGTGCACGGTTATTCTCTCTGACAAACTCAAAGACCTGGGTTTCCACTATGCTACCCTTGGCGGTATTTCTATATGCATCGATGACATGAAAGTACCAGATAAGAAGAAACAACTTATTGACAGAGCGAACAAAGATGTCCTCGATGTTCAGAGACAACATGCAGAAGGCTTGATCACTGACGGTGAACGTTACAACAAGGTCATCGACATCTGGGCAAATGTAACAGAGGAGATCGCCAAGGAGTTAATGGATGAGCTCGGTTCTGAAAAAGTGGTTGACCTTGAGGGCAAACCAGTCATAAGCCCGAGTGGGAAACCAGAGTATCAGAACAGCCTCAACCCCATCTTTATTATGGCTCAATCCGGTGCGAGAGGTAATGCCCAGCAGATCAGGCAGCTTGCAGGAATGAGGGGTCTTATGGCCAAGCCTTCTGGTGAGATTATAGAAACACCAATTACAAGCAACTTTAGAGAGGGGTTGGACGTACTTCAGTACTTTGTGTCTACCCACGGTGCACGAAAAGGCCTTGCAGACACCGCATTAAAGACTGCAAACTCGGGATATCTGACAAGGAGACTTGTTGATGTATCACAGGACGTTGTGGTCTCTGAACATGATTGCGGCACCTTTGACGGCATCGAAGTGGGTGCCCTCACTGAAGGTGGTGAAATTATTGAACGTCTTGATGCGAGAATACTGGGAAGGGTTGTCCTCGAAGACCTGAAAGACCCTGACACAGGTGAGATTATTGTCAGACGGAATGAAGAAATTACAGAGAGCCACCTTAAGAAAATAGAAGATGCAGGCTTTGAAAAGATCAGGATCCGGTCGGTTCTCACATGTAGATCAAGAAGAGGGGTATGTGTTCTTTGTTACGGAAGGGACCTCTCACGAGGTAGACTTGTTAGTATAGGAGAAGCTGTTGGTATTATTGCTGCCCAGTCAATCGGTGAGCCGGGTACCCAGCTTACTATGAGAACCTTCCATATCGGCGGTGCTGCATCGCGGCGTGTAGAACAGTCAACCCTAGAAGCCCGAAATGACGGTTATGTGAAGCTTCTTAACGTGAAGACCATCCTGAACAGAGAAGGTGTACCTGTAGTTATGAACAGGAACGGTGAGGTTGCCATCGAAGATGAGACAGGCAGAGAAAGAGAAAAATATCACGTTATATACGGCGCAAAACTGAAAATCGAAGAAGGACAGAAGGTGAAGAGCGGTCATGTCCTTGCAGAGTGGGATCCTTATACGATT